>CAZCKO010000046.1:0-19772 GCA_964499275.1 uncultured Rhodospirillaceae bacterium
GGTCGTATCATCGTGTCTAGGCTGGTCGTTACGTTAACGATGCGTCCCCATTTTTTCTTGATCATAAATGGTGCGGCAGTTTTTGCGAGGATGAACGACGCCTTTACGTTTATGTCAAACATTTCATTCCATTTGTCTTCGGGCACATCCCAAAACATAACCTTATTGCGCCGAAAATCGGGATTGATTATCGCTATACTTACGCCTGCATTGTTAACCAAAGCGTCAACACGCTCAAAACGTTCGAGTGTTTTTTCGACAATAGAAATACAATTTGGCGTTTCACTTATGTCTAGGCAAATTGGGAATATTTCTCCTTCAAGCGTTTGAGTTTCAATAGAGAGATTATTCAAGCGATCAATATTTATGTCCACAGCGGCCACAGAACAACCAACCTCAGTGAGGGCGATAGCCATGGATCGTCCAAGCCCACTGCCAGCTCCTGTGACTATTACCGCCCTATTTAATGGGTAGTGATCATTCATTAGGTTGATCTCACTCCGCCTAAATTTGTCTTAAAGGGAATCAAATGATTAGGAACTAGTCTGGATTTGTATCAACAAAGGACTGGCGATTTAAAATTTCAGCATACCAGCTTCCCAAGTTGGCGTATTTATCTCGCCATCCCGGGACAACGTCCCTGAATTCCATATAACCCAACGCACACGCGACGGAGATTTCGCCCATTAGAGGGGGGGTATTAAAATCTTTCGCAGCATGATTTAAGAAGTCTAACGCGGCGTTGGCTTTGCCGGCTTGTCGGTCAACAACCCCTTGTGAACGCTTCTCACCGGGCCTTTGGTCTTCCTGTGATGCGGCAATTACGGCCTCGCCAAGACCATCGCCCAATGCTTCGAGGGTCAAAACTTCCCACCTTTCTGGACCGGATCTAGGAATTAGGTTTGTATCGCTGGACAGGCTATCGACATAAGCGCAGATTACTGGGGAGTCACACAGCACATGTCCTGAATCTAGAACCGCGACCGGCACTTTGCCGAGTGGATTAAAATCAGGGACTATTTCAGCTCTTTCCTCGCGGGTGATCATTTGCCAATCAACCTTGTCGTATACTCCTTTCTCGAGGGCGGCGATACGAACTTTCCTCGCATAAGGCGAATTACTGGTTGCATAGCATTTCATTTTAACGGTTCCTAATCATCTCTATTTTTCATTTCCAAACTTTTGGGTAATACTTAATAACAATATTTAAAGAAATGATAGGTTAAGAATCAAATCCTTTTGGCTTAAAAAATAAGGACAATACAAAGGGGCTGATTAAAAGGGGCTGATTATATGAAAAACGTTTGTATTTTTGGATTACTGTTGTCTTTTTGTATGCTGGACTTTACAAAGGTCGTAGCTCAAACATCTCCAGATAAAATTGGCGTAATAATACTTCATCCAAAGTGGAGCATGCCCGCCAAGATTTATACCGATTTTCAACATTACGGTAAGGAGGGTCTTTTTAAAGATAAATGGGTTCGACTTTGTGGAAATGGTCCATGGGTTTGTTCTGACGATAATAAAATCGTCGGTCATAAAAGAAACGACTCATCGCTTTTAACAATCGATCTTTATCAAACGGGATTTTTAGTAACAAGCCCCCAATGTGCCTGGTCAAAATTTAAAAAATATTCTGATCCTGTCGATAAATCTCTGAGAATCTGTGTTGCTCCTCGAATAAAACTTTTGAAAAAAAGGGGTGCTGAAAAAATTGTAGTTCTCGGAAAATCGTTAGGTGCTAACGCTGCAATTAGAGCTGGAGTAATTATTGACGGCATTAACGCAATCGTCGCCATGGCCCCCGGCCATAGGCCCGAAAAAGATATCATGCAAGAAAAACATGAAGATGACGTGAGACATGCCAGAGAAAAAGTTCAGTCGGGTCAGGGTAAAGAAAAGTCCGAGTATATGGATATTAACCAAGGAGTGGAGAAGCAGATAGAAGTTTCCGCTGAAAGCTATTTAAGCTGGTTTGATCCCCAGGGCAAGGCAGTAATGGGGTTAAACTCTCCTAAAATAAAAGGTAATGTACCCTTTCTCTGGGTAGCCGGGGAAGACGATATGATCTCGGATGGCACTGGAAAGGAGATTTTCGACTCTGCACCCCCCAACCCCAAATCGAAATTTATATTGGTTGAAGGAGGACATGGCGAGGTTCGTGATAACGGAAGAAATATTATAATTGATTGGCTGAAAGCTCTATAATTTGTGATTACGTCATTACTAATGCTTATTTGCTAAGCTCTTCAAAGGCTCTTAGAAGAACTTATTCATATATTTTTTGGGGATTTACACAAGATGATAAATTGTATTGGCATTCTGAGTCCTGGCAACATGGGCGGTGCGGTTGGGGGACATCTTAAGAAGGCTGGATATGATGTCCTGAGCTGCCTTAACGACCGTTCTGATTACACTAAACGTAAAGCAAGGGAGGCCGGGTTTCGGGATGTAGGCTCACTCAATTTACTTGTTGATGAAGCTGATTTAATCCTGTCAATTCTTGATCCCGGGAAAGCGGTGGCTGTTGCGGAACAGGTGTCCCAGGCAATGCGGGAAACTGGCTCAAAAACAGTTTTTGCGGATTGTAATGCGACTTCTCCTAAAACCGCCGAACAATTACAAGAATTAATCGAGGGTGCTGGTGGAATCTTTATAGATGTCGGTATCATTGGCGGCGCTCCTACCCGAAGAGATAATTTTCCAAATTTTTGTACTTCTGGTTCCGAAGCGTCAAAACTCGACGAGTTGGATGGAAAGGGCGTTAATATCAAATTTATTGGCTCCGCGGTTGGACAGGGCTCGGCGATAAAGATTTGTAATGGGGCGTACAACAAGGGGGCATTCGCTCTTTACACTACGGTAATGCTTGCGGCAGAGCATTACGGGTTTACCGATTTCTTGCGTGAGCGTTTGCCAAGGAGCCAGGCCGCGAATATTGAAAGATTGGATGAGGCACTTATCAGGTTACCGACACTGTCGGAAAGATATGTCGGGGAAATGGAACAGGTTGCCGAAACATTTTCTTCAATTGGGCTTACACCTAATATTCATAAAGGGGCTGCCGATCTTTTTGATTTGTTGAGTGGTTCACCTCTGGCCTCCCAGCGGCGCGATGAAATCGACCCGGAAAGGACATCAGCAGAGACGCTTGAACAATTGGCTCGGCAACTGGAACGGAGCACCTAAAAACACTAATGCAAATTTCAAAACTTCTTGGTGGAATTGGCCCCGCACTTGCGAACCCGGTCTACCGTTTGTGGTGGATCTCGAATGGTGTCTCGACTATCGGAAGATGGATCTACCGGACTGCTGTTCTCTGGCTAACCTGGAATTTGACAAAGGATCCAACTTGGCTCGGTATAATGGCTTTTGCCGATGTTTTCCCGATGGTTGTGTTATCAGTTTTCTCGGGTGCGATCTCAGATCGGATAGGCTACATACGTGTGATTAAAGCTATGCAGCTTTGTTACATTGGTGTCGGCGCGGGTTTTACGGTGGCACTCTACTTTGACGTGATGACGATCTATCTCTGTCTGGCTTTGACAATCTGTCATGGCATTACTGAAGCGATGTCGACACCACCTCGCCTTGCACTCGTAAATGCGTTAGTGGGGCGCGATGAATTGTCATCTGCGGTTGCCCTAAATTCTGCAACATTTAACGGATGTCGACTTATAGGGCCCGGTATTGGTGGGGCACTCCTCGTCCTAGTAAGGGACGGTGTCATAACCCCAGACTTAGTATTTGCCATAGCGACCCTGATGTTTGTCCAATTGTATGTCGTGGTATTCTTTTTACCGACAAAAGGAGCAGGTGGAGAAGGTAAGGTATCGAAAGAACTTCTGCGCGATATGCTCGACGGTGCCCGTTATGTTTGGCATAGCCCCGGGATCCGTTTCCTAATGTTTGTTCTCGGTATGACCGGGCTGTTTATTCGTCCCTTTATGGAATTGGCTTCAGGCTATGCCGACTTAATATTTGGGCTTCCCGAAGAGGCGTTGGGAACGATTTTATCAACAGTGGGAGGAGGAGCGATGGTCAGTTGCCTTTGGCTCGCCAGGAGAGGTCGCACTGAGGGATTGACAAGGTTGTGTACACACTCCTTTGCTTTACTTGCCCTGGTACTTTTTATTTTCACCTTTATTGAAAATTTATTCGTTGCAATCTTGCCTCTCTTTCTCATCGGATTTTTGATGCTGGTTAACGGTACTTCTGCACAATCTTTGATTCAAAATTCTTCGAGTTCCAAAATGCGAGCACGGGCTGTTAGTTTCTTTATACTTCTAAATTGGGGAATGCCGGCATTTGGTGCACTGGTTGCTGGCTGGATTGCGTCAATCATTGGCATGCAATTGACAGTTGCCGGTGGCGCTATCATCGCATTGGTGTTTTGGTTATGGGCCCACTGTCAAGGAAGGAGACATGTCGCAGAATTAGAAACAGAAGGGAAATCAGAATAGCCCCCTTTTCTTGCTTAACAGGGAAGAGTTGTCGTCATATATTCAGTTTAATGAATTACACTAAATTTTTATTTGAAATGTTTCTACTTTGACAGGGAGAGCAACATGCCACGTGATTTGACTATGCCGATTAACGACACAGAGCTTGTGCGTGAGCAATGCTACATTAACGGTAAATGGGTGTCGGCTGAAACGGGCGAGGTCATGGAAGTTTTCAACAAGGCGACTGGTGAAGTGCTGGGTACGGTTCCAAAAATGGGCAGTATGGAAACTCGTCGTGCTATAGAGGCTGCCAACGCCGCCCTTCCAGCTTGGCGTGCGAAGACAGCTAAAGAACGCGCTGCAATTTTACGTAATTGGTATGAACTAATGCTCGAAAACCAGCAAGACTTAGCCACCTTAATGACTGCTGAGCAGGGCAAACCTATGGCTGAGTCAATGGGTGAGGTCGTCTATGCCGCATCCTTTATTGAATGGTTTGCTGAAGAGGGCAAGCGTCTTTACGGGGATACAATACCAACATTTTCTCCAGATAAGCGTGTAGTTGTCGTTAAAGAACCCATAGGCGTTGTAGCTGCAATCACACCATGGAATTTTCCTGCCGCTATGATTACACGCAAATCTGGGCCGGCCTTGGCAGCGGGCTGTACCATGGTTTTAAAGCCGGCTTCAATGACGCCCTTTTCTGCCTTGGCGCAGGCAGAATTAGCGGAACGAGCTGGAATTCCGAAAGGTGTATTCAACGTTGTGACGGGTAGTGCGGCGGCGATTGGTGGTGAAATTACGGAAAACCCTATTGTAAGGAAGCTGACATTCACCGGTTCAACAGAAATCGGAAAAGTATTGATGGAGCAATGTGCAAAAACGGTAAAGAAAGTTTCGATGGAATTGGGTGGAAATGCACCCTTTATCGTCTTTGACGATGCGGACTTGGATGGAGCGGTTCAGGGAGCGATGGCTTCCAAGTTTCGGAATACCGGTCAGACGTGTGTCTGTGCTAATCGTATTTACGTTCAGGAGGGGGTGTATGATGACTTCGCTGAAAAATTATCCGAAGCGGTCTCGTTGATGAAAGTTGGCGATGGCCTAAAAGGGGAAACTCATCAGGGACCCCTCATTGAGAAAGACGCTGTTGAAAAAGTCGAAGAGCATATTGCCGACGCTGTAGCGAAGGGAGCCGAGATTGCCGTTGGCGGTTCACGCCATGAACTCGGTGGAAATTTTTTCCAGCCTACTATCCTGACAAACGTTAAGCAGGATATGCAAATTGCTCGGGAGGAGACCTTCGGTCCAGTTGCACCACTATTTTCTTTCAAGACAGAGGGAGAAGTAATCAAGTATGCCAATGATACAGAGTTCGGCCTAGCGTCGTATTTTTACAGCCGTGATATAGGCCGTATTTGGCGTGTAATGGAAGCGTTAGAATATGGAATCGTTGGAATTAATGAGGGAATAATTTCAACTGAAGTAGCTCCATTCGGTGGGGTAAAAGAGTCTGGTATAGGTCGTGAGGGCTCAAAATATGGGATCGATGACTTCGTAGAAATTAAATATGCCTTGATGGGCGGTATAGATAAATAAAGTACTAATATAATAATATTTGACCAAAGAGTCTTATTATTTTCTTTACGGTCCATCAAAGATAAAGATGATTTTTGAGCCAAATTTGGTACGAAAGTAAATAGAAATGCCTGAATACGATTACGATCTCTATGTCATCGGTGCGGGTTCCGGTGGTGTTAGGTGTGCCCGAATGTCCGCAAGATATGGGGCGAGGGTTGCTGTAGCAGAAGAGCGTTATCTTGGTGGAACCTGCGTAAACGTAGGGTGTGTTCCGAAGAAGCTTTTTTCATATGGGTCCCATTATGCCGCATCTTTTGAAGATGCCGAGGCTTACGGCTGGAATTTGGATAAAAATTCGCTTGATTGGAATCGGTTAATTGAAAACAAAAACCAAGAGATTGAACGCCTTAATGGGATTTACCGTAATATTCTCCATAACCATAACGTCACAATTCATGAATCTCGCGCAACACTCAAAGATACCCACACTGTTATCGTTGGGGACAATGAAGTTACGGCTGATAAGATTTTAATTGCTACGGGTGGCTGGCCAACGGTGCCTGATATCCCTGGACGGGAGCATACAATAACTTCTAATGAAGCGTTTTTTCTTAAAGAACTGCCAAAGAAAGTGACCATCGTGGGCGGAGGTTATATAGCCGTGGAGTTTGCTGGTATACTGCATGGTTATGGGGCCGAGGTAACACAGCTGTATCGAGGTGATTTATTTTTGAGAGGGTTTGACCAGGATCTTCGGCGGCATCTCGCGGAAGAAATGGAAAAGCAGGGCATTAATTTGTGTTTTAATACAAATATTGTATCTGTCGAAAAAAGTGAGAGTGGGTTGGTTGCGGATCTTAATGATGGTTCGAAATTGGAAACGGATTTGGTGATGTATGCAACCGGTCGAGTGCCGAATACCAAGAATATTGGCCTCGAGCAGCTTGGCGTGGAAATGAAAACTGATGGTTCAATCGTAGTTGATGATCAGTTTAAAACTTCGGTTGATAGTATATATGCCTTGGGTGATATCATCGATCGTTTTCAGCTTACCCCGGTGGCAATTGCCGAAGCTATGGTGCTTTCGGCTAATCTTTTTAATGGTGAAAACCTAGTCACAGATTACGTCGATATACCAACAGCAATATTCAGTCACCCTAATATTGGGACTGTTGGTTTATCCGAGGATCAAGCGCGGGAAAGATATGACAATATTGAGATCTATCGCTCTACATTTAAGCCTATGCTTCACACGTTAACGGGGCGTGATGAGACCACGTTAATGAAACTGGTTGTAGATAAAAATACGGATCGCGTAATTGGCTGCCACATGGTGGGACCTGAAGCTGGAGAAATTATTCAAGGTCTCGCAGTCGCATTAAAGGCTGGTGCTACCAAAGCACATTTTGATGCGACGGTAGGGGTCCACCCTACAGCGGCTGAAGAGTTTGTTACGATGAGAGAGCCTATAAAATAAAAAAGGGTCGCGATTCTAACTTGCGACCCTTTTCCCGAAATTCAAATAAGGAGCTAGTTAATAGCAGCCTTATGTAGTTTTACATTAGCTCTCTTAAAAGCCGCAGATGCTGAAGCAGGGGCAAAACCTTCCCACGCTGCCTTTATCCGTTTTTTAGCTTTACCAGACTGCAGCAAACCCACAGCATTGGCGATTGCTGCTGCATAAGATTCCTTAGAAACTTTCTTGGGAGCTTTGTTTCGAACAATCAGAAGAATGTTTTTACCCCCGAGAGTCCCAAGAGACATCAGTCCACTTAATTTTTTTAGTTTCTTGGTTTTTGCCTTGGATAAGTCTTTTGCCGTAACCATACCAAAGTTAATTGATTTTTTCTTTTTGGTTACTCTCTTGATATTGTCTTTCCCGCCTTTGGTACCATAATTATAGATTTTAAACCCTTTACCATGCAGGGCGGAAGCAATTGAGATAGCGTTGCCCGCTGCAAATAATTTTCCTTTGATGCTTCCGGTTCCAATAACCAGTTCAATGTCGCCGGCAAATGATTTTTGCGCTGGTCCCGCTACGGTAAGTAAGATTATTGTGGCCAAAGCGGCTAGAGTTTTCATTGATTTGATCTTCATAATTCGCCTCTCCTATGCATTCAAATTTGTATTATTTCCAGCCCAAAAGCGCACGAGCTTTTTTTACCAATGGCTTTGGCGTAGCAACGATGTCTGCGGCTACTTTGGTAAGCCATTCACAAGGCTTCGGCTCAACAATCAGTTTACGCTTTTTAGCATCAGCCAAAAATGCTTTGTCTGCCATCGTGGCATCAAATGCGCGGCACAGTGCCTTAATGCGGGCCTTCGGAACACCAGGTGGCGCAGAAAAATTTCGTCCCACTGCGGCATCTGATGCAAAAAGCTTTAATATAGCGCGTTCATCGTCATTTCGAGCCAGGTCTAAAAGCAAAGGAGTTGGTTTTCCGTAACCATTTTTTATGTCTCCAGATTTTTCTAACCCTGATTGTGCAATGGCGACTACCATTCCACTATCGATTAGTCGTCCAGCTCTGGAGATCCAGCTAGACCATGCGCCAGCACGCCCAGTGACTTCTCCTTGTTCGAGAGCTTTATTGATTGCCGCCGTTCCGGGGTAACCGGCAACAACTTTAACATTGAGGCCTAACAATTTTCCCATAACCGTTGGAACGATATAGTTTGATTGACTTACACCGCTAGCACCGAAAATTAACGGCTTTTTTGCTTTTGCTGCGTCTTCAAGACTTTTTACGCCAGTAGTATGCCAAACCATCGTGACATATTGCATAGAAGCCGCACGACCAATGTAATTCATTTTGGATACATCGTACTTCACGTTACCCCGCAATAATTGAAAAGCAGGTAGCATGTTAGATAGCTTTGCAAGTTTAGCACCATCTTTGGGCGCAACGTTATAAACGAAGCCCGCGGCCTTTTGGCCACCGCCCCCAGGCATAAATTGCAATATAAAATTCGGCTTTCCTGGAATATGTTTTACTAGGTGCTTCATCACAGTCCGTGAGTACAAGTCGTAACCACCACCGGGACCAGCACCTAAAATAAGTGTAACTACGTTGTCCTTATAAAATTCAGCTGGACTTTTTTCTGCTACAGCTGGAGTACCAGCACCAATCACTAGAGCTAAAATTATACCTAATAGGCACTTTGGTTGTTTTGTCATTATACTTCCTCCCCAAATAAATCGCTTTTTAAAAACTAGCAACAAACAAGTAAGGTGACTAGGGTTAGTTCTATTAAAAAATCCCTAAATTTCCCAAAAACAACCCTAGAAAAAAGTATCCAATGGTAATTCATGCTAAAAAAGACAAAGCTTCACCACATTTAGCCGCTTTTTTTACAGTAGTTTTTCTCGGTATTAACTTTGTGATCGTTCGTGGGGTTTATGAGCAATACCCCACGACAATACTTTCGTTATGGCGTTGGGGCGGCGCTGCAGTCTTATTACTAATTTTTACCTGGCGCGGTGTCATAGCTGAATGGTCGTTGATTAAGAAAAATTTTTGGATGTATGCACTATTGGCATTTCTTATGCCTATCTGCGGAGCATTAGCCAGTTTTGTGGCAATGGAGTGGACTGTTGCCGTTAACGGCGCGATTATTCAGACGTTAATACCGGTTTTGGTTGTATTGATTTCCTTTTTAGTGGGCTTAGAATCAATCAAATTACCTCAGGTCGCTGGGTTATTAATTGCTTTAATAGGGGTACTTGGAATTGTTACTAAAGCAGAATTAAATGTTCTTTTCGGCTTTCATTTTAATTTGGGTGATTTAATTCTGCTTGGAAGTGCCTTTAGCTTAGCCGCTTATACTGTGATATATAAATGTTTAAAGGAAAAGCCAAAGCCAGCAATTTTCTTGACGGTTTTATGCGGATTAGGAGGGCTATTTCATTTACCTTTTTTGTTTTATGAACTTTATATAGGAACGCCGTTGCCGTTTAACCTCAACACCTCCCTCTCAATAATTTATGTCGCAATTTTTCCTTCATTGGTGGCGATACTTTTATTCAATTTTGGGATCGATCGACTTGGTCCCAACAAGGCGGCTGCATATCACTATTTTTTGGCACCAATTACAGCGGGTGCAGCATTTTTATTTCTTAGTGAAAAATTATATTGGTACCATGGTGTAGGCACTGCACTGATATTTCTAGGCGTATATCTCACATCAGTGGTGAGAGATAGAACAGAACAAAAGACTTAGGTACAAATATCTTAAAAGTTTGTTTTAGTTTGTAGTCTAGAAAGTCCATGTTTCACTGGAAATATTTGTCTAAACGGCGTATAGGCATGCGTTCTGTATTGTTTTTGGTTCATTTAGAAATGGTGTTTTACCGACTAAATAATTGAAATTAAGGACTTTTGGCCTTATTTGCCACCTAAATAAGGGTATTTTCGGTCAGTTAATTGCGTTCCTGAATGGGAGTTAGTCGAATGGCTGCAAAATGGACGCCGGATAGTTGGCGTGCGAAAAACATTAAACAAGTGCCGGTCTATAAGGACTTGGCGGCATTAGAAGATGTTGAAAAATCGTTGAAAAAGTACCCGCCACTCGTATTTGCTGGTGAAGCCAGACGACTAAAGTCGGTTCTCTCTGAAGCCGCATCTGGAAATGCTTTCCTATTACAAGGTGGTGATTGTGCTGAAAGCTTTGCTGAATTTCATCCTGATAATATTCGCGATACCTTCAGGGTCCTTCTGCAGATGTCCGTAGTATTAACTTTTGCTGCCCATCGCCCAGTGGTCAAAGTAGGCAGGTTGGCTGGGCAATTTGCAAAGCCTCGCAGTGAACCGACAGAGAAGCAAGGAGATCTCGAATTACCAAGTTATCGTGGCGATTCGGTAAATGGTATTGAGTTTACCGCAGAAGCACGGAATCCCGATCCGCAGCGTATGTTAAAGGCTTATAATCAGTCTGCCGCTACATTGAACCTTTTACGTGCGTTTGCGCAGGGGGGATATGCGGATTTACATGAAGTACACAGGTGGACGCTTGATTTTGTTCAACAAAGCCCAGCCAGTGAAAGGTATATTGATTTGGCAGAGAGGTTGAATGACTCTTTAGCATTTATGGCGGCATGCGGCTTAACATCAGAGACAACTCCGCAAATTCGTGAAACAGAATTTTATACCTCGCATGAGGCTTTATTGCCATCTTATGAGGAATCCATGACCAGAGTGGATTCAACAACTGGTGATTGGTATGACACTTCGGCGCACATGTTATGGATAGGTGATAGGACGCGTGACCCTGAAGATGCACATATTGAGTTTTTAAGAGGTGTTGGTAACCCATTGGGTTGTAAATGTGGTCCAACAATGGATCCTGATACTCTGTTAAAAGTAATCGATACGCTGAATCCTGACAATGAGCCTGGACGTCTCACACTTATTACTCGAATGGGTAATGAGGGCGTTGAGAGATGTCTCCCAAAACTAGTGCGAGCGGTAAAAAGAGAGGGACGGTCAGTTGTTTGGTCATGTGACCCTATGCATGGCAATACAATTAAGGCAGATAATGGATATAAGACGCGTCCATTTGATAGAGTACGAGACGAGGTCCAGCGCTGTTTTGGAGTTCATAAAGCGGAAGGCACCTATCTCGGTGGTATCCATCTCGAATTGACTGGCCAAAATGTTACCGAATGTGTAGGTGGGGCTCAGGAAATTACTGAGGAAAGTTTAATAGACCGGTATCATACTCACTGCGACCCGAGGCTAAACGCTGACCAGTCTCTTGAACTTGCATTTTTGATAGCGGAAATGCTGAAAGAAGATCGGGCTACAAATAACGAATCTATCAAATCCTCGGCTGTTGCATAGAACTTTATTAATAACCGGCCTTTTCAGTTTGGCCCCATGCATTAGTGGGGTTTTGCTGCGAGCTACAGGGTAAAATTATGACAGATCAACTTACCATTGCCCTTGCACAGCTAAATCCCACCGTCGGCAATATCAAAGGCAATCAGGAGCTTATCCGTGCTGCCCGAAAACGGGCAGCAGAACAAGGCGCGGATTTACTGGTTGCAAGCGAGCTAGTTATCCCGGGTTACCCGCCTGAAGATCTGGTAATTCGTCCATCCTTTCAGGAGGCATGTATGGGGGCGGTTGAAGAGCTTGCCAAAGAAACTGTTGATGGTGGTCCAGGATTATTAATCGGCTCAATTTGGGTAGAAAAAGATAAGGTCTACAATGCTGCGATTTTACTCGATGGAGGCACCATAATTTCAGTTCGGTTCAAACATGAACTCCCGAATTATGGTGTTTTTGATGAGAAAAGAGTTTTCGAAGCTGGTCCGCTACCAGGCCCAATGAATTTTCGTAATGTGAGACTAGGGGTTATGATCTGTGAAGATATGTGGGGGAGCGAGGTTGCAGAATGTCTTGAAGAGTCTGGAGCAGAAATTCTTGTGGTACTGAATGGTTCGCCATATGCGCTTGATAAGTGGGATCAGAGATTAAATCTGGCCGTTGAACGGGTAACCGAAAGCGGGCTGCCCATGATCTATGTCAATCAGGTTGGTGGTCAGGATGAATTGGTTTTTGATGGGGGGTCGTTTGCACTGAACAAAGATCGTAGCTTGAGTGTGCGCTGTGCGGACTGGTGTCCATCTCTTCAAGTGACCGGGTGGGTAAGAGACGAAAACACTTGGACCGGAAAAATTGGGGCTATTGTTGCCCCGGAAAATAGCTTATCCAGCATTTATTCTGCGATGATGTTGGGTCTTGAAGACTATGTCGAAAAGAATAGATTTCCCGGCGTGTTGCTCGGTCTGTCTGGTGGTATCGATTCGGCGCTCACTGCGGCTGTAGCGGTGGATGCATTGGGATCAAATCGAGTGCACTGTGTTATGATGCCGTCTCCATATACCTCAAAAGAGAGCTTACAAGATGCTTTTGCAGCGGCAAATTTATTAGGTTGCCGGCTTGATGAGATGAATATTGGGCCCGCAATGAAGGCCTTCGATGAAATGCTTTCGCCATTATTTGGTGATGCTCCACCTGATACAACTGAGGAAAATATTCAGGCGCGGGCGCGAGGTCTGGCGCTCATGGGACTATCTAACAAGACCGGCGCCATGGTCGTATCTACCGGTAACAAGTCGGAAATGTCTGTTGGTTATGCTACCATCTATGGTGATATGTGCGGTGGTTTTTCAGTACTTAAAGATATATACAAGATGACGGTATTCAAACTTTGTCGTTGGCGTAACAAGAATATTCCAGTGGGTTCAAAGGGTCCAAGTGGACCGGTTATGCCTGAAAGAATTATCACAAAACCACCATCCGCCGAGTTGAGACCAGATCAAAAAGATGAGGATAGCCTACCTCCATATGAGGAACTTGATTCAATACTCGAATGTTTGATAGAGAAGGATCTTGGTATAAAGGCAACAACTGATCAAGGCTATGACCATTCCCTCGTTCAACGTATATGGAGGATGTTGTTGCTGGCTGAATATAAACGGCGTCAGGCACCTCCAGGAGTAAAAATTACTCACCGATCGTTTGGTCGTGATCGCCGGTACCCTATCACTGATGGTTTTCGAGAAACCTGATATGACCTTGCGCTTCACTAATACCTTATCGCGCCAAAAGGAAGAATTTGTTCCCATCGACCCGGGCCAAGTTCGATTATATGTCTGTGGTCCAACGGTTTATGACTATGCCCATATTGGAAATGCGCGCCCAGTAGTGATTTTTGATGTAATTTATAGGGTTCTTAAATTTTTATATCCCAGCGTCATATACGTTAGAAATATTACTGATGTCGATGACAAAATTATTGCAGCCGCTCTAAGGATGGGAAAAAAAATCGAGGATATCACCAAACGATTTACAGAACATTTTCACGAAGATATGGGTGCTCTCAATGCACTCACCCCGGATGTAGAGCCGCGCGCTACCGATCATATAGATGAAATGTTGGCGATGATTCAATCGCTATTAGAAAGTAATCATGCTTATGAGGCTGATGGGCATGTTTTATTTAATGTCGCAGCGATGAAAGATTACGGTGTGCTCTCCCGTCATTCGAGGGAGGAGTTGATCGCTGGGGCCCGAGTAGAGGTTGCACCCTATAAGAAAGATCCTGCAGACTTTATTTTATGGAAACCTTCAGATGATAACCAACCAGGTTGGGATAGCCCCTGGGGGTGGGGACGTCCTGGGTGGCATTTAGAATGCTCAGCGATGAGCGCTAAACATCTTGGGCAAACATTTGACATTCACGGGGGAGGACAGGATTTAATTTTCCCACATCATGAGAATGAAATAGCACAATCGGTATCATGTAATCATGGAGAGCCATTCGTTAAATACTGGATTCACAACGGTTATTTGACGGTAGATGGCGAAAAAATGTCGAAATCCCTTGGAAATTTTCACACGGTCCATGATTTACTTAGTCGCACACCGGGTGAGGCAATTCGGTTGTGCTTATTATCCGCACATTACCGCCAACCGTTGGATTTTAGTTTGAGGGCTTTAGATGAATCTAAGTCTGCAATAGACAGACTTTATACCGCATTGCGTGGCGCTGCGGATACCGAGCCAAGTGAAGTCTCGATACCTGCGGATTTAATGGCAGCATTAGAAGATGATATCAATACACCCCAAGCGATTGCGGCACTGCATGCTCTGGCAACCAAGCTAAATAAAGATCCGACAAATTCTGAAATAAAGGGTTCTTTAATCGCCGGTGGTGCGATCATGGGCCTTTTACAGCAAGACCCAGAAAAATGGTTTAAACTTGGTACAAAAGATATTGAAGGATCTGAGATCGAGTTAATGATTCAACAAAGGAATTTAGCTCGATCAGAGAAAGATTTTGTTGAAAGTGACCGGATCCGGGACGAGTTGGCTGCTTCCGGTATAGAGTTAGAAGATGGTCCTAGCGGAACAACCTGGAAGAAGAGCTAGTGAGTGAAATTATGAGCGATAAACGCGTTTACATATACGATTCTACATTGCGCGATGGTGCGCAGACGCAAGGTGTTGATTTCTCAACTGCAGATAAAGCGGCGATTGCTCTCGAACTAGATAAAATTGGATTCGACTATATTGAGGGTGGATGGCCAGGAGCAAACCCTACAGACGATAGCTTCTTCACAAACCCACCGAACTTAACCCGCGCTAGGTTGAGTGCCTTTGGTATGACGCGCCGGTCTGGTCGGAGTGCGGAAAACGATCCTGGCCTTACTGCTATTTTTGGAGCGAAAACTGAAGTAGTTTGCTTGGTTGGTAAGGCCTGGGATTTTCACGCCAAGGTCGCTCTTGGCGTTGAACTCAATGAAAACATTGAGATGGTTAGGGATAGTGTCAGCCTTGCTACAAAAAAAGCGGATGAGGTCGTTTTTGATGCTGAGCATTTTTTTGATGGTTATAAGGAGAACCCGGATTTTGCATTGGGCTGCTTAAAATCAGCTTATAAGGCTGGTGCACGCTGGGTTGTACTTTGTGATACTAACGGTG
Source organism: uncultured Rhodospirillaceae bacterium (assembly GCA_964499275.1). Lineage (GTDB taxonomy): Bacteria > Pseudomonadota > Alphaproteobacteria > MPNO01 > UBA2964 > UBA2964. The sequence goes on from CAZCKO010000046.1 coordinate 15,518, forward strand.
GAACCTTACCCGAGGAAGTGGAACGTATGGTCAGTGAAGTCACAGCTCATATTCCAGGTAGCCATTTGGGCATTCATTGCCATGATGATACAGGTAATGCTGTTGCAAATTCCTTAGCTGCCGTGAGGGGAGGAGTGCGTCAGGTGCAGGGTACACTTAATGGACTCGGTGAACGTTGTGGTAATGCTAACCTGATTTCGGTTATTCCGTCTTTGGTGCTAAAAATGGGATACGAGGTTGGTATGGCAGAAGCGGACTTGCGCCGTCTAACGCGTTTATCTCGTTTTATTGACGATCGGTTGAACCGTCTCTCTGATGCCAGTGCTGCCTATGTTGGTACACGCGCCTTTGCTCATAAAGGTGGTCTTCACGTGTCAGCCATTGAGAAAGATCCCAGGACATACGAGCATGTTGACCCTTCCTCTGTAGGAAATGAACGGCATATCGTGGTATCGGATCAGGCTGGGCGATCAAATGTTCTGGCACGGTTTCGAGAGATTGGTATCGAGGTGAATGCAAAGGACTTAAAGGTCGCAACACTACTTGAAGAAGTTAAACAGCGTGAGCATGATGGTTATGCTTATGATGGCGCAGAGGCTAGCTTCGAACTGCTAGCCAGACGTGTTTTGGAGGATGTTCCCGAATATTTTTGCCTACAAAGTTTTAGGGTTATGGATGAACGCCGATGGAACGCAAAGGGAAAGCTTATCACCCTTTCGGAGGCAACTCTCAAACTTGAAGTTGGTGATAAGGAATTTTTGACCGTTGCAGAGGGTAACGGGCCGGTAAATGCATTAGATAATGCCCTGCGTAAGGCTCTTGACCCCCTTTATCCGCAACTCCAAGACATGGAACTAACTGATTATAAAGTGCGAATACTTACCCCAGGAGGGGGCACCGGTGCTATAACCCGGGTGATGATCGAGAGCGTAGATAGCACAGGCCTTCGCTGGGCCACGATTGGTGTTTCGGCGAATGTCATTGATGCGTCATACAATGCTCTGAATGACGCGATCACCTACAAGCTATTCCGGGATGGGGCATCAGCATAAGCCTTTCAAATATGTTAGAATGGTAGACTTCCAGCCAACAAAGCGCGAAGCGCAAAAAAATACCCCGGCAGGGGGTCCGGTGATAATTCTCATTGAGACTTCCCTAGCAGAAAATATTGGTATGACCGCACGTGCGATGATGAATTTTGGTCTCACCGAATTGCGACTTGTTCGCCCTAAGTGCAAGTGGCCAAATTCTAAAGCGATAAATGCTTCTTCTGGCGCCCATGCTATTCTTACGGGGGCCAAACTTTTTGAAAAAACTGCAGATTCTGTGGCCGATCTTCACCGGCTTGGAGCAACGACCGCACGATTGCGTGATATGATCAAACCGGTGAAAGATCCCCGTGGTTGGGCTGAAATAATGCGCGAGACCCATTCTAAAGGGGATAGGTGTGGTATCTTATTTGGGACAGAACGGGTTGGCCTGCATAATGACGATCTCGCTTTAGCGGATACACTCATTACGGTACCCACCAACCCAGCTTTTTCATCTTTGAATTTGGCACAAACAGTCCTGTTAACGTGTTACGAGTTACAAATGGCAAGTGGGGTAGAGGTTCCAACGGGAATTCGTCGGAAAGGGCGGGGGGCGTCGTTAGCTAGTCAAAATGAAATTATTGAATTTTATGAACATTTGGAAGATGAGTTAGAAAAGTCCGGCTTTTTAAGGGTTAAAGAAAAAAGACCACGCATGATTAGAAATATTAGGAATATATTTAATCGTGCATTGATGACGGAGCAGGAAGTGCGCACTTTGAGAGGAATTATTGTGGCGATTGCAGAAAAAAAATGGAAGTCCTAGGTATCTTGGAATACCTGTTTACCCTAGCCGTTGGTTAAAATTTTTCAGTAAAATTTTTTCCGTTTACCGGCTAAGCTAATCATGGCTCAATCATCAAAGTCACCTAACGGCCCCGATATAATGACTATTCGGCTGCCTGGCCCAGATTTTCGAGTTTTGCTAGATGCGATAACATTCGCACGGCATTGCCATTTCGTATTTGATTTTTTGCATGATCACTGATGTCGGCATCGGCTAGTGCTTTATTGGTCCATTTTCCACCAAATTCTGTACCATCTGTCCCAAAAAGAATTCGGTCTTCACCATAAAGTCTGACACCCGCTTCAATAGCGTGGGACCCTAACGAGTTACAATCATAGAATACATTTGCTTCCCGGAAGCGTTTTGAAGGTAATTCTTCATCTGGTGTATCAAGTAGACAGCGATGATCCATCCGCTCAATTTCAAATGGAATATTCCCGCCAAGATTGTGAAGGATCATCATCGCGTCGGGGTATTGGTCAAGGATATCTGTCATTGCTAGGGTAACATTGTTTGCGGAAAGGCTAGCCTGCATATCGAGAGTGCCCATACGTCGACGGGCGTTATCGGTTCCTTTGGGAACTCGTGGCCAAGTATCACCTGGCATTGGGGCAAAATGAATTAGTACGGCTGCTTTTTTCCTATGAGCTACCTCGATTACTGGCCGGAAAGCATCCGCCTCTTTATAGGTTAAGAAGGCATTTCCGGGAGCCTGGGCGCCAACTATTCCTGGTAAAGCCATTGCTCGTTCGAATTCTTTTGCTGCCTCATCAACATCGGCCAATGGCAAAGCGCAAAGTGCTATGAAACGGCCTTCATGCGCCATGCATAGTTTCGAAATACTATCGTTGTAGAGTTTTACTAACGGCAGGGACTCTTCAAGTGGGAGGCGTTCAAACCAGGTAAATTCGCTCAATAACGAAAGGACGGCCGTACTTATGCCTTGGCCTTCCATCTCCTCCAGCCTGAGGTCTACATTATCGAAAGCCTCTTCTATTTTTTGTTCCCCATTTCGAGCTTGATATACTTCTTTACCATCTTCATTAATGAAAACGCGAGGATCATTTGTACGCTGACGTAATGCATCAATGAGCTCAGCTGGGCGCCAATGGGCGTGCAAGTCGATGGACATAATTTTTCTCCTAATTCGCCGTGAGACAGGGGGGGTTAAACCTGTCGGCGTGAGTTTAGACCGGAAAACAAGATAAAGCGACCATTATACTCAAGGTCTTTGGTACTAATGTTAGGACGATTTTGCGTAGCCTGATTTTCGGATACCCTCCTCATCGAATATTTCGCCCATTTCAGATGCATTCCCCTTTTTGTCCATTTCTTCAAGCCATATGGCATGATTGTCAATGGGTTGATCCTCATATTCAATTTGGTTGCCGCCATCCTTGACTGATGTGTCGTTACCAGAAGTCCATTTTTGCATTTTAGCGGAAATCATTGGGTAACGAACGGTTCCAAATTGTACAGCGAGGTAACGGGAGGGAGTGGTGCCTGTATTAAAATGCTGGTGAAACATCTGTTCTGGCGGCGTAACAACTACACCGTGATCCCAGTCAATGCGCACACGTTCCTCCTCCTTGCCTTCGTACCATAGCATCGAATATCCCTCACCATCTATGGTGAAGACATTGGTACCGCAAGTATGTCGGTGTGCTTTTTTATAGGTGCCCGGAACAATTTGTGAGGTGTGACAGCCCATTGTGCTGTCAGAAAGAACCCAACGAAGACTAGACGAGCCCTTTCCCCGTGCAGCCCATTCCTTCAATTCGAAATTAGTAATGTCGGCTACGAAATTAGTTTCCCATTGGTGCCGTCCAGGACGAATTTCAATCATTTGCCCTTCGCCTTTAAAGTATCCATTAGGACCCAGTCGTTCATGAAAGTCGCGTTGGGTGTCGAAAATAAAATCTTCATTCCTAAATAATTTGATCAAAAATGGAAAGTTATGGACTGAGGCCAAGCGTGCAGGTTCGGAACCTGAACCATTAAAATGTTGGTATTTAGCATTTAGAGGGACAGAAAACAGGGAGTTGCGTCCCCACTCAAAAGCATGTTTGTCGCCATCAGGAGTTTCAATTTGTGTTGAACCATAACCATCAATTACAAAAATAATTTCCTCATAGAGGTGATGTAACTCATGCGATTTTGAGCTTGGGGTCAATTCGAAGCAAAAAATTGAATTGTAATCGTCCCGACCTTTAAGCAGACATATAGCACCATTCATTCCGTATCGGTCCCACGGCTCGGTTTTCAGCTTTGTCAGGTCCATACCAAAATTTTCTACCACTGGAACCGGTTGTTCTTCGCACCATGCTAGGTAGCTGTCGTGAAGGAAAGGCGGTTGATCGGATTTGGCCTCAGGCTC
>CAZCKO010000047.1:0-19566 GCA_964499275.1 uncultured Rhodospirillaceae bacterium
ATTATATACCTGATGTGGATGCATTTATGGAAAACGTATTAGAGGGGAAAGAAGCAGCAGAAAATGGCGATATTATTACTTTTGGTGTCAAACCGATACGACCGGAAACGGGATATGGATACATAGAAATAAGTGGGGAGAGAACAGGCGCATGCCGTGAGGTGATAAATTTTTTTGAGAAACCAAATGCTGAAATTGCACAAAAAATGCTCGAAAGCGGTAATTTTCTGTGGAATGCCGGAATTTTCCTGTTTCGAACAGATGTAATGCTTTCTCTAGCAGAAAAACATCAACCTGAAATGACTTCGGCTGTCAGGCGCGCTGTTCAGGAAGGCGAACCCGATCTAGAATTTTTCCGTTTTGAATCAAAATCATGGGATAATATCAGAGGAGAATCGATTGATTATGCGATCGTGGAGAAAACAGATAACCTATCCTGCATCGAATTAAAATCGGAATGGCATGATTTGGGTGATTGGCAGTCAGTCTCACAGGTGATTGGTAATGATAAAAATAATAATCTCACGACAGAAAATTCTACCAACATAGATTGTACAAATACGACACTATGGTCGACCTCAGAAAGGATTCACCTGGCTGGCTTGGGTTTAGATAATATTATCGCAATCGCTACAGAGGATGCCGTTCTCGTTGCAAATGCTGAGCACACGCAGGAGGTTAAAAAAATCGTTGCGGATCTAGAAAAATCAGGCGTGTATCAAGCTAGGAAGCATATTAGGGACGAAAGACCTTGGGGCTGGTTTGAGAGTCTGGTCGACCTGCCAACCTATCAAGTTAAAAGGTTGCATGTTTATCCGGGTGCGTGCTTGTCACTTCAAAGCCATAAATTTCGATCAGAACATTGGGTGGTTGTCGGTGGTACGGCTACCATTTGGCGAGATGAAGAAATATTCACGTTGGAGGTTAATTCCTCTGTCTACATCAACGTAGGACAAAAACATAGGTTAGCAAACGACACTGAGGAGGAGTTAACGGTCATAGAAGTACAGACCGGAAGTTATCTAGGGGAAGACGATATAATCAGATATGAAGATGTTTATCGGCGCAAAGAATGAAACCAGTTTTTATATCAGGGGCCTCTCCGAGGGGCGAATTTCCAGAATGTCTGTGTCCCAATTGTATAGATGTTGAAAATCACTCGTGATTTGATTGGACCTTTTTAGGCAGTTGTCTTTTTAATTTAATGGCTGGATAAGGATAAATATGGCCTCTTCCAATAGCGATCATAAATATTTTAAGCCAAATTGTGTTTATCGGCAGTACACCCAAACGGAACTAAATACTCAGTATAGTGCCCGTGGAACGGCTTCGGATGGTGATAAATACCGAACATTTATTTCGGTAAATAGTGTGCGGGTGAGAAATGCAATGGATTGTCAGGTTGACGTGCCCTACGGGCCAACTGGGGCGGAAGTTATAAACATATTTCCAGCAAAACAAGTCGGATCTCCAATAGTTTACTTTATTCATGGTGGATATTGGCGTTCATCCAGTCAGAAAGACGTTGACCTTTACGCAGAATCTCTTGTTCCAGCAGGCTGTGCCTACGTGACTGTTAATTATCGTTTAGCTCCAGAGGCAACAATTGACGAGATTGTTAGGCAATGCAGGGCCGGTCTGGCTTGGATATTCAAAAATGCGACCAGTTTTAATGGCGATCCTAATAACATTTATGTTGGAGGACGCTCTGCTGGGGGGCACCTAACAGGCATGATGTTGGCGGATGGTTGGCGTGAGGAATACGGCTTACCAGATAATCTGATAAAGGGGGCATGTGTGGTGTCAGGGCTATTTGATTTGGAGCCTGTTCGCCTTTCCAATGCAAATGAGTGGGCAAAGCTAGATAAAGAATCTGCATTCAGAAACAGTCCTATTCATCACATGCCCAAAATTTCGTGTCCCATCATTATTGGCTGGGGGGAGAATGAAACTGACGAATTTAAAAGGCAATCAGATATATACCGAATTGCCTGGTTGTCTCGCGGCTGGCCCTGTCAGGCAATGGAATTTGCTGGCAAACATCACTTCGCCTCAATGCCTGATCTAATGTATCCCTCGGAGCCTTGTACCAAGGCGTTAATAGAGCAAATTGGGCTTTGACTGTTATGCAAGAATTAAAGGGCAGTATTGCACTAATTACAGGTGCTGGTGGAACCTTAGGGGGCACCCATGCTCGCACAATTGCCTCTAAAGGAGGCCACGTAATAGTTCATGATATTAAAGAAGAGGCTGTTGAAGCGGTCGTCGATAAAATTAGGGAAGTGGGTGGCATCGCGTCGCCAATGGTCTGTGATATCACCGACGTTTCTGCGGTAAGAACATGCGTTGAAAAGATCACTTTAGATCATGGTGCCATCTCAATTCTTATTAATAACGCCGGTATAACAGGCAATAACGCTTTGATAGGAGATATCGATGAAGACTTCTTTGATCGGATGTTTGATATCCACCTAAAGGGAGCTTTTTTCGCAATTCAGGCCGTTATTTCAGGCATGAAAGCGGCTGGAGGGGGTCGGATTGTCAATACAATTTCGGGTCGTGCGCATTCTGGAGCCGTTTCCGGCTCCCATTATAACGGTGCTAAAGGTGCGATCGTTGGGCTGACACGAGCTCTTGCCTTCGAATTTGCACCGTTTGGTATAACTGTAAATGCTGTGGCGCCCGGAGTGACTCCCAGTGGCATGACCAGAGAAAGACTAGGTGAAAGTGGACTTGCGGCTCGGGCGAAACAACTAGTATCTGAACGATTACCTACCCCAGAAGAAATTACCTCTGGTGTGATGTTTTTTCTGGCAGAAGAAGCAGCGATCGTTACAGGGAGGGTCCTTAACATGCAACAACCGCGAAAAGCAGAAGTGTTATGACTGTAGTCTTTGTTACGGATGGCACTGGGCCCCTCGGTAAAGCATTGGTGTCACACTATGAAACGGCGGGGTGTAAGGTTGCCACACATCCATCTAATGGAGATTCTAAAGGTATTCGAGAGGCAATTGCGACAGCAGGCCCTGTAGAGCTCCTTGTAAATAATTCTGAACCAGCAGTTAAACGTTTGTCCTTTGAAAATATTAATGAAAAAGAATTTTCTTCGATGGTTTCATCAGTTGTACGGACAGCCTTTTTTGCTGTTCAGGCGGTTCAACCCGTAATGAGAATCCTAGGTGGGGGAAAAATAATCAATATTTCATCATCTGCCCCTGTCCGTGGGATGTTAAAGGGCGCTCATTATACAGCAGCCAAAGGTGCGCTATATTCTCTAACGCGCAGTTGGGCACAAGAACTTGCTCCAGATAATATCCGAGTTAATTTAGTTGCTGCAGATGTCGGATTGAGTACTGCTGAAGAGGTTGGAGGCGATAAACCCCCGTTCGGTAGGTCTGTTTCATTACAAGATATTATTCGTTGCGTGGAGTTTCTAGCAGGGTCCGGCGGCAATATGATAAGCGGGCAAGAGATTATTGTTGATGGGGGTTTTACTAAATTAGGGTTTTAACTTGGAAAAAGGAGGCGGAGTTGAATAGCAGCGAAAAATGGGCGGTGCCTGAAGAAATCAAACGGGAGCAATGCATAAAAGAATCGGAAAATATACTTAGTCGTTCAGATATTCCTTACTCGGAACACGAAGATTTATTTCGAATAGAAGCGGTAGGGCTCGAATGGGATATAGGAGCCCAAATTTATGAACCCTCCGATCCATCCGAGGTTGCTATTGGGGCAGACGGTAAAAAAGTGGGGGTCTACCTTCTGTCGGGTGGTGATGGTGATTTTAAAACGATGGCGCCCGTAGCTCGGGTACTTTGCGGAAAATTCGGATTTAAGGTAACCACAATGACCTATCCCGGGCGCCTCTATCTAGACGACCCTTCGCGCCACTGGCCGGGTGACACGATTAACTCTGATGGTACCATCCGCACACCACAGTGGCGGGCTGGTGAGCATATTACGTCGGACCAGTACGAGGTTGTTAAAGACACTTCCCACCGGGAACGTTACGGCACACGGACAGTATTGCATGCGAAGCCTGGTTCAACGTTCTGGTATAGAATGGCTGGCTGGCCCGCAGCATTTGAACGGGGTGGTATTGAGGCGATGTCTCGTAACATGCCGGAAGACGAGTATTCAATTTATGTTCACGGCCACTCGACTGGTGGTCCGTTTGTTTTCATGCTCTCGCAACGCGTGCCCAATGTCGCTGGTGTTATGGCCATCGAAAACTCAGCCTTTGGGTATATAAATGAGGCCAAACTAGCGAAGATTGGATCGCTGGGGGCCATAGGGGATTTTGAGAGAATTGTCACGGAAACTCGGCGCACCGATCCGTTTTACGAGCTTTATATTCGTACCTGGCGTGATAAGGCTCGTTATGTTGGACCAGAAAAACTTGGGCAGGATGGCCCGGTCGCACTGATGCGTTTGCCGCTAGTCATTGAAGAGGTCATGGATCGCTGGGAAGCGGCAAAAATGCAACCTCAGTTCAAGTGCGAGTATACGGTGAGTACCAATATAGAGGCTTCCCTAACAGAGGGTGCAAAGGTTTCTGCTGAGCGCATGGGGTTGGATACAACTGGTACCGAGGCGTTGGTAAATCAATTTCTGAGCTATGGGCGTGAGCTGAAGGGAGACGGCGTGAAGGCGGTGCCACCTGTACTTTTTTGCGTTGCCAAGGATAGTCGTGATCATGGCATTGAAAGCTACAAAACATTAGTGATGCCAATGTATGCTGAAATAGATCCCGCTCCTAAGACCGCATTGGTACATTTCCAGGCGGGAGTGCATTCTTATTGGACACCTGAAAAGGACTTGCCAGCCGGAATAGCCCCCTCTGTTGCCCAAATCTGGAATGATGCCGTTATGGGTGGCTACTTCCTTTCTAGCTAGTTTTGGCCTTTACGGCGGCCTCGACATTATTACGTAATGTATTCAAGAAAGAGTTTGTCGCAATTGATTGGGCGATCCGTTTGTTGATAATTGTGGCGACCTCTCTGCTTATCGTTGGGGCTGTGTGTCGAAAAGTGATATTGTCTGAGTTAAAGTCGTTTGCTGTTGTTTGGTCAACTAGTGTAATGCCGGCACCGGCTTCCACCATTCTACACAAAGCAGAATGAGTTCGTGCTTCACCGACCACGACAGGGTTGACTGCTGATTTCCGCAGGGCTCCCCAGATAACAGATCCGTATTCACTATGTTCCGGAAGGGACACCATGCGGCGACCGTCAAGAGACCGCAAGGGAACGATTTTATGGGTAGCGAGCGGATCATCCTTTCTCAATGCCAATAATATGTTGGATTCGAATAATGGTTCCGCTTGTATCAGGCCGTCAGATACCGTCGCCGCAGCAATTCCAACATCATAAGATTGAGAGCTGATGCCCTCCACGACACCGGCCGTACCAGAACTTTCAAGTTCTACCATAATACCCGGATTATCACTGATGAATTGTCCAATAATACTGGCAACAAAACCATCAGCATACTTGGAGAGTGCGATAACTCTCACCGAGCCTGTTGTCTTTTCCAGTATCCCGGTTGCCACTTGGGCTATTCGATCAAGACCAACAAACGACCGCTTGACCTCGTCGTAGAGTAAGTGTGCATCCTGCGTTGGAACCAGCCCACGTGCGCGGCGCTCGAATAACTGAAAACCTACGTTACGCTCCAGGTCTGCCAGGAGACGGCTAACGGCTGGCTGGGTGATATGTAAAATCTCTCCGGCAGCGGTAGCTGAACCAAACTCCATAGCCGCACGAAAAGCTTCTATCTGACGCAAGTTTATTTGCATTCTTAAACTATAACATTTAATTATAAAATGTGAAGATAATACAATTAGCTATTATTGTTTATATTAGTTTATTATTTTCAGCGATGAGCCTAATTGGTGAATTCTGAACTATTAAAGGGTGACTTAGGATGATTACATTAAAACTAGAGAATACTTCGCCATTTCAAGGGCTTTCCGAGCTTGTAGCTGACAAGGAAGGCCTTTTTGAGAAGGAGGGTATCCATATCGAGTGGGTGGATCGCGATGCTGGCGTCAAAAAAGAAGTTCGTACGGATATCACTAATCCTGATGAACTAGACCCTCATGTCAGCCACGGTAAATTGTTCGAGCAAGGCGAAGCCGATATGTATAATGCTTGTGAGTGGGGTAACTACTGTCGCGTGCAGGACAGCCAAGTGGATACGGGCCGTCAGGTAGGTCGTCGTTCAATTGTAACTTTTGCAGGGCTCGTCGTTCGTCCCGGTTCCGATGTTTATACGCCACAACAATTGGCGGGTAAATTGATTGGCGTACCATTTTATTTTGGAACACATTATTTAGCACTTCATATGCTGGAGGGCTTTTTGCCAAGAGATGAAATTAAAGTTTGCAGTGCTCCCAATGGCTCACGTATGCGATATGATTCGATGATGTCTGGTCAGGTTGAGGCTACTACTCTTACCGAACCTTACCTGTCGCTTGCAGAGAAAAATGGTTGCCGTGTTGTAGCAACAGCTTTCTATCATGGGACCGAAGTTGCTTCAGACAAGATTGATTCGGAAACATATGCCAAGTTTAACCGGGCGGTGAAAGAGGCGGTGATACGCATTAATGCCAATAAAATAAAGTACCTCCAGTATTTTATCGATTGTCACAAGGATAAAGATCCGGAGATTGGTAACTTGACAGTAGATGATTTGCAGGCGAGCCGTATCGTTGTTGTTGACCCAGCGCCTATACCTGATGCGGAGCTGGCGCAGACCGCTGAGTGGATTAAGAGCTGGGGCATGCTGAAAGAGACTGATGATCACTCGGATCTCGTAAATATGGATGTTCAGCAAGGAGCTCACGCAGCAGCTGAGTAAATTTATAATTATTCTTTTCCAACGGAGACGAGGTTTAAAAGACCTTGTCTCCGAGAATTTGGTTTATTCTAACTTTTTTTAGGAGATCGTTATGAAGAAGTTGGTTTTAGAGACAACTGCACCTTTTCAAGGGTTAGCCGAACTCGTTGCAGATCGAGAAGGTCTGTTTGAAGAAGAAGGCATACAGATTGAATGGGCAGATCGTGAGAAAGGTGTCGACAAGTCCGTTCATAACGATGTAACGAGCCCTGAGGGCGTTAACCCATTTGCGAGTCACGGTAAATTATTCGAAGATGGTAAAGCAGACATGTATAACGCCTGCGAATGGGGAAATTACTGCAGGGTTCAAGATACTAGTCAGGGTGGGCGTCAGCTTGGGAGACGGGCAATTGTTTGTTTTGCAGGTCTTTATGTTCGACCGGATTCGGACGTTTATACGGCACAGCAATTAGTCGATAAAAATATTGGGGCTCCATTTTACTTTGGAACGCATTATCTCATACTTCACATGCTCGAAGGCTTCATGAAACGGGAGCACATTAAACTCGTGCGTGCCCCGAATGGCTCCCGTTATCGTTACGATGCGTTATTGGCAGGGGATTACGAGGCAACATGCTTGACTGAGCCTTACGCTTCCCTTGCGGAGAAGGAAGGATGTCGGCTCGTCACGTCTTCATTTCTGCATGGGACAGAAGTCGCATCCGATAAGGTCGATACAGAAACCTATGCTAAATTTAACCGGGCAGTAAAAGAGGCGGTCAAGCGTATAAACGCTGATCGTTCGGCCTACATGCATTACTTTATTGATTATTATAAGGATAAAGACCCTCGAATTGATGGGATGAGTGTGGGGGATCTCATGGAGTCCCGGGTGGTCGTGGTTGATCCCGCTCCAATCCCACAAGAAGAAGCTGATCGTACAGCCGAATGGATCAAGAGTTGGGGTATGTTGTCAGACACAGACGAAGCAGTCGAGTTAATAAATATGGAAGTCCAACAGGGTGCGCATGCTGCTGCTGAATAACTTCTAACTTTAATTCGGGGTAATCCGATGGAAAAGTTGACCTTAGAGACAACTGCGCCTTTTCAAGGCCTGCCAGAGCTTGTTGCCTATGATGAAGGGCTTTTCGAGGCACAGGGTCTTGAAATTTTTTGGGCTGACCGTGATGCCGGACCAAAGGCTGGGACAGAAAAAGAAGTTAACAGCCCGGTTGGATTGGATCCTTTTTCCAGCCACGGCAAGCTTTTTGAACAGGGTAAAGCAGACATGTATAACGCCTGTGAATGGGGTAACTATTGTCGTGTTCAGGACACAGGTGCGGGCGGACGTCAGGTGGGGAGAAGGGCAATCGTCGCCTTTGGGGCGCTAGTCGTCCCGCCAAACTCGAAAGCCTACACGCCACAGCAGATGGCGGGACGCGTGGTTGGCCTTCCATATTACTTTGGTACTCATTTTTTAACTCTATTAATGCTTGAGGGCTTCCTGCCAAGGGATGAAATTAAAACCTGTAAAACGCCGAATGGCTCCCGCCGACAATATGATGGTTTATTGCGCGGTGAATATGATGGCGCCTGTCTGACCGAGCCATATATCTCACTGGCTGAGAAACAGGGCTGTCGGGTCCTTACGTCAGCGTCATTTCATGGTACGGAGGTTGTTTCAGAAAATGTTGGCGTTGATACCTACGCGGCATTCAACCGTGCTGTAACTGAAGCAGTTAGGCGTATAAATTCAGATAAACGCCGGTATATGCACTATTTTCTCGATTATTATATAGATCGCGATCCAGAAATTGCGCGCGTGTTGACAGTTAAAGATTTAAACCCAAGTCGCCTCATCGTTCAGGAACCGGGTCCAATACCCGCAGAAGAACTCAATCGTTCCTATGAATGGATAAAAAGTTGGGGGATGCTGGCGGATACATCCGCAGCCGCTGATCTTGTAGACTTGGAATCTCAGAAAAAAATACATGCTGGAGCAGCCCGATAATGTGCCATTCAAAAATTCAATTCTTGTTATAAGGGAATATTGGCAATTGTAATAAGGTTAACACAGTTGCGAGCTATAATTAAATTTAACGAAATGAATTATGACTAGGGCCGTGGATAAAATATTGCGCCGAGAGAGTGTTCCGGTAAATGTTGGGACCGTAACTATTGGCGGGAAAGCTCCAATAGTGGTGCAATCAATGACGAACACGGACACAGCTGACATCGAGTCTACAACAGAACAAATTCTTCAGCTCGCGCGGGCAGGTTCAGAAATAGTAAGGATTACCGTGGATCGTGAAGAAGCTGCGGCTGCTGTGCCTCGGATCCGTGAGAAATTATACAAAAAGGGTGTAGAGGTACCGCTGGTGGGCGATTTTCACTATATCGGGCATCAATTGCTTACCAAATACCCGGAATGTGCAGAAGCTTTGTCAAAATATCGAATTAACCCCGGTAACGTGGGTTTCCGTGAGAAACGTGACATTCAATTTTCTACAATGATAGAGGTAGCACTAAAATTCGACCGTCCCGTGAGGATCGGCGTTAACTGGGGAAGTCTGGACCAGGATTTATTGACCTATTTGATGGACGAGAACGCAAACTCGACAATACCCTTAACGGCTTCCGATATTACCCGCGAGGCGATGATCCAGTCGGCGTTACTCTCAGCAGAACGCGCCCATGAAATAGGGATGGGTCCGGAAAAGATTATCATCTCTTGTAAAGTATCTGAGGTACAGGATTTAATAGAGGTGTATGGAGAGCTTGCCACACGCTGTGATTATGCTCTGCACTTGGGTCTTACCGAAGCCGGAATGGGCTCCAAAGGTATAGTGGCTTCCACGGCTGGAATGGCTGTCCTTCTGCAGCAAGGAATAGGAGATACGATTCGTGTTTCTTTGACGCCGGCGCCCGGCGGTGACCGGACACGAGAGGTGGTAGTAGCTCAGGAGATGTTGCAGACTATGGGTTTGCGCTCTTTTACACCGCTGGTTACGGCTTGCCCGGGTTGCGGCAGAACAACGAGCACACTTTTCCAAGGCCTTGCGATGAAAATTCAAACCTATATCCGCGACCAGATGCCCACGTGGGGTCAAACCTATACCGGTGTTGAAGATATGTCCGTGGCGGTGATGGGTTGCATTGTCAATGGTCCAGGGGAAAGTAAGCACGCCAACATAGGGATCAGTTTGCCGGGTACGGGTGAAGAGCCATCAGCACCAGTATTTATTGATGGGAAGAAGAAATTGACCCTTCGTGGGCCAGCGATAGCTGAAGAATTTCAGAAGATCATAAATCAATACGTTGATAGCAATTACAAGAAACGCACATAATCTCCTTAAGGAGCGCCAACGCTCTGTTTGTTTACCTCTTTGTCTTGGGCTTCTTTTTTGCTGAGAAGGAAAGATGAGGCAACAATAATAACGCTTCCAATCCAAACCCATATAATTGGCCACTCATCAAATATTACAAGGCCTATTAGGGCCGCGATTGGTAAGCGTAAAAAGTCAAGTGTGATAACCACAGTAGCATCAGCCGCATGGAATGAACGGGCTAACGCCCGTTGGGTAAGGGCGCCGAAGGCGCCAATAAGTATAAGCCAGCAAAATTGTTCAAGCGAAGGCGTTTTCCAGACGAACAAAGCAACTAGAAGAGCATAAGGTGCGACAAAGACTGCCTGGTAAATAGCGATTGTGTCGGGATGCTCTGTCCGTGACAGATATTTAATCATTATTGAATTGCATACGCTCAACATTACGGCGGCGAAGCCGTATATGATACCGGGATTGATTTCTTGGAATCCCGGTCGAACAACAATCAGCGCTCCAATAATACCAATTCCTATGGCAACCCAGCGCCGAGTTCGCGCTAGTTCTCCTAATATTAAAATAGCGGCAATACAGGCAAAGACCGGGCGCGTAAATCCAATAGCAGCAATGTCTCCGAGTGGAATATAAGTTGCAGCAAGGAAGAAAAAGGTGACGCTGAGGTAGGCCGATATTCCTCTAACTGCGAATAAAGGAATTTTCTTTGTTCGCAATCGGACGTAGCCATTAGAAAATGCAGTCGGCAGTAAAAACATTAAACCGAAAGTCGCGCGAAAGAAAACCACGACAAGAATGGATAACTCTGGCGAGAGTGTCCGGGCAATCGTCATCATGCCCGTAAAACACGTCCCGGCACAGGTAATCCAAAATCCAGCCCGTATTACGCCGGGTAGGGTATCAAACCACCCACATAAAATTTGGAAAATTTTCATGGTTAGTTATAGGTGGCTCCAAAGAAGTGCGCTAGGGTATGGCGGTGATAAAATTTTGTTTTACGGACTTTTATGGTTGCTAGGAATATATCAGTTGGTTCGTTAACCATTCCATCTGAGGAACTTAGCTTTTCCTATATACGAGCATCTGGGCCAGGCGGACAAAATGTGAATAAAGTTTCGACGGCAGCACAGCTACGTTTCGATGCAAAGAATTGTTTGGCTATCGATGACCATATGTTTAACAGACTTAAGCAGGTTACAGGTTCGCGTATTACAAGAGCAGGAGTTATTATTATTACAGCTCAGCGCTTTAGGTCGCAGGAACGTAATAGAGAGGATGCAGTTGAGCGGCTATGCGGAATACTGCTTAAGGCATCATACAAGCCTAAGTACAGGCGTCCAACCAAGATTGGAAAGGCTGTAAAAGAACGACGTCTCGATAAAAAGCGGCGCCACAGCATTCTCAAAAGAAGGCGGGACCGAATTCGTGGGGAAGATTGAAGATTGTTACTTTTTTCGACAAACTGGATAAAATAAGTCATATAGAAACGGGGTGTTGAATGGGAAAAGAATTCGAAAAATCAGAAAATGAATGGCGTAAAGAATTAACACTAGAGCAGTTTCATGTATGTCGCCAGGGAGGGACGGAAGCTCCGTTTACCGGTAAATATAATGATTTTAAAGGTATCGGAATTTTTGTTTGCTCTTGCTGCGGGAACCCGTTATTTGACTCTAAAACTAAATTCAATTCAGGAACGGGTTGGCCTAGTTTTTATGACCCTTTATCCAAGGAAGCGGTTGACCTACATGATGATTGGTCCATGCTCATGAAACGAACGGAGGTTAAGTGTGCCAAATGTGATTCTCACCTCGGACATGTATTTCCGGACGGCCCAGCTCCAACTCATCAGCGTTATTGCATGAATTCCATTTCTCTTGACTTCAAAGAATCCGAAACTACCAACGATGACTAGGTTTTTATTAATGACTAGAAAGAACAAATAGGACAGTTTGATGATCCTCGTAACATGTGCGACCGGGAAAACAGGTAAAGCTATAGTTAAGGCCCTCGTATCAGCTGATAGGCCGGTTAGGGCTATGGCTCGTCAGGAGACTTCTAAAGAAATTGCAAAAGAGATGGGTGCGACGGAAGTTTTCATTGGTGACCTTGCAGTAAAGGAAGAGGTTTCACGTGCCATGGAGGGTGTAAGCTCAGTATATTATATAGCCCCAAATATGGACCCTAATGAGCGTCTAAATGGCGACAATGTCATCGCAGCATGCCAGTCTAATAATGTTTCCCACCTGGTTTTCCATTCTGTTTTACACACGCAGATTGAGGCTCTTCCACACCACTGGGAACGCCACTTTGTTGAGCAATCGATCTTAAATTCAAAGGTCCCCTTTACTATTCTTCAAGTGGGTTCGTACATGCAAAATTTGCTTCCCTTATGGAGTAAGATGCTGGAAAGCGGAACCCATCGAATGGCTTACGATATCGACGCGCCAATGAGTTTAGTAGATCTCGACGATGTAGCTGAAGCTGCAACCAAAATCCTCGATAATAATGAATACAAGAATGGTATATTTGAGTTGGCTGGCCCATCGATCACCCTTCTTGAAAAAGCACAAATTCTGACATCTGTCCTGGGTCGAAAGATTATCGCTGAGAAAGAGCCCCTCGCCAATTTTCTGGATCATGGTAAAGCCATCGGTTTGAATGAATTTACGTTATCGACAATGGCTAAGATGTTTCCCTATTATGACGAACACGGTTTGGTGGGTAGCGACAAGCCTCTCGAGTGGATATTAGGGCGTCGCCCTACCACTTTCGAGACATTTGTCCGTCGCACCGACGAATCTTATACCCCGCCCTCGTAAATCATTGCCTGAATGGGCTGCCCAAATTCGGGCGCAGCAAGATCCGGGCAGGCGCTTGCAGCAACTGCTAAATCCATTTCGGCACGAAAATCTACGTATATCGGTTCTTCGGGTCGTGTTGGTGTGTGTTGGATTTGGCCGGTCGATGTATCTATGTCTACGTGTTGAAAAATATTTAGTGGGCTGGGAATGAGTTCCGGGGGCACATTCCATTTACGAAATCCATCAGTCAAATTTTCCCAACACCCGTGGTCTGGTATTGGAATATTGTCGCCGTGATGATACTGGTTCAGCCGCCCTTCTTCCTTGGCACGGGCATATCTAGGGCCCGAGCACATCCCGTATTGTAAATCGTGATAACCTAAGCCGGCAAACTGGTCTTCAACGATGGTCATCATTGGGTTGTTAAGTTTACTGTAAAGGACGTCGCCGGTAGTGATCCAGAGTTTCATATTATAAACCTTGGTGCGCGCCTGATCGAACCTTTCATTAAGATTGTTCAAATTTATGCAAGCGAAATCTATTATGGATTTAGCAGTTAGGCGTAATACCTGTCCCTTTTTCATGGGAGCACCCCAGCCGGTATTTGCTGGGACATATTCGTCACTAATTACCTTCATTTTCTTCTCCTTGTCGACCAAGTCAGGGCTGTAAAATCGTGATGAAAGCGTCTGCACCTGAAGCAGATGTCTCGGCGGCCGGGCAGTTCATAATTGCACATACCAAGTCTATCTCTGCTTTTAGGTCGATTGAAACATCCGTTAAAGGGCCCTTGGGTTTTGGTCGGATACGACCCTCCCTGCTAATGTTCAGGTTACGAAAAAATCCTAAAGGATCAGGCAAGTTTTCATATGTTATTTTAAGAGGAGTAAGGACAGATAGCATGCCCTCCGCGCAGCCATGTCCGGATTGTAAATCATGCCGTCCCACACCAGAAAAGCCATCTTCTATTATCTGCATCATGGGATTATTTTGTTTACTAAACAAACGGTGTCCGGCGGTTGGGTACATGTTGAGATTGTATATTCTTGTTCGAGCCGTATCAAAGTATTCCCGTATATCCTCACGTTTGAATGCATTGAAGTCTATTACGCTCCTGCCGCTGATCCTTAATATCTGGCCCTGGTCAACATTACCCATCCACCCTTTTTGAGGGCTGACGGCAGTTTCATTGATAACATTCATGATCTTTATCTCTAACTTTCATATTCTATGCAATTTCTACCACAGTGGCGGTAACATCAAGCCCTCTAGTTTCAGATGCCATATCCGGACAAGCGCTAAATCCTACGAGTAAATCACGTTCAGCCATTAACTCTATATTTACAGGTCTCTTTGGACGTATTTGTGTGCGTTCCATGCATCCGGAAAATTGATTGAATTTCATGTTTTGAAAGAAATTTACCGGGCTGGGGATATTCTCATAGGGGATACCCCACGGTTCCAAAGCCCCGGTAAGGTTTTCCGCACAACCATGATCGGGCAAATCCATATTGTTGCCATGAAGGTATTCGCCAAGCCGCCCTTCCTCGGCGGCTCGTTTATGTCTTGCTCGGCCACACATTCCAAATTGGAGGTCATGAGTTCCAATACCCTCGAACTCATCTTTGATGAGTGTCATGAGCGGCGTGCTGTTTCGTGATAATAACTTTTGCCCTCGCTTGAGGTACATACAATTACTTGCCTCTTTGGTAGGGGCCTGGTCGAAAGCCTCACTGAAATCATACTGATCAAATGCCACAAAATCTATTATTGTCCGGGCTGTTAATCTTAATACTTGTCCCGCCGTTATCTCGGTTGCCCAGCCCGTATTTTTTGGAGCAACGTATTGTTTTACTGTACGCATTCTATTTCAAACCTTGATAAGATTGTTGGAAGAAATACATTTTCTATTAAGATGTGGAATAAAATTCCATATAAACATGAGGAATACCCGCTTCTTCAAACGTGTTTCCAATTTTTTTAAACCCTAAACCTTCATAGAAAGATTGGGCATGGCATTGTGAATGAAGTGCTAATGTTTCACCTCCGCCCAACTTAACATCTCTAATGATCCATTTCATTAGTTCCTGTCCTATACCTTTGCCACGGTTTTCTTTGAGGACCGCGACACGCTCAATTTTGATTAATTTATGGTTTTTTTTCCTGATACGAGCAGTAGCTATCGCATTTCCCGCACGTTTTACCAGATATTGCCGACATTGTTTGTCGAGACCGTCAAATTCCTCTTTCTCATCAACCTTTTGTTCCTCGCAAAATACAAGTCGTCGAATTTTGAAGGCGCTTTCCATATCGGCCTCAGAGGAAATTTGCATGATTTTTAAATCATTCATAATTGCATTAAATTTGATTGTTTGTGAATTGGTAGAATATAGAGCAATGTAGACGGTGCAAGGTTCGCCTATTATGGTTCCAGCCCACAATTATTATAGATTAGTAAGATAGGGGATTAATTTATGCGAATTCTTGTTTTTGCCGGTTCTCTCAGAAAAGAATCTTTGAATCATAAACTAGCGGAAATAATTTCGTCTAAGCTCCAAACAGCTGGGGTTGAGGTAGATTTAGCAAAATTTCGAGAATTCGAAATGCCACTCTTTGATGGTGATTTACAAACTACAGACGGAGTGCCAGCGGGTACAAATGAATTCTCTAAACGAATTGCGGCTTCTGATGGCGTGGTGATTGTATCGCCAGAATATAATTATGGAGTTCCCGGGCCTTTAAAAAATGCCATAGATTGGTTATCGCGTATTAGACCTTTTCCAACAGCCGGTAAGACCTGTTTTTTAGCCTCTGCGGCACCGGGTCTCGTTGGAGGAGCTCGGGGTTTAATAGCGTTAAGGCCGGCTTTGTCATTTATGGGAATGTGGTTGTCAGGGGAAAGCTTCTCCCTCGCTCAGGCTAACCAGGCAATGGAAGATGACAAGATTGTAGATAATGAACTCGATGAAATGCTTGACGGTATGCTTGACCGTTTTACAAAGGTCACAAGCTCCATTTAAAGAAATTTATTTAATTGGATTTTAGATTTATGGACCTTGGAAACGCGTTTGATGCGGCAGTTGCACGCCAGCCTAATGCACTGGCTTTTGTAGATGGCGACTTACGGCAGAACTTTAATACTTGGCAAAATGACATCAGACGAGTAGCGGGAGGTTTGTCCAAGTTGGGCTTGGGAAAAGCTGACCGCCTGGTTTGTATAACGGTTAACAGTTACGAAATGGCCACGCTATATTGGGCATGCCAAATGTTGGCCGCAGTTTTTACGCCATTCAATTGGAGAGCCACTACCGAAGAGGTCACCTTTGTTTTAAAAGACTCAGATCCAAAGGTCATAGCTTACGACCACTCATCACGTTCAGCAGTCGAGCCGGCACTGATAGTGTCTGATGCCACTATTGTGGGCATAGGGAAACACCTTAAGGGAACAGGTTTTTCTGAACTGTTAGAAAATTTACCAATTTCTGGATCAGTAGGGGCGGTAGATGATGATATTTGTTTGATGCTATATACCTCTGGAACGACGGGCAAACCAAAGGGTGTGCCCCGTTCTCACCGCGCAGAACGAACGGCTGCAGCGTCGGTGATAGCACACCTTAGGTATCGTTTGGGTGACTCCGCCCTGGGCGTAATGCCTCTATTCCACACTATGGGTATCCGAATTTTACTTTGCTCCACAATGATCAACGGAACCTTTCATAATATGCAGGGGTTTGACGTTGCCAGAGCTCTTGAACTCATCCGTAAAGAAAAGGTCAATACCCTCTTTCTCGTCCCAACAATGTTTCACGATTTATTAACCCAGGATGACTTGAAGGTGGATATGTCTTCGGTACGAAATGTCGCGTATGCCGGGATGTCGATGACTGATGACTTGGAAAAGCGATGTATGCAACAGATTAAACCGGAGATATTTGCGAACTATTATGGTTCAAGTGAAATATTTACATTTACATTCTGCGATCATCTCAATGAAAAACCGGGATCGGCGGGCTGGGCTGGTGTGAATCAGATAATAAGGATAGTTCGTGCTGATAATGAAAGCCTAGCCTACCCAGATGAAGTATTGTTGGCCGGTGAAGTTGGCGAAGTTATTGCAACGATGCAAAGCCCGGAAGCGTTTACTGGATACTGGAGACGGCCTGATGCGGATATAAAAGCTATTCGAGACGGATGGTATTTTACTGGCGACCTCGGTTACCTTGATGAGGATGGAGAGTTGTTCCTTACGGGGCGGGTAGACGATATGATAATTTCTGGTGGTGAAAATATTCACCCGGAGGAAGTTGAAAATATATTATCAGGCTGTGATTTAGTATCGTTAGCTGCGGTTGTCGGGATACCAGACAAACGGATGGGACAAAAAGTAGTAGCCTTTATAGAGCCAAGCGGTCGGGAGGCTACCGCTAAAGCCCTCGATATTTATTGCGTCAATTCAACTCTGGCGAGGTATAAGCGACCAAGAGATTATATTTTCGTGGAGGCTTTACCAAAATCAGCTTCAGGAAAATTATTGCGGCGGCATTTAAGAGACGGAAACTATAATGTCTCTGGCGGCTCCTAAACCAAGATATAAAGGAAAACTAATATGCGAAAAGATTACGCCACTGAAAGAGGTGAATTGTTAAAAGACCTCGATGGGCTTCGAGTTGAAATTGATGAAAAGAAAAATATTGGTTACCTGTTTTTAGATCGCGCGCCACTTAATATCGTTTCATACCGAGGGAGATCTCAGATTCGTGGATTAATAGAGGCCATGGACGAAGACGATGTTGTGGGTGTGATAGTCATTAGGGGTGAGGGCGGAATTTATACCTCGGGTGGTGATGTAAAGAGTTTTCCGGATATACCCTTCGACGGAATGTCTGACCTTGCTTGGAATGTTGGGGCGCCGGAGCGGTGTACCAAACCTGTGATTGCAGCATTAGAGAAATACGCATTTGGCGTTGGCTTCGAGTTGGCAATGGCGTGTGATTTTAGACTCGCTACTAAGGATACAATGGTTGCTTTGCCAGAGATCAATCTAGGTGAAATGCCGGGCTCAGGTGGCAGCGTTCGTGTTGCCAAGATTGCAGGGTTAACCAGGGCCAAGGACATGATCATGCTTGGGAAACGCATTCCTGCTCCGCAGGCGAAGGAGTGGGGTTTATTGACTGAAGTTGCAGATGATTCTGCCGCTTTGACCGAACTAATTGATCAGTATGCCGCCGACCTAAATGCCAAGGGCCCCCTGGCTTTAAGGGCTTTAAAGAGGGTCCTTAACGCGGTTTATGACACGAGCCTGAAAGTTGCATTGGATATAGAAGGGCATTCCTATGAAAAGTTGAGGTCAACTGCAGATTATAAGGAAGGGATTGATGCGTTCGCTGAGAAACGTAAGCCAAATTATATAGGGAAATAGACGTTGCTAAGTTCTTCACTGGTCAGTTACTAAATCAAAACAAACCTTGGTTTCGATAACTTATTTCAATCCTCGCCGTTGCATTTTTCTTCTTTTTTTTATCCTGTACCGCTTGTGAAGTGGCACCTCACTTGCTTCCATCATTCCATTCAGGTTTGAGTCATGGCGTTTAAACCAGCGTTTCATAGGGGCAGAAAGTTCGTCAATTGTGATTTGTTGGTCTCCATTGGTGTCTAATAGGTCAAATAGCTTAAAGCTACGACATCGTTTCAATCCTCTTCCACGACGCATAATTTCTTTTAGGGAGAGTGACTTGTTATTATTAATATCCAGAGCCTGTAAAATTCGATTTTGATTTTGGGCGACTTCTGCAGCGGTGACCTTCCTGTCTTCATTTAGGTCACATAGTTTAAGAAATTTTCTGGCGCGTCTTTTTTGTTTTTTTCCTTTTTTTCCACGTTTGATCCGGTAGAAAATTTCGGATTTTTCCATGAAGCCATCACCATTTAAGTCGTGGCGTTTGAACCACCGGCGCATGGGTTTTGATAACTCCGCAGCGGTTATCTCTTGGTTCCCGTTATCGTCTAATAGGTCAAAAATGGTAACAGAGCTCCAAATTTTTAAATTACTGCCCCGGCGTCTCATTTCTTTTGGGGATAGACCATTGCTGTCATCAATATCAATTGTCCGGAACATTCGAAACTGGTCCTCTACAATTTCCTTAACGGTGACTTTGCCATCACCATTAAGGTCATATAGCCGTACAAACTGTCTTGCGCGATGCCTTTGTCGTTTTTCTTTTTTACTTCCTGAATATCCTGCAGCATCCCTGAGTTGGGCCAATTGACTATAGATACCGAATTGGGCATCTGTTTTGGCGGATACCGGCTGGCTTGTAAGGAGAAATATTATTGCCGTTGTAAAAGTGGAAATGGTTGGCCAGTATTTTAGCATTTTTTCAAACCTCTTAAAGTTTTACCCTTAGGCATGGAGATAGAGACCCAATGAAGAATTGTTGCTTTTTAATTTATAAATTTTCAAGGAAAATCATCAAACTGGTTTTAATTAAATTTGAACATCCTGCCTTGCGTGTCTGGTAGGCTTGTTTCAATCTGTTGGTCCAGCAGTGAGAATGAAAGGTGATCTTTGCCTTTACTTGTTTTATCTT
>CAZCKO010000048.1:0-19333 GCA_964499275.1 uncultured Rhodospirillaceae bacterium
CACAGTTTACGTTATCACTGCGAACCGTAATGTCATCGTCGCTAACCGACCTAGAAGAGGTTGGGTTCATCAACAGTTCCTAATTATTTACAAAGACTGTTTTAACGCGTTTGGTTTTCTTCTGCCACCCAAATGAAATTTATACATTTAAAGAATCAAACGGTCATTATGCTACCGCATAATGAACGTTTGATTAGCCTTGGAGCCTTTATTTTTTTGTAATTATCTGGTTTTCAGGCGTAACGGGTTCACAAAGATGACCCCATTTATCATAAGCCTCTTTCATAACTGCTGGTTCCGGTGAGTTCACCGCAGGAAACTCGTCCTTCCAATGAAAGGGGCGGCAAGCGTCAATAATTGCTCGACTATTAGTCAAATTGCCTTTTGCTTTTTCTTCAGGTGGAATTCTCGGATCTAAGGGCGTTGACCAACAGTTATGGATGATATCAATAGAAGTTGCAGGATCAGAGCGTGTAATCGCAGCCCACATTAGTTCTTCTAAATTAGTAACATCGATATCGTCATCAACAACAATTACGTATTTACCTGCATAAGCACCAGTGTGACACATCGCGGCAACATGCCCAGTCTGCATAGCGTGACCCGGATAGCGTTGTTTAATAGCAATTCCCAATAACATCCGAGCTGTCCCGCACTCATGTGCCCAAACACCCGTTACATCGGGAACACCAGCTTTTTCAATATTTTCTTTAAGAGCTGCAGAACGGGTAACGGCCCGATACCGGGCTAGCTCATCAGGAGGCCTTAGGGGAGGACAGCCAAGAATGACGGGATCATTCCGATGATATATCGCTTTAATATCGAGAATTGGCTCTGGACGCACATCAGAACCATAGTATCCGGTCCATTCACCAAATGGGCCTTCTGTTTTTCGGTTATCAGGCTGTATAAAACCTTCGATAACAACCTCAGCATTGGCCGGAAAAGGGAGGCCGGTATGCTTTCCTTCCACACATTCCAATGCGTGCCCCCTATATCCACCTAGAATATCATATTCACA
The DNA here is from genome assembly GCA_964499275.1 of uncultured Rhodospirillaceae bacterium. GTDB lineage: Bacteria > Pseudomonadota > Alphaproteobacteria > MPNO01 > UBA2964 > UBA2964. Next base: position 1,022 of record CAZCKO010000048.1, read on the forward strand.
TTCTCCCGGGGGTAACTCTGTACAACCCATGAGAAAACCCATTGGATCACCGCCAAGAACCACACAAGCTGGCATCGCTTCTCCATTCGCTTCATACTTATCGCGATGAATTCTGCCATGTTTTCCGGGCGAAATATAAAAACCAACCTCTTTTTTACCCTGAATCATCACACGATAAGTGCCTAGGTTAATCCATCCACTATCCGGATCTCGAGTAACATTATAGGAGCCGGTTCCTATATAACGCCCCCCGTCCTTGTCGTGCCACATAGGAGCCGGAAACTTCTCAATATCAATATCATCTCCTTCGAGAATATTCTCAAATACCGAACCGGTATCAACAATTTTATGAGGAATTGATTCGACCGACTTCATGTGTTGGTGCACACCATCAGTCAGCTCAAGCTTATTCCATTCAGTCGGAAACCCCATAGTCATGCACTTACGCTTACCAGCAAAGAAGTTAATAAGCATTCGAAATCCAGGCGGACAGCCGGGCACATCATCAAAAACTATACAAGGCGCATTTTCATCGTGTTGGACAACTTCCGCCGCAAGACCAATATCTTCTTCCCAGCTAGCTCCTTTAACTACACGAAGCTCGCCGAGTTTCTCGGCCTCCACAATCCATCCTCGCATATCCTCGTAGGTCATACGGGCGCCAACGTTTGAACCTGTATCAACCGCTTTGGCTCGGTTATCTGCCATTTATTAACACTCCCAATTAGAAATACTTCGCCTTTAATACCAGAGATATGTCTTTTGCACAGCCCCGATTTGGTAAACGTCTATAACCTAGTCAGCCATAATCAAACAAATTAGATTTCTGGAATTTTCTACCCCATTTAATTATTCGATAGCTAATAGGCGTGGTAAGAACAATGTAACAGCGGGAAATAAAATAATAAAGGCAACTCGGACCCCATCTGAAATAAAAAATGGCACAACACCCTTAAAAGTCTCGATCATGGGAACATCCTTGGCCATTGAGTTTATGACAAAAACATTTAGGCCAACAGGAGGAGTGATCAAGCCTACCTCAACGACAATGAGCGTAATAATACCAAACCATAGTTTAAGATCCTCTGGCTGAAGACCAAAATCCAAAACTGCAATTATAGGCCAAAATATAGGTACCGTGAGCAGTATCATGGAAAGCGAGTCCATTACGAAGCCAAGCATTATAAAAAGCACCACCATCATCAGTAAAACCGCCATCGGAGGAAAACCAGATTCCTTAAAAAAATTAGCCGTAGCTAAAGGCAACTGAGAAAAACCAAGGAAGGCATTAAAAACGGCTGCACCCAATAGGATCAGAAAAATCAAAGCTGTCGTCGTGGCAGTACTCATGAGCGCATCAATGAAATCTTTAAATTTCATTCCACCACGAGACAATGCTATTAAAAATGTCCCAACTGAGCCTACCCCTGCACCCTCTGTTGGTGTAAAAAATCCCAGATATATACCGCCCATCACCAGTAGGAAAATTAACAGAACCGGCCATATATCTAATAGCGCCATAAAACGCTCTCTGCTAGACGCCCGTGGTCCCGCGGGCCCCGCCCGAGGATTGACCCTAACTACAATTGCAATTGCTGCCATATAACCAAGCGCAGCCAATATTCCGGGTATAAATGCTGCCTGGAATAACGTCACAATATTAGCTTCGACCATTATCGCATAAATAATCAGAACCACTGATGGGGGTATCAGGATACCAAGAGTGCCACCAGCTGCGAGAGCTCCTGTGGCCAAAGAGCCTGCGTAGTTGTAACGCTTCAGCTCGGGTAATGCGACTTGTCCCATAGTTGCCGCCGTTGCTAGCGAAGAACCACTGATCGCACCGAAGCCACCACAACCACCAACCGCTGCCATTGCGATACCACCACGATAGTGCCCAAGCCATACGTTCGCAGCCTTGAATAAAGCCTGACTTAAACCCGCCTTTGCTGCGAATTGCCCCATAAGTACAAATAACGGCACAACGGAAAGGTCGAAGGTCGTGAAACGCCAATACATTTCACCCTTCAAATAACTCAACAGGGCCGCCGGACCTGCTATCACAAGATAACCCACCAGCCCGACGGTCAGCATAGCCACAGCTATTGGAATTCTCACTGCCAGCAGGACCAACAGTACTATGAACCCCAAACCACCAATTTCTAGGCCTGACATATTTAAATCCTATAAAGTCCGGTTTAGACGGATTTCACGATAACTTCGAATAACCGTATAAATATTGACGGCCAACAAAAGAATGAGACACAAGATAGCTAACGGAAATGTCCACCATTGTGGCACCTCCAAAATCAAAGTCATTTGGTCATTTTCGTAAAGGTCTAATCCGCCTAACGGTAAACGCCAAAGCATTAAAATTATGATGACGACGTAAAGAAAATTACCTATCAGATCAAAAAACGTGCGCCACTTAAACGGAGTTTTACTCATAAAGATATCAACAATGACGTTCTCTCGAACTAAATGGCAATATGGCAAAAAAGCAAAGACAGCGACGCCAGTTCCTATAGCGATTAACTCAAAATCACCAGTTATCGGTGAATTGAATGCCGCCCTCCCCGTAACACTGAGTGTCGTCAAAACGGCCATTGCACAGAGCACAAACCCGCCAAAAATCGCGAATAAACGAGATACCCTAAATAAAATCCGGCCCACTGGATCAGTGGGCCGGTTATGCTCTTCTTTAGGCTCTGCCATAAGGTAGAACTTGATAGTTAATCTAATCTACTTGTTATATTTCGCAATTAAGGAACGTGCATCATTAATAAGCTGTTCCCCATTGACACCTTTCTTCTTCATAATTTTAATCCAACGAGCGATAGCAGGCTTAGCTGCCGCCTTTAACTTTTCTACTTCCGCTGGTGGAATTGTGAGAAAACTATTTTTCTTTTTAGATCTCATAACCTTCTCACCGGGTTTTTCAATGTCATCCCAATTCTGACCTGCCCAACGCGCAATGTTTTTACCTGAAAGCTTGTCAATAACCCTCCTATGAGCATTCGACAATTTCTTGTAACTATTCTTATTCATTAAAAATGCAAAGGTTGAGGTATTCATTCGGGGCTGATCACCGGAAAGTTGTATAAAATTACTCGCTAGTTCCTGCATTTTAATAGCTGGCGCGATTTCAAATGGCAGCAAAGCTCCCTCTATTACGCCCTTTGAGAGCATTTGAGGTATTTTCGGCAATGGTGCACCTATAGGTACTGCACCCAGGGATTTGAGATACCATCCGCCTGCACGCGTAGCTGTTCGAATTTTCAGACCTTTCAGGTCGCTTACTTTTCTAATTTTGACCTTCTTTGTCATAAACATTGAGCCTGCATGATTATGCAAAAGAATGACGTGATAGTCTTTGAATTCATCAGCCAGATGCTTTTTCTGGAAATCTTGAATGGCAAGTGCCGTAGACAAAGCATTTTTATGAATGAATGGAAGCTCAAAAACTTCCAGCTTTGGAAATCTTCCCGCTGTATAGCCAGGAAGAGTGTATGCCATATCAACGACACCATCTCGGACCTGATCAGCTAGCTGAGGCGGCTTCCCCCCGAGCTGCATAGAAGGGTAATATTGAACTTTAAGTGTACCTTTAGATTCCTTCGTAACTTTTTCTATCCAAGGTTTTAGAAATGTCTTAACCGGGTTCGAAGGAGGTGGTAGGAAAGAATGCAACTTGAGCGTAACTTGTTGAGCAAAAACAGGCCCAGAGAAAGCCGTTGCCATCGCCAACAAACAAGCAACAAAAGGTAATGATATCTTTTTTGGCATATTAATTTCTCCCGTTTAAAATAACGCAGCTACAGGTTTTTTTTATTATTTTTTACAGAATGGCACTCTCTCTCAAGACAATCAACCGCATCAAACACAGGTTGATTTCATGTTATTTCAACTTTCTAACTTATTACTGTAGGCAATCCTCTGAGCCACATACGCTCCGGCCGTAGTATCTGGATATTTGTGGGGATTATCATTCGTGATACAGCTCGAAAATGTACTTATTGGCGTGGCCGCATCCGGATCAACAAAAAACGCTATCGAGTAGCGGTCTGTATCACTGTTCATTGGTTTAACCCGATGGGGTGTGGAACAATATCGATCATTAGTCCAGGTCGCCACTAAATCGGCAGTGTTTATTATGATCGTTTCAGGAATATAAATTGCATCATGCCAAATTCCATCGCGTCCTTTAACCTGCAGTCCGCCTACATCATCCTGGAATAAGAGGGTAATTGTGCCAAAGTCAGTATGGGCTCCACATCCCATCTGATCTTCCGTTGGTTCTTTATCGAGAACAGGATAATGGAGATAGCGTAACGCGGTATTATCCCCTTGGTGGCATTTGCGAAAGAAATCTATTGGCAAATCAAGGGCAATTGCAATGGCCTCCATTACGATATTTGCGCCCCTTAGAAATTCGTCGAATGCTATCTTCGCTGTTTTATAAAATTCGGGCGATGGCCATACCTCTGGTCTGTTTTGATTCTTAGGTACATCCCGCATAGTGAATGCCTCTTTAAGGTCGGGGGCAATTCGTGAATCGAGCCGCTGTTGTTCAGATGCTTGGTATCCGTGATTGATTTCCTGATAATAACCAGAACGATTTTTAATTTCTTGAGGTTGTGAGAAAAAAGTCCTGCTTGATGCAAAAGCTGCGTCTAAAATTCCAGGATCAATGCCTAAGTTCTTAACGTACATAAAGCCCACCTGGGAAGCAGCCCAGTCGAGTTCATCTGCAATCCTACGCCGTTCGCTGTCACTGTTAGTCGAAAAATTTTCGAAGTCTATTATCGGAATATTTGTCATCAGTGTGGTCTACTCACCTCGTAATTTAACCAACTAATTGGCAAATCATGTAATAAAATAGGGACGGTAATAAAAAAATACTCCATACTAAGAAACGCTATTAATTAAAATTCTAATTTCGAAAGCTAGCATTTTTGGAAAAGTAATTGAAGTATTAACGAAAACTACGATCCTATATATTTCTTCAAAATAGTCACATTATTTAATAATAATACCTTTCGGGATTAAAACATCATGACCAAACGATCGAGTCGGCGTAATTTTTGCGGTAATGGCTAACTATGGCACTCCGGTCAAGTTTACCCCGTGAATTTTTTGGCAGCTGTTCAAGTGTATAAATAATCTTGGGTATCTTTGGCTCTGATAACCTAGATTTACAAAAATCAATAATTTCAGAACAAGAAAAAGAATTACCAGGCCGACATACTATATAGGAAACTACTTCTTCACCATAAATAGGATGAGGCACGCCGATAGTACCTGCCTCAATTATGTCAGGATGTTCAATTAACACAGCGTCAATTTCTAAAGGTGCAATATTCATTCCACCACGAATGATAAGCTCTTTCAATCTTCCGGTGATGTGTAGGTGGCGGTCTTCGTCGAAAAAACCAAGGTCTCCTGAATGGTGACCATCTTCTGGCAGACGTTCTATGGTTCCATCCATCAAAAGATAACCATAAGCCTGCTGTTTACCACCACCGATAATAATTTCACCAGTTTCTCCCTGTGGGAGCCCTTTGCCATCGACATCAACTATTCGAATATCTTGATATTTCTGAGCGGGACCGATGGTCCCAATTTTACGATCAGAACCACGATGTGCTGCAGTATTGCCACCCTCACTAGAACCACAGCTTTGAGCCAGTTTGATTCCATAGAGTTTTTCAAAAGTACGCCATTGCTCATCAAGCAATGGGGCAGAACTTGAAGTCAGAAAACGTAGATGTGGTAAATCATCTCCCCGAATTTTTTCGGGTCGATTTATTAGCATATTAACAATTGTTGGGACGACGAACCCTACGTTTGCTTCGGACGACTTCAACCAATCAAAAAAATGCCTTTTTGAGAACCGCTTCGCCATTACAACTGTAGCCCCTGAAACAAGTGGCGCTCCCAAACTCATATGTTGTGCGGATAGCCAACTATAAGAGCGGCAATCAAACACTCGGTCTCCTGGTAATAGCTCTAAATAATCAGCCGTAGCGTCATAGTTATAATAAGCGGTTTCGTGTGTTTGGATGACACCTTTAGGTTTTGCAACCGTCCCAGATGTATAGAAAATGATTCCATGATTATGAGGGGAGGCAACGCTTTCTATATCGTCTTTATCTGAAAAATTAGTAAGATCACTAAAAAATCCGTTCATAGCTCTTTTATTTTTTTGCCAATTCCCGATAGCAATCCACTCTCCTGGTGATTCAAATTGTAATTCCTCAAGACCTATATTCTCTTGAAAAAGAACAATCTTTGGAGAAATAGCTCTTATGATCTCCGAGAGATGAACTCGGTTCATTTCAACGTGGACAGTTGCTAAAGTCGCACCAAAGCGCAAAACGCTTATGAAGATTGTTAAATTTTCTACTGAGTTTTCAGCCAACAACAACACCCTGTCATTCGCTTTCAACTCACGACTTTGAAAAAAATGCGCTGCCCTATTAGAGACACTATACAAAGCACCATAGCTGATTGATTTGCATTGATCGATACAGTGAGCATAGGTACGGTCCGGCCATTGCATCGCATTTTGTCTTAATACCTCGTGAAAGCTCTTTGCACTGTTTGTATATTTGTTTGTCATATATTTGGTTTAACATCGTGAGTACCAAGCGGCAATGTGAGTAGAGACGTTTAGGCAACCGAAAATATCTGAATTCTTGCAATATAATTTAGTTAAAATTAATCAGGAGTAATATTACTTTGAAAAAAACAGTTATTGTTACAGGAGCAGCAAGTGGAATAGGACATGCCTGCGCCAAATTGCTGTTGAAACGCGGTTCCCAAGTGATTGCTTTCGATGTGCAGCTAGAAAAAATGGAAAAGAGTTTCGGTAAAGCTGAAAATCTTATTATCTTTGGCGGTGACGTATCAATTGAAAAAGATTGTATCAATGTAGTTAGCGATGCGGTGAAAACTTTTGGTAATTTGGATGGCTTGATCCATTGCGGAGCAGCTCATTCGAGTGCGCGTTGGGAAGAACTTGATGTTAATGAGATGAATAAAATTTTAGCGGTTAATGTTACCGGGTCATTTCAAATTGCCCGAGCTGCCGCACAGCATATGAAGAAATCAAAAAGTGGTTCAATTGTCCTTACGACTTCAGCCTCAGTTTTATTCGGTGTCACAGGAGGAAATGGTCAAGGAGGGCCAGCATATGTCAGTTCTAAAGGCGGTGTAATTGCATTAATGCGATCACTCGCTCGTGCTCTTGGGCCTGATGGCATACGTGTAAATGCCATCAGCCCCGGCATTACAGATACACCCATGGTTGCAAGCTACACAGAAAAACAAAAATCAGCTATGAAGAAGCGGTTCCCGCTAGGGCGGTTTGCCCAGCCAGAAGAGATTGCAGAGGGTGCAATTTATCTAATTTCTGACAAGGCAAGCTTCATGACCGGCGAAAATATGCACATCAACGGTGGTTCAAACTTTGGAGGTTGAAACAAGAACAGTATTTAATCGACCCGGGAATCAATGATTAAAATCCGATTTAATCAACCGTGTCCAGTTTCACCCAACCAGCGAAAATAAGGATCCTGCAAATTTTTTAGCTCCGAAATTTCATCGTCGCTAAACCATTTTGAAAAATCCATTTCATCGACTGGGTACTTCGATCGTTCATAAACCTGAACACCGAGTGGCGCCGTAGCATCTATACCCATCCCTCCATCGGAAACTGAAATATTACCGATCTTTAGTTCAGACGGCTGAAAAGCTTGGCCACGACCATATTCGTTATAGACAATATAATCTTTTTGTGCCGAAGCCCTGGACTGTATCGCCCACATCACATCTTCCGGTTGCCATGGATCAATGTCGTCATCCACCACCACAACTAAACGCATACCCCGATAAAGGCCCATTATTGCGGTCAAGAGGTTACGTTGCATACCTTCATCCGACCGTCTACGTTTGTTGACCTGGATAACAAGGCCACCCCATAACGTCAGCCCAAGCCAACTAGCAACGTCCTTTACAAAGCCCGGAGCCATCCGTTCGCAGAGTTCATACACACTCGCACACATAAAAGGAGCCTCGTACCAGAAAGCACCAAAATGAGGGGTATAAACAATCGGATTCTTTTTGCGCCTGGTGACGGCTGTCAGCTCGAAAGCGCGGGGCGTCCGATAAGCATGTCCCATTGAACGCGCCCATTCCGGATGCAACAACGCAACGCCCTGTTTACCTAAGCGTTCTGCCTCCTCTGTTTCCCATACTCGCTCCCCTTCCAATACATAACCTTCAAGCGACCACTCCGCATTAGCGATTGTGTAAGCATCAACTGTCTTTGCCTTTACAACATCAACCGGAAACCCCTGGATGGCGCCTGCAAAACCAAGCTTGTCGGTTTGTCCCGGAAAGATAACAGGGTTCATCGTTGAAACCGAAACAAGCTCCGGGCCAACTGGCGGACAAATATTTACAGTGCACGGCACCTTTTTGCCCGGATGGTGGGAACAGATTACGTCACCAGCCCCTCCCGGAACCATATTTATGGATGCGTATTTTTGTCCCTCTCGAAAGGACATACGATACATCGATATTTGGCTACCACCACCAGGAACCCAAGGCTCACCCATAAAAAGATGTGATCCCGCACCAAAAATTTGACCACCATCGTTAAACGTGTGTGTCGCTACGGGAATAATATCATGGATGTGGTTAAAATCCTTACCGGGAAGAAGCACCTCCTCCTGAACCGGAGCGTCATCAATGACCCTTGGAGGAATTGGATTGCTCACCTGGTCAAGCAATTGATATTTAATATCTCGGAAATCCTCTACACCGTGAAACCTATTAACCCGCTCCTTACGAGAATAAAGGTTCGAAATCATCCTGACTCCCGGATATCCTTTAATATTGTTGGCTACAATTACCTTAGAGTTATCAAAAGCCTTTGTAATCGTGCACATTTCTACAAGAGGATCTACCTCACCATCGATGTATTGGACGTCATCACCGAGCCATTCAAGCGTGGTACGCAAATCAGTAAGCGCTTCTTCGCGCGTCAATCCATTTGCTCCGGTCTCTTCAAGCTTTAGGGCCATTCGATCCGCCATGATGTCTCCTCCACTTAAAATTTGTCAGGAAAAATCTTAAAATTGTATGTGTGCATACAATTGTGGTTTCAAGTCAAGGTCAACCTTATTGTAACCTAGGACTCGATTAAATTAATAAAAACAATATATAATTTGGTTTAAATATAGCCATATACAGGAATTTATAATGTTAGATAGTCCTCAATTCACTCCTCCCGCTTTGACTAACAAAGATATGAGAGACCGAGAGCTCTCTCTCTCAGAGAAAAAAACGCCTTACGTATTTTCTTTAAAGGGTCAACTTCTGGACCAAGGACGAACTGATAGCGTTCTTGCAGCAACTGATGACCTAACTATCAGACTGAAAATATACGCATCAGGTGGTGAAAACGAGCTTCACGCCCACCCTTATGAGGACCATAGCTTCATGATTCTTCAGGGATCAGCCCGTTTTTATGGACCGGAAGACGAGGCTATAGAACTTGGGCAGTGGGAAGGAATTATGCTGCCTCGTGGTAATCTCTATAAATTCTTTGCTACCAGCGAAGAACCGTTGGTGATGATCCGAGTTGGCAACCCCAATCACAAGAAACAACCTAAGCCCACTCGTCTTAACGAAAAGGGCGAGGAAATGCGCGGTGACTCAAAGGAAAATAAAACCGTAGAAGTCGTTTTTCGAGAAGATAGTTTCTTCGGGGATTAAAACATGTATTTCAATAAATTTTTGGCTATCAACGGTATACCAAGCAACATTCACTGAAACCAAAAATAATCGTTTTTAGTCACGAATATTCTGCAGAAACCATTCCGTTGGCACGTCCCGGCCGACTTTGGCTTTTAGGGCTTTCTCGTAAACCAGACCTCCAACGGATGAGAACTGCAACCCCTGGTTCCCCATATTATGGTAAAATGTAATTTGATCCTGGTCGGTGCGTCCAATCGTTGGATCCTTGAGCAAATCCCCAAAGTTTGGGAAATCAACTATAAAATTAAAGTCTTCTTGCTTCGCGGGAAGACGTTTTCGTTCATCCTTTGATCCCGCTACCCAAGCCATAGGACTGTGACCGATCCCTTTCTCTGTGCCCTTGCTGTTAATATCCAGTCCGCTGCTCCCCTGTGAAATTTTTATGTCAACACGCTCAAGAACCGCGTTAGAAATCTCCATGGGACCCAGCATTGTTAAGTGTTGACCCTTCGAAAGCCAATCAGCATCGAATGTTGGTACCATAGAATCTGTACAACTTGAAACAATATCTGCACCGCGCACCGCTTCTTCGGCACTATCAACCGGTTGTACCTCAATATTAAGACGAAGACTCATTTCAGATGCATAGGATTCTCGATTAGCCTTTGTAGGACTGTAGACTTTAACTTTAGTTATACCTCTAACCGCGCAATAGGCCTGTAAATAAGTCCTAGCCATACCACCCGAGCCCAACATTCCGACGGTGGTCGAATTCTCGCGTGCCAGATATTTCGCGCCTATACCACCACCTCCTCCAACTCTCATATGTTGAAGAACGCCATCGTTTATAAAAGCTAAAGGCTCCCCATTCATCGCCGAAAACAGCATGATCAGACCGCAGTATGTTCCCGGCTCCATACAATATTTGTCTTCTGTCCAACTACCATCTTCAGCTCTTGGCCATGTCATAATGTCGGACTTCATACGAATTGCGAGATAACCCCCTGAGCACCCCTCCATTGTACCCCACCGGTAATATCCGTCCTCGCGTTCACATGGAGCATAAATGTCAGATCTTGGCCGGTGAGTAGCCTTACCCTCAGCCAAGTCACGGAATGCACTCTCCTGGGCTGCAATGCAATCCTGCATATTCAATATCTCTGCAACAACTTCATTATGAATAAATAACATTGTGTGCGCTCCCTTTTTCGATAATTTGGTTGCTAAGTTTAGAGCTCACCGATTAAGCACACAACGTTGGGACCACATTAAATGTCAAAGATTAAACCTCTTCGGGAATTTGTTGTAGAAATGACGAGATGCGTGGACGCTACAAACGATGAGTTAAACCTTGTAGGACAGGGTCAATTATTACTTAAAAAGTTGGTGTCTGATGACTGCTGGCTACCCGATGTATACGCAAAACCCGATCCTAAAAGTTATAAACAAAATCTACTATGGTGCGACCCTCTTGAGAGATTTTCACTAGTCAGCTTCGTCTGGGGACCTGGGCAGGTTACCCCAATACACGATCATACCGTTTGGGGTCTGATTGGCATGCTACGCGGAAGTGAAGTTAGCCAAAACTATTCGATCAGTTCAGATCAAATGTTAGAACAAATCGACGAGGAAACTTTAAAACCAGGCATGATCACCTCTGTGTCCCCGACGATTGGAGATATTCACAAGGTGTCGAACGGGCTGCCTGACAAAACATCAATAAGTATTCACCTTTATGGTGGCAATATTGGAGCCATACCCCGCCACTCTTTTGATCCTGAAACTGGAGTTTCTAAAGAGTTTATTTCAGGTTATTCAAATTTAACGACACCGAACCTATTCGATCGTTCCTCTGAAAAGTAAACTAAATAAAAACAGTCATGGAACTTTATCTGTAGCTGAACGTCTATAAAGGTCTTCAAGCATCCAGTAGTCTGAGGTATGGAGCATTCCCTCATTCGATAATCTTTCACATATTGCAAGGGCCCTGGACCACCAACCTTGGGCAGGGCATGTGTCACCAAGCTTACTACAACTAACAATAAGGTCTCGCTGAGTTTCAGTATTTTGTGGGTATAAGTTAGCAAGGTTCTGAGAAATTTGAAATCCTGCCTCAAAATAAGCAATAGCATCCTTTGTATTACCGGTTTTTACACTCATATCTCCTAATTTATTAAGGCTAAACCATACATCACGTTGAGCTTGTCTATTTTGAGGAATTTGTTCAGCAAGATGCTGTGAAATTTCGAGACCCAAGATAAATTTTTCATTAGCATCGTTAAGAACATCTTTTGATGCAAGAGCATCACCGAGACGATTAAGGCTAACCGCCACATCTCTCAATGCTTCAGTATTACTCGGGTTACTTTGAGCTAACCTTTCAGAGACCGCTAGACTTTGTTCAAAACATGATATTGCTCCAGAAAAATCTTCATTTTCTGTCAACGCGTCTCCGAGTTGGCTTAATCCTACAGCAACCTCGCGGAGTCCGTGAAAACTGGATGGATTTCTGGCAACAAACTGCTCTTTAGTTTTGAGTTTTTCTTCCAATTCTAAAATTTTTGTTAAAATTGGACCCGGTGTGGCAGGTACCCCAGCGCCCGAAACGATATGGTTTAATATACTGTTGGTTCGCGTGCTCTGGTTTTTTGCGACTATATTAAAATCTTCAGTCTCATGATCAGTTTTACTGAGAGTCTTAAAGGTCGATATGACGTTTTTTTGAACTTGCGGATCGACTAAACTCTCTCCAATCAATTCTGTAGAGACCTCCTTGTTTGTAACGATTGTTTCAGAAAAATTTTTCTCAGCCCCAAGATATTGCCGAATATCCCGTTCCAGGCCCGTAGTATCAATTTTATGAACTGAAGATGATAAATCTTTTTCATTTAAACTTGGTTTTTTAATATCATTTTCCAAGTTATTTTGGATAACAGATTGGTCATCTTTCCTAGAATTTTTGGTATTGTCCTCGCCCAGACTTATAATAGGCTCATTACGCCCCCTATTTTCTAATTTAATATTTTCATCCCCTTGGGCTTTTAGGGAATTTTTATCTGCCGCATTTTTTAATGGAATGATTATGAAAATAATTAATAGAACTGGTATGACAATAAATAGAGCCCAATCCGGCAGAGGTTCCACAATGGCTAAAATATAGTCTGGAAAAACTTCGGGAAACTTAGCCCTTAACCCCCTGGTGAATTCCGTAAAACCAGTGCCAATGTCAGAAAATAATAATAGAATTTTTTGCCAAAGCTGCTCCGCAAGTGCTAAAAGGCTGCTTAAACATTTACCGACAAATAAGATGGACTTAGTCCAAAGTTCTACCAGAAATATAATTAAAGAATCGAACCATTTTGACAGAACTTCGGGGAATACACGGGTAACCCAGTCTATTATACTATCAAAATCCATAGGGGTCCTTTTCTCATAAATTTTAACAAGCAGACCTCCGGCCTTTATGTGCTTTTCAACCCAACAAATCTGGCATCTATAAAACGGCCCAAGGATAGAAGTTGGGTAATATACTTTAAATTAAATTTTGACGTTAAACTAAACTTTGAATATTTGGCCTACACCTTAAACTCGCTCTGCACCTCCTTGGGAAACATATCTTCAGGCTTTAAATGCTTGTGAAATAGTCCTTGTTCATACCCGTAAAGCAAAAATGCTTCGAGTGTTTTACGGTTTGGTTCTATACCATATGGATAAAAATCATCACCAAATAATTGTCGGGCCTCTTCGGCGATATCATAAATCCAGCCAATTGGTGCCCGGCAGGCCGTTATATCCAACATTCTCTCTAGGGAACGGTCTTTGGCTAAAGTTAAAGCCTTACACATACTTTGTGCCACCCATGGGTTAGCCTCGAATACTTCGCGTCTAATTGCATAGAGATGCATTATCGGCCAAATACCGGTACTTTTATAATACTGTATCTCTATTTCTCGGTAATTTGGATATAGTCGCACTATACGTGGATCTCGTTTCTCCACTAATTCCGGGGCATGAGCTGTAAGAATTGCGTCAATTTCGCCCTTAAGTAACATCCCACTTAAAGATTTATTCGGTTGGGGCTGTAGAACAATACCATCAGGCAATTTAAGGGCCACTTTCTCTTTACGACCGGGTTGATTCACTCCCGCCTGGTGCCACTCAATCTCTGTCAACGGAATACCCAACTCATGCTGGATCCAACCCCTCGAATAAACAGATGCCGACTGCCCCCACTCTGGAACTCCGATACGTTTCCCACGTAAATCCTCAGCCTTTTTTATCGGCCCACCTGGCAGAATATAAACAGAAGACTGCCTAGCTACACGAGATGGGAATATTGGCAAACCAACAAACCGGTTATCACCTTGACTGATCATAGAGGTGTATTTTCCGCTGGATATTTCAGAGATATCGAATTCTTCAAAATTAATAAAACGGTAAAACATCTCCTCAATTTGTAATGTAATCGGGGTCAACTCAATTCCCTCAGGCTGGATCGGCCCCATAGTCAGATCGCGTACATGTTCGTAGTCACTGCTGGCAAAACTTAGTTTTACCCGGGAATTGGCCATATTACTTACTCCACAATTTTCTATTTGGAAAAAACAAAAACTTAATCAAAAGTATCACCCAGAAGGCAAATGCCATTAAAATAATGTTCCCAGACTACAAGATTACGTCGACATGCCTCAACCACCTCTTCTTCTAAATTTAAGTCTGCGGCGTAGGTTGCAACATTACGCCAACCGAGTTCTGAATGTTCGAGATCTGCGTCGGTATGTAATTTAAAAAAACGAACATCATTGTCTGACAATTTCCACATCTCCTGCCAGATGCCGCGAACATTGCCGAACCACCCTAATTTTTTGTTATTACCCGAACCGTAACCCGGTACGTTTACCCGTTCCGAGCAGGTATTACCAATCAACCCAATCAACCAATGGGAGTTTGTCATTAACCCCGACCACGCATCCCAACTAAGTTGTGTAGAGTTGGAGGGTTTGGCTCCCTGGATTTCTGCTCGCTTCATTCCAATACGAACACCCAAATCCTCCAATATTTGCCAATGTGGTTCACCGCCACCGTACTCGTTATCCGCAATAATTTCCTGCGAACACGCTTCAATAATATCCAGTTTAATATCCCAAATTGGACAGTTAGTTGCGACTCTTAGCTTGAGAACTGAGTTACGATAGCGCGTGTTCTGACGATGCTGTAAAACGAAAGCGCGGCAGCGGTTCTCGGTCCAAGCACCATCTTGAAAGATTAAAGTTCGGTCGACAAAATCATTAACAGTATTATCCAGACCAGCAATCACATCATTATTCGCCATTTGTCATATCCATAAATTCTTTTCTATTCGTATTGTTGAGCATGAAAAATTTAAGGTCAAATATACAAAATCTAAAAATTCTCCCTTAAAGATTTTTGTGCCAAAGTAAACCAACAAATAAACTGATCTAATGTTAAAATTGGATTAACATACTCCATCTTAAAGGCTTAAAAATGGATACAAAGCGTAATTCCACTCTATCTGAGTCAAATCTTCCGGCGGATTTGTTGGAAGAAATGGAGACCCTTAATCGAGAAGCCGCATCACTCCATATCTGGTTGAGAACTCAAGCTAATGCGCCACAAAAAAATCCTTGGCATCTGGGTATAGATGAAGAACCGCCTAAGCTCCTAGAAAACGAGGTCACCAAGTCGTCTCCCCCGCCAGTGTATCGCGCTTCGCCATATCTTTGGAAATGGACTGACATAGAGCCCTACCTACATCGAATTGCAGATATTGCACCATTAGAATTCACTGATCGGCAGCAATTTTTGCTACTAAACCCCACCCTTGGAGGTGCACTCCGTGTCACTAATACGATCAGAGTTGCTATCTCCATCTACAAACCTGGGGATAAGGCCACCAACCATATGCATACACCAAATGCAAGTAGAACAATATTATCTAATATTGGAGGATATACGACTGTGGAGGGAGAAGTTTGCGAAGCAAGTCGCGGCGATTTAATCCTGACACCCAATGGGACCTGGCACGGCCACGGAAATAACAGCGCAGAACCCGTAATTTGGATGGATGTCCTAGACTGGCCCCTAATGGAAAATTTAGATTGTATCTGGATTGAGGAACAAGACAATTCTAAGGCAGGGAATACTCCTGAACCGTCATTAAATTTTTCCTCACGTCATTATGTTAAAGGTGGAATATTACCAACTTTCGTGCCCAACACCCGTGGAATTGGGGTCGGTAGCTCACCTTTAATGCATTACAAGGGAGTGGATATAAAAACTACTTTGGAGGAACTCGCAAAAGAAAATGGGGATCCCTATGAGGCTATACAGATAAAATTTACCAATCCAACCGACGGTTCTTCAGTTTTTACGACACTCGGCTATAGCGCCCAGTTGCTCCGACCAGGGGAAAGTACCCTCCCCTGTCGCCAGACCTCCAGCACACTTTACTGCTGTATGCTTGGACATGGCTATACAGAAATAGCGGACACGAAATATGAATGGACAAAAAACGACATCTTTTTAGTACCCAACTACCTCTGGCGCCACCATGTAAACCTAGACGTGGAAAAAGACGCCATACTCTATGCGGTCACGGACGCCCCACTTTTGGAAAAAATTGGCCATTTCCGAACCCAAGGAAAAACCATGAGTGGCGATTTAATTGATTTAAATTGCTGACGCCTATCTCAGTACAAATGGGTTGGGCACCTCGGTCGCCGTAGAAATCCACACACATTTCTGCTGTAGATATTCCTTGATCATCTCTTGACCACTCTCTCTTCCCAGACCCGATTGCTTATACCCACCAAACGGGGACATGTAACTTACCGCCCGGTAGGTGTTTACCCAAACTGTGCCCGCTTCTAACCGGTCAGCCATAAGCATAGCCCGTCGAATATTTTGGGTCCACACGCCAGCAGCCAAGCCATAGACCACATCATTACCAATGTGGATCGCCTCTTCCTCGTCTTTAAAGGGAATTACTGATAAAACCGGACCAAAAACCTCTTCCTGGGCAATCCGCATCGAGTTTTTCACACCAGTAAAAATGGTTGGCTCAACAAACCATCCATCTCCACACTCTGGAGCACTTGCTTTGGCTCCACCCAGAACGGTCTCAGCGCCTTCGCCTTTTGCAATTTTTATATAATCCAGTATTTTTTCATACTGGGGTATATTAGTCACAGGTCCAACTTGGGTATCCATGCTCATTGGGTCACCCATCTTTGCCGTCTCTGCTAACCCTACAAGCTTGTCTACAAACTCATCATGTATACTGTCTTGGACGAGAAGGCGTGACCCGGCTATACATGTCTGCCCTGTCGCAGCAAAAATCCCTGAGATTGCTCCTTTTACAGCGTTATCAATTTCTGCATCATCAAAGATAATATTAGGCGACTTACCACCCAGCTCCATTGTAACATGCTTCATGCTTTTAGCGGCTGACTGATAAATACGAGAACCTGTCGTATCTGAGCCGGTAAATGCTACTTTTGCCACCTTTGTGTGCTCAACCAGAGGCGCTCCCACGTCGGCACCGAACCCCGTCACAACATTTATAACACCGGGCGGAAAACCAACTTTTTCGACTACTTTCATAAACTCTAATGTCGAGACAGACGTATACTCTGATGGTTTAATCACTGTCGTATTACCAGCTGCAAGAAGAGGGGCTAACTTCCAGGTCAATAACAGCAACGGAGAATTCCAGGGGATAATACAGGCAACAACCCCCAATGGTTCCCAAACCGTATAATTAAATGTAGATGGCTTGTCGATCGGGATAACCGAACCCTCAACCTTATCACAAAGACCACCATAATAGTGGTACCATTGTGTAAGGTATTTACACTGTACCCCCATCTCGGCAATTAACTTCCCGTTATCTTTCGTCTCCATCTCACCCAGATGATCAGATGCCTCCATTAGCGCATCACCTAATTTCCTGATTAGGGAACCTCGGGCTGAAGCAGTCATAGAACGCCAATCTGACCCGGGGCGCCCCGCCCGCCATGCCGCCTCCACAGCAGAATCTACATCAGCGAGTCCTCCTTTGGGTACTAAAGCCCACGGCTCCGCAGTGTAAGGGTTATAACTTTCAAAAGTCTCACCACTCGCAGCATCTACCCACTGACCATCGATAATCATTTTAGTTAATTTCAGGTCGGCCATTTTATTTTTCCTTTTTACAAACTTTCGCTACCAGATCCGATTTTATATATGTCCGAGCAGGTTCTCCCGGAAACGGTGCTTTAACAAGGGTCCATCCCTTGGCGGCAAAGTCATCGGGGCCGGCTTATCAGTAATTTTAATATTAATAAATACGGGGCCCGTTTCTTCGTAAAGAATTGGGATGGCCTTTTTCAATTCATTTTTTGTATAGACAATTGAAGTATTTTTAATCCCTGCTCCTGACGCCATCCTTGAGAGATCTACACCGTGTTGGGTATGTGTTTCCTGCATACCCGTTTCCCCGTAACGCTGATTATCAAGTATGCAAATAGCCAGGTTTGGTGGTTTTTT
>CAZCKO010000049.1:0-19274 GCA_964499275.1 uncultured Rhodospirillaceae bacterium
ATTCGGGAAAGAAATAGCCTATTTCAAAATTGGCAGTTTCGATAGCATCTGAACCATGAACCGCGTTGGCCTCGATAGACACCCCATGTGCGGCCCGAATCGTGCCAGCTTCAGCTTTTTTTGGATCAGTTGCACCCATCAAATCCCGATTCTTCGCAATGGCATTTTCTCCTTCGAGCACTAACACCACGACTGATCCGGAGGCCATATATGCGGTCAAATCATTAAATGAAGCACTAAAGGGGGCAGTGGGTACAACTGCCGTACATATGTGTTTCGGCTACGCCCATGCCGTCAAAAATAAGCCAAACGGATATTCTTTTCTTTCTGAACTGTCAAACTGCGATGCCGATCAAATATCCATTGAAGCGGCTCAACCGCAGATCAACCTTGGCGTCCTCTCCTCACTAAAAGATAAAAACATAATTCTTGGAGTCTTGGACCTAGGAAGCGAAAAGATCGAAACGCCCGAGATCGTGGCTGGTCGTATTCGTGACGCATTAAAATATGTGAGACCTGACCGAGCTATTATTGCCCCAGATTGTGGTATGAAGTACCTCAGCCGAGAACTCGCATTTAAAAAACTCGAATCTATGGTTCATGGGGCTAATATAGTTCGCGCCGAATTGGAGGGTTAGTATCTCCTCCACTATTGACCCAGCCGCTACCACTTAACAAAATTAACTTTATAAATAAGGGAATCGACAATATGAAAACCGCCATCGTAAATATAATGACGATTGTCACCGGTGACTGGCGTAGGCCCTTTGCTAATGGGGATGCCATTCTCATGGATAAAGGAAAAATACGTAAAGTTGGTACACTCAGCGCGGCCGAACTAAAAAGCTGTGACGTGGTAGTAGACGCCAACCAGACAACAGCCTGTCCGGGTTTAATCGACTCGCAGGTCCACATTGCGTTTGGTGATTACACACCAAGACAAAAAACGGTTGGCTTTATTGAAAGTTATTTGCATGGTGGCGTCACCAGTTGCCTATCCGCGAGCGAAGTTCACGTGCCAGGGCGTCCAACTGATCCCGAAGGGGTCAAGGCGCTCGCTGTCGCTGCCAAAAAAAGTTTCGATAATCTCCGCCCCGGTGGCGCCCGAGTGTATGGAGGTTGTATAATTCTTGAGCCAGGCCTTACCCAAAAGGACTTTAATGAAGTAGCAAAAAAGGGTATCTGGTTCGCCAAAGCAGGGTTTGGCGCTGTCAAAACTCCCTTTGATTACACTCCACTCGTTAGAATGGCGCAAAGGGCTGGTATGCTTGTTAATTGCCACACCGGCGGCGCATCCATTCCAGGGTCATCGCCCATTATTGGAAAACATTTGATGGATATGCGACCAGACGTATCCTTTCATATCAATGGTGGACCAATCGCAATGCCGGATAAAGATTTCCCAATGATCGTTAATGAAACGGATATTGCTCTCCAAATTTGCCAGGCAGGTAATATTAGAACAGCCCTTATGTGCCTCGATCTAGCAGTTAAAAATGATCAATTCGATCGTTTCCTTATAGCCACCGACACACCAACAGGAACAGGCGTCATGCCTCTTGGCATGATTAAGTCTATTACAGAGATGGCAACCCTCTCTGAATATCCCGCAGAATGGATGATAGCGGCTGCAACGGGAAGTGTGGCTAATATTTATAGATTGAATTCAGGTTTTATAAAACGAGGTAAGGATGCGGATGTGCTTCTAATTGATGCGCCTTTGGGAGGGAGCAAGAAGACCGCCCTTGAAGCTATAAAACATGGTGACCTAGCAGCGGTAGGCGCCGTGTTTACAGATGGGGTACCAAGATTTGTGGGCCGTAGCCGTAATACCCCACCAACAACACGCCAGATCAAAACTACCCAAAACAAAGTACCCTTTGACTTTTCTGGCAGTGCTCACTGAAGGAGAAATTTATGCAGGTTCGCAAAATTATTACGGCCATTGAAGAAACCTACAGCGAAGCGGGGAAAATCTCGGAGGTCCCCTTAAGAAAGGTTGCAGTCATCGCGGTTATCAAAAACCCTTTCGCTAATGAACCATACCAACAAGACCTGTCCTCATTGACCGAGGCAAGTGAAAATATCGGAAAACGTATTACAGAAATAGCAGGCAGCGCTATGGAACCGTATACAACAGAGAGCTATGGTAAAGCTTCGGTGGTTGGCACTGCTGGAGAACAACAGCATGGCTCGGCAATGGTAACAACAATTTACGGTAACGTAATGCGCGATGCGGCCGGTGGTGGTGCCGCATGGATTTCTTCAACTTCAAAGCGCATGGAGGCCGGCGGAATTATTGATATTCCTTTAGCTAACAAGGATGCTCTTTACGTGCGATCACATTATGACACCATGACTGTAATGATCCCAGATGCGCCTCTGCCGGATGAAATAGCAGTCATTTGTTGTTACGCTAACCGTGGCCAACTCAATGCCCGCGTAGGCGGCCTAAAAGTTAACCAGATCAAAGGAAAGGATGGTTTAACTTAGACGAGTTTCCGTTAACCCATAAGGCTGGGCAACCAAAGCCCTAACCCAGGGGCAATCACAAGAATAATAATTAAAATAAGATCGCAGAAAAGAAATGGAATAGCCGCTGCAGCGACCTGGAACAGGGTAGTCCCCTTCACCATCCCCAACATTATAAATAATAAGAGCCCGAAGGGCGGAGTTGTCGCTGCCATTTCCAATGACATCAATACAATTAGGGAAAACCAGATTGGATCATAGCCTAATGAAGTCGCCAATGGATAAAAAATGGGAACGGTTATCAGCATCATGGACACCTGGTCCATAAACATCCCTAAAAGGATAAGAACCAGAAACATGCACGTCAGGATTATAATAGGGGCTACCTCAAAACCCGTGGCCCAGTTTACCAGTCCCTTACTTGCACCCGACATTGATAACAATTGGCTGAAGACGGTTGAGTTCATCAAAATGAAGAACACCATACCTGCAACACGAATTGTGCCCATTAGCGACGTAGTGAAAGCCTTCCATGTTAGTGCTCGCCTCGCAGCAGCCAAAATAAATACACCAACAACTCCGAATGATGCCGATTCTGATGGCGTTGCCCAGCCAAGGACAATGAAGCCGATGACCATGAAAACAACCAGTCCCATGGGCAAAATATTTACAACGATTTGGTATACCTTCTCCCGCAGGGAAGTCGGTTCGACATCGTAACTGGGCGCCGCTGTAGGATCACGCCAGAGTTGATAGGTAATCATTCCAGCGTATAGGCATGCCAATACAATTCCGGGCAGTAACCCAGCGATTAATAACCGACCCACATCAACTTGTGCGATGCTAGCGAGAAGAACCCCCAAAGACGATGGCGGAATAATCATAGCGAGGCCACCTGTACCCAGGATGGGACCCATAGACATCTTTTTATTGTAACCCCGCCGCGTCATTTCAGGTACAAGGAGTGACCCAAGCATCGCGGTATTTGCCATCGTTGAACCGGTCAGAGTCGAAAATAGTGATCCGCCAATAACAGTGAGATAGCAAAGGCGTCCAGGGATTTTACCTAATAGCTTATCAAGAGCATCAAAGACCTTGAGTGCTAAACCGGTATGGAAAAACATTGAGCCCATCAGTATGAACATAGGTATTGGCGATAGCGTAAATGAAGTAATTAGATTGGTAGCATTATCTGCAATTTGTGGTAGGACCGGCCAGCCACCGGAAAACATAAAAATCCCTATAACATTGGTAATCATAAATGTAATGGCCACGGGAAACCCAAGGGCCATGCCACCAACAACACACCCTAGAAGTAACCCTCCTGCAGCGTACCATTCCATGATTACAATTCGTCCTTTACTTCACCGAGATCATAAGAATAGTAAGACCTCACCCCAATTAGATACATAACGAATTCTAAACCAACCAACGCAAAACATAATGGTAGCGGCAAAAATTGGAGCCAGTACGGCATGTCAATGCCACGTACATCAAGCTCCCCACCTACCCAATAATCGGCGAAAATGCCCCAACACAGGTAAGTAAATAAGAAACATGCCAACGCCGTTGTAAAATAAACGATTTTAGCCAATGGAACTCGAATGAAATTTGGCATCATTGTGATAAGGGCTTCGATAACCACGTGACCTTTTTCGCGCGCTAACCAAGGAGCTGAAAACATAGCCAGATAAAGTAATGCGTATTCGACTACAGATGACGTAAAAAGTGGTGGCCTGAACCCTAGTGATCGAATTGACACATCAATTACGATCATGGTGAACATACAGGGAATGAGGGCGCACGCGAACCACGCGAGCGCCCTAACAATTACACCGAGCTGCCTGTCAAAGGCTTCAAGCACCGGCTTATACTCCCTACTTACCTCAATTCAAGTTATTTTACTAAACGGTCATCGCCAAAATCAATTTGCCGATTTGGTTTTCCTTGAATGTACAACAAAGGTTTAAGCTGATCATGATATTTGGAACGTTTCTTTAACTCTTTCCAAACCTCAGCATAAGCAGTTGCTAAATATTTTTTTGCCGCTGCACCCTTTAGTTTGATTGTCTTGGGCTTGTTGGTTTTAGCAATGATAATTTCTTCTTTTTGACGCTCAAGCTCCACATAGAGAACTGAGGATGTCTCATAATGTAAAGCAAGGTTATTCAAGAAATCACGTTGTTTCTGTGTCAAAGAATTCCAAGTATTAAGGTTCATTGTAACAACTTGGTTTGTCACATAAAAGTTAGGCCAAACTCTATAGTTTGTAACCGACTGCAAGCCTATTGCAATCAGAGCACTGTCAGTCATGCCATAACCATCAACGGTTTTGCGTTGCATGGCAGTAAAAATCTCACTGGATTTAATGTTAACGGTCGTTGCACCGAGAGCACGGAATAACGGTCGATATGTACCAGTCGCGCGCATCTTCATGCCCGTAAGATTTGGAACACCATCTTTACCCATCTTTGGTTTCTTGGCCAAATACATGTAGTAAGAGGTTAGATTCTCACCCCATGCCAGCAAATGAGAACCCGCTTTCTCCTTATAAATTTTTTGGAGAAGTTTAAAACCACCATTTGCACGCAAAGTTGACGGACCTTGGTTACTAGCAAGTAGCCCGTAACCCTCTGGAACGGTACCAATGTAGTATGCCGTCGGGCAACTTAAAATATCAAATTGTCCTCGCTTCAAAGCAGCGGCCGCTTTTCTCGGGGGAACAATTTCTTGACCACCGAGATTTTTAACTTGGATCAGCCCTTTACCCAATGTATTGGCCGGCCCGACGAAAGTCTTTAAATAGGCCTTCGCCAAAATATTGGTTTGCTGTAATGCAGTCACCGTATTAAGTGTTTTTTCCGCAGCAAATGTCGAGGTTGCCGCCACAGCTACAATTGCTGCGGTTGCAATTCCTAGACTATAACTTGATTTATTCATTATCGTCCCCCCAAAAGGATTAAAAGTAACTATTTAGATATTGTTGGGATGAAACCCCAGACTCAACAGGCGCATACTGTATTGGCTACAATTCTATGTCAAACCCTTAAACGTGTCCTTAAACGTGGTGCTCTAAGCTTATTAAATTTTTTCTTTGTCTTCCCAGCCACTTTCAGCATCCCGTACTGATGTCTCGGGTACCAGATCTTTTCGTTGCCTCTGTAATGTGCGTAATCCTTTTTCAATATAATCGCCCGCCGCCGCTCTTTGAGCGGCATCAGCCCAGTCCTGTGTCCAATCTCCAAGTGAATAACCAAACCACGGGGGCGTCGGCCTCACAGGAGGCAGACCCAATTTATTCCATAATTTTAGCCCACGCTCCATATATTCCTTGGTTGGCAAAGCAACTGGCGGCATATCACTTTTCATTGTCGCATCAATCAAAAGGGTAGAATCTTCTTCACCTGTATGCTCACGCTTTGGTCCATGTCCCTGTCCCCGGTGAGCCAGCGTCAGGACATCATCAACTGGATTCAACCGGTAAGCGATAGCCCAAAGTAGCGCATCCGCATTATCCGGGTCGATATCCTCGTTAACCGCAATACAAATCTTACTGCAATCCCCTTTAAAATAAGCAGCCCCATATAGTGACCGCCAAATTTCAGTTTTTGGAGTAGCCTTTTCAACAGTGATAATTGTTACCCGCAAAAGACCCGTAAGGGGTTCATGGAGCGAAACCTTTTTTACTCCCTTGATTCCGAGTGCATCTCGCAAATGGGCGAGAAAGAGTGGTTCATATGCCACTCGCTTGATGACACTTGACTCAGAAGGTGCTGCTTGGCTGATGTAAGAGGTCAAAATAGCATTCTTACGGTGAGTAATCGCCGTAACCCGCATTGGCATGTTAAATTCTTCTAATGCAACGTGACCATGGCTCTCGCCAAACGGGCCTTCCGGTTCAACCATTTCTGTATCTATAATCCCCTCAATCACCAATTCAGATTCAGCGGGTACCAGTAAATCGACGGTCCGTGCTTTTACTAAATTGATAGGGGCCCCGGCCAATCCTCCAGCAACACCTACCTCATCCATATCCAGGGGGAGTTTCTGTGGGCCCATAAATGCGACCGTTGGGGGACAACCTAAAACAATAGCAACGGGCATTTGTTTATCGCCACGCGCCTGGTGCTTTTTGTAATGGGCATAGCCTCCAGCCCCTCCAACGCGCGTTGCCATCCGGACCACCATCCGGTCAGATGCTTTCAATGCAGCGCGATAAGTCCCCATATTTTGTACGCCAGTTTCGGGGTCCTGCGTGACCACGTTCGTCGAGGTGAGAGTCGGAGCAGCATCAAACCCTGGCGTTGAGACCGGTATTGGTAAAGAGTCTATTCCGTTCCCCTCTCCCAGAAGTGCTTCACCCTCTATGATGACTTCGTGGCAGGGAGCTTCCTTTATAACAACCGGATCAATCGGGTTCGCTATCGCGTCATCCCATTTTGTTCCAATACCTTCGACCGGCACACCCATGCCAACACTGTAAATGTCCTGATTTGCAGCTAGGGCCCCTACAACGATTGGAAGTTCATATTTACGACCCTTGGCGTTGACAACGTTCTTGAAAAGGAAAGCCTTACGCTCGCTCTCCTTTAACCCGCCCACGAACTGCCAACGGACAAGTGCATGCATTTCTGAATCTTTATCTACGGGTTCGTTTACGGTAACGAGAAGCCCAGCTTTTTTTAGGGCTTCTATGTGATCGTGAAGGTCGGGATAGTCTCGTCTGGAGCTACTCATTTTTATAACATCTCTTGTGGTCAATTATGCTTTTAACTTGCCATACCACACAGTGACGTGTTGACAACCCCCCAGTCGCTCCATATCCATGGAAGCAATTCTGTAACTACTAAATAATCCTATTTATAGACGCGATATTCGAAGTTAGATTTATAGACACTATGAAAGCCGCCCCATTTGATTACATCCGAGTAAATACACTGGATGAAGCCTGTAAGGCTCTCTCTGAATCTGGTGAGGAAGCTCGTATTATTGCGGGAGGGCAGACACTTGTGCCTTTAATGGCAATGCGTCTCGCCCGCCCATCTCTTTTGATAGACATAAATGACGTCGAAGAACTCTCAGGTATTTCTATTGAAGGCGAACACCTTGTAATAAAAGCTGGGACAAGACAGGTAAAAGCACTCTCTTCGGAAATTGTCAGAGAAAAAATACCTTTACTTGCTGACGCGTTATCTCATGTTGGCCATACTCAAACGCGCAACCTCGGAACCGTGGGCGGCAGCTTAGTCAATGCTGACCCCTCCGCTGAGATTCCTTTGATAGCGCAAACCCTGGAAGCCACGATCGTAGCACAAAGCGTACGAGGCAAAAGAAGTATAGTCGCTAGTGAGTTTTTTGAGTCAGAAATGGTAACCTGTTTAGCCCCAGACGAATGTCTCGTGGAAGTTTGTTTCCCAATCTGGTCCGGCGAGAAAAATGGTTACGGATTTCACGAAGTTAGCATAAGAGACAGCGACTACGCTCTGGTTGCTGCCGCAGCACAGCTGACCTTGGACGGGAGTGATAACTGTAAAAAATTATCGCTATCCATTTGCGGAGCGTCCCCTACGGCTATTCGCCTGAGACCGGTAGAGGAAGCACTGTTAGGTAAACATCCTGAAAACCTGATTATCATGGAAGCCTGTAAAATTATTGACAATTTAATAGACCCACAGGCTGACGTACATGCGGATGCCGATTATCGTGGCCGTGTTGCAAAGGTAATGGCTCGACGGGCTATTTCTGATGCTCGAGATCGGGCAAAAGGCTTTTTAAAATGAGCGAGTATAAAATTACTTTGGAGTTAAACGGTCACGAAGTCTCTGGCAACGCCGAAGCTCGGATGACATTGGTAGATTTTCTCCGAGACAAGCTAGATCAGACGGGCACGCACATCGGCTGTGAACACGGTGTCTGTGGAGCCTGCTCGGTTATCTTCGATGGCCGCCCAATTCGATCTTGTCTAATGTATGCTGTCATGGCGGACGGTCATAAAATTACGACGGTCGAGGGTCTTGAAGAGACAAATGGTGCACTTAGTCCATTACAAGACGCATTTTGGGAGAATCACGCGATGCAGTGTGGCTACTGTACCCCGGGGATGCTAATAGCCGCCCATGCCTTATTGCAGGAAAATCCGGACCCCAATTACGAAGAAATCCGTGAAGCCATTGGGGGAAACCTTTGCCGATGTACGGGATACCAACAGATTATAGAGGCTGTCCAATCCGCTGCGAAAAAAATGCGGGAGACACCCCGATGAAAAGTGTAACGGCGAATAACGAGTTCCGGTATATAACCAAAAAACGCCGAGTTACAGAAGACCGAAGATTTGTCACAGGGCGTGGTAACTTTGCTGCAGATTATAAAGTACCGGGAATGCTGCATGTCGCTATGGTTACAAGCCCCTACGCCTGCGCGGAAATAAAATCTATCGACGCTGATGTTGCATTGGAGATCCCCGGTGTCCGGTACGTCCTGACTGGGGCCGAACTATTTGAAAATATCAATCCCCTCCTCTCGGGTCTGGATCTCCCCAACGTCAAACGTATACCCCTCGCGCATGAGCGAGCTCGATATGCTGGCGAATGGGTAGCCGCTGTGGTCGCAGAAACGCGTCATTTAGCGGAAGATGCCGCAGAACTCATTCAAGTGAACTACAACCCTATTGATTTTGTTATTGACCCTGAAGAGGCGATGAAGCCAAGAGCACCTATGGTCCATCCACAGCACGGAAGTAACGTTCTGTGTGATAAAACTTGGGTTTGGGGTGACGTCGATAAAGATTTTTCTGAGGCATCCAACTGTTTAGCTTTTCGAGTAAAATGGAGTAGAAACTCTACCATTCCGATTGAAACATTTGTGGTCACAGCCAATTGGGATGAAGGTAAGGAGGTGCTGGACGTTTGGGCCTCCATCCAGATGCCTAAATACCCTGAGCAAATAGCCAGAGCATTAAGCTTGCCCGTTAACGCAATAAACGTACATTTCGATGTTGATGTTGGTGGTTCTTATGGGCTCAAGCGCGGCATAAGACAAACGGTTATCGTCAGCTATTTAACGCGGAAGCTGCGTACACCAGTTCGTTTTAACGAAGATCGCCTGGAAAATTTATCCGGAGGCGAAATGCATGGTCCAGATCGAATATTCGACATGGAAGCCGCCTATGAGGACGATGGGGTCATTAGATCAATTCGCATAAAAGCTACAGATGATGCAGGCTGTTACCCAGGCCGCGCACCCCTTCAATTAGGAAAACCTGTTAGCGCAATCGTTGGCCCCTACCGTATAAAAAGCGCTTCTTACAATGCAATCTCCGTGACAACAAATAAAACCAGTCAAGAAGCCGTTCGCGGGTTTGGACAGGCACCGACAAACTTCGCTATTGAAACGATGGTAGACAAGGTCGCTTCTGAACTTGGACTAGGTCGCGACGAAATTAGACGCCGAAACCTTATCCGGTCCGACGAGTTTCCTTATCGAATTCCATCAGGTTCTGAATACGACAGTGGAGATTATCATAATGTCCTCTCAAAGCTGCAAAAATCTGCTGACTGGAATGGACTTATTGCCAAACGAGATAAATTGCGAGAATCCGGCAAACTGGCCGGCGTTGGACTTTCGACTTGTCTTGAACCCTCTGGCGGAAACTCATCATTTGAACCATTCCTCAACCCAAAAAATGATACAACTACATGGATGGAATCATGCTTGATCAAGGTTGATATGCTAGGGTCAATTACCGCTATGATGGGAACGTCTACCTCTGGCCAAGGCCACGAAACCTTGCTCTCAACTGTAATAGGCGAAATACTTGAACGCGATCCGGATAGTGTTCGCGCAGTTCACTCAGAATCTCTTGGGGCTTTGCCTTCAAATAGCCCGGTTGGCAGCCGAATGGCTATTATGCTCGGAGGAGCCGCCGCGGGCGCAGCAGATAAAATTAAGAAACAACTTTTGGAAATTGCAGCCCATAACTTTCAACTGCCTGTTGAACGGTTGGTTTATAATGATGGGAATATTTCCGTCGACGGTGACCCCGAAAAACTAATTAAGTGGAATACGCTAGTGGATATTGCCCATCGCAATTATCACAAAATGCCATTGGGCTCGGAACCAGGGTTACAAGCGCAACACACTTGGGAGGTGCCGACCGGTGGTGCGTTACCTGCAGAAGACGGTACCGTTCAAATGTACCCTTGTTATGCTTTCGAGGCTCATATTCCCTTAGTTACCATTGATCCCGAAACAGGTCAGGTGGAGATTTTAGACTACTTCATGGGTCATGATTGCGGAACCGTTTTAAATCCCGACATCGTCCGGGGCATGACATTGGGTGGTATTGCCCACGGCATTGGTGCGGCACTATATGAAAAATTTGAGTATGATGAGGGTGGGCAACATTTGTCGGGTTCTTTCATGGATTATCTTCTCCCATCATCTCATGAAATACCTCATATCGAGGTGATCAAACATTGCACGCCGTCACCATTGACTACGTTCGGCCAAAAGGGTTCTGGCGAGTCGGGATATCTCGGTGCACCGGCAGCTATTGCTGGCGCGATCAATGATGCATTATCTCCACTTGGGAAATCCATCGAAACAATTCCAATGCGGGTTCGCGATATCGAATCCCTTATAAATAGCCAATAAGATCGGACTGATTTTTTAAAACTCGAGGGAACACATGGGTAATGAACTTATAATTAAACAAAATGGACGAATTTTAGAAGCAACCTTCAACCGAGAGGATAATGCCTGTTCTGATGCCATGGCGGCTGAGCTCTCAGCGTCCATGCTGTCAGCGCATGAGACATCCGACATGGTTTTACTAAGGAGTGCCGGGCCAGACTTTTGTACAGGTCGGGCCAGGAATGCGGACGCTGGAAAACCCGACCCAGAAGCATACAAGCGTAGACCGGAATACGACTCTATTTTCAACTGCTATAAAGCCATCCGAAATTCGCAAGTTCCGATCGTTGGTGTTATTGAAGGTCGCTGCATGGGCTTCGGAACAGCTGTAGTTTCACTTTGTGACGTTTCTTTCGCCAGTACAACCGCAACTTTCAATATTCCAGAAATAGAACACAATGTCATGCCTACTATGGTCATGTCGGCGCTATACGATCGCATCAATAGGAATGCAATTTTATGGATGACTTATACCGCCCAATTTATCGATGCTGAACGGGCATTATCGTATGGCCTCGTCAGCCAGGTGGTCAATGCCGATAGAGTACATACCGAAGTCGAAGAATTCTGCCAAATTCTTTTAAGCCGGCCACGCCCAGCGATCTTGGGTCTTAAAGAATATCTCCACGTTGCTCCCAGGATGGACGAACTGGGCGCTATAGACTATGCGCGTGCCCTGCACTCTATGGTCAATACGGCGTCCGATATGAAAGAATAATTGATGTCATGATAATCGATACCCATGCCCACTACCTTCCACAATCGATGCTGGAAAACCTGAATAATCATCGGTCTATGTTCCCGAATATTGACTGTATGAGCGAAGACAGCACATGGAAACTCGGGTTTTCTGGAGGCTCTCTTACACGGCCGATACTCCCGGGACTACGACAGGCCGAATCCAGGCTTCAATGGATGAACGAACAAAAGATTGATGTAATGGTTTGCGGCGGTTGGCTGGATAGTTTTGGATACGAGATCCCTGATGATGAGGGTAAGCGTTGGAGCCAATTTATAAATGATCACCTCTTTCAAGCCTGCTCTGAAACCGAACGGTTTGCTCCTCTCTGCAGTGTTCCACTGCAAAATGGTAAAATGGCTGCCGACATTTTGGAGCAAGCTCTCGATACAGGATTTCATGGGGTGATGATTGGGACCCAACCGAAAGGTGGGGAGGGTAATTTAGATGACCCAAGCCTCGACCCGTTTTGGGAGCTTGCGTCAGATCGGAAAGCAACCGTTTATTTACATCCAATGTTTGGATGCGGCGATCCTCGTCTTCTCGATTACGGTCTGGTAAATACAGTTGGGCGCGGCCTCGACACCATTTCCGCGATGTCACGACTAATATTTGCCGGACACTTGAAAAAATATCCGGACATGAATTTTGTCCTCAGTCACGGTGGTGGTGGCCTACCTTTTTTACTCGGTCGCATGCAGATGAATTACGACCAAAACCCAAAACTGGGAAACCCCCGGGACAGCCTGGAGACATGCTATTACGATACGGTTGTCCATGATGTCAAAACGTTAGAATTCGTATGCGAAATGTTTGGACCTGATAGGGTAATGATGGGATCAGATTATCCCTTCAGCTTTGGTGATCTTGAACCATGCAAAATCATCGAAGAGAGCAAACTTGCGGATAAAGAAAAGCAAGATATTTTGGGTAACGTGGCAAAACGCGTATTCCATATAGAAAATTGTAGTTGTAATCATTAATAACAATCAGATTACCAAAAAGTTAGAGAAATTGGCGATCGCCAACGAACCTTGGAAAAGTGAAAATGAGCCGATTAGACCACTGCTACAATATTGCAGACTTGAGAAGTGCAGCCAAGAAACGCCTTCCTCGGGGTGTATTTGATTATATTGACAAGGGAACCGAGGACATGATGTCTCTCGGTAATAACCGCAAGGCAATGACTGATATAAAATTACTGAACAAGGTCATTACCGATATTTCTGATGTAAAGCTAGATTCAAATATTTTTGATCGTGCCGCCGCAATGCCACTTGCCATTGCACCAACCGGCACGGCGGGTTTGGCTTGGTATGAGGGAGAGTTTGAGCTCGCAAAAGCAGCAGCGAAGACAGGTGTTCCCTTTACGCTGGCTACCGGCTCAAACACACCGATGGAAAAACTTGCAAATGAGGCCGGCGGTCGACTGTGGATGCAACTTTACATGTGGAAAGAAAAACACTACTCCGATGAGCTGGTGCGAAAAGCGGCACGAAACGGTTTTGAAGCATTACTATGGACGGTGGATATAGGCCATGGTGCAAACCGGGAACATAACCTTCGCAACGGATTTGCTACGCCTTATGTTTTAAATACAAAGTCCGTCATCGACATGCTCCGTCACCCCTCATGGCTATCCACTGTTATGGGCCGATACTTCTTGAACGGCGGCATGCCGCGACATGTTAACTATCCTGAAGGATACCAGATGCCAATTACTGGTAATGTGTCAAAAATGGAAGATAAAAAACCGACTACTAAACGGGCAGATAAGTTGTCTTGGGACGACGTTGACCGGTTAAGAGACATATTCCCCGGAAAACTCCTAATTAAAGGAATCATGCGGGCAGATGATGCCAGTGAAGCTATTGAACATGGGGTGGATGGGATCGTTATATCAAATCATGGTGGACGCAATATGGACAGTGCGCCCGCTTCGGTCCAAGTTCTTCCAGAAATTGTAAAAGCTGTTGAAGGAAAAATGACAATTATTGTCGATAGCGGCGTGCGCCGTGGCAGTGATATAGTTAAATGTTTAGCCTTAGGAGCTGACGCGGTCCTTGCAGGGCGTGCAACGCTCTATGGAACGGCAGCTGGTGGCGAAGCTGGAGCAATTAAAGCCATAAATTTTCTGAAAGATGAGATGAAAAGAACCATGGCCTATATTGGAACCCAACGCGTCACTGACATCAGTAGCGATGCTATTTGGAAAAAATCATTACCCTCTTAGTCTAAAAACTCTTCCAGTTTAATACGATCCCACACTTCCTTTGGTGGCTTAATGGGTTCCTCAAAATCAAGAGTTGCAGGGCGAGTTGCATCTATAATGACCTTAGTGTTCATAGGACCAGATTCTGTGCGTACCTCCCCGTACGCTGCCGGGTTTAAGTGAGATCCCATTGCGTTCGGTATTATTGCAAGATCCCTATCTGCTTCAAAAGTGGTTCCAATCGCCCATAACACGCGCTGCTCATCATAGATATCAATATCGTCGTCAACCACAATTGCAATTTTAATGTTGGGATTTGCCGTCAATGCCGCCATGCCCGCTGACTTTCCCTCACCAGGTACGCGTTTTTTTATGGATACATACACAGTAAAGCGACAAGAACCCGATACCGGCATATAAACACCGGTAACAGTTGGGCAAAGATGTTTAACGCTATCGTAAACTG
Organism: uncultured Rhodospirillaceae bacterium; assembly: GCA_964499275.1. Taxonomy (GTDB): domain Bacteria; phylum Pseudomonadota; class Alphaproteobacteria; order MPNO01; family UBA2964; genus UBA2964. Next base: position 14,581 of record CAZCKO010000049.1, read on the forward strand.
TACTTTCGAGACCCAATGCGCCAGCTAGGTTATGCTCTTGATGGGCAGGGTCGAGATCGTGAAATATTGCATCCTCTCTCATAGTGACTGCCGTAACCTTCATCATCCCAACTGGGTCCTTGGGGGGGCCATAATACCCCGTGAATTCGGCAAAAGGACCGTCTTTGGTCTCATGGGAGGGGTCTAAATAGCCTTCAATCGCAATCTCCGCAAATGCTGGGACAGGGATATCAACAGTTTCGCCATCGACAACCTCTAGGGGTTCCCCAAGCAATCCTCCCATTACCTCCAACTCACTTAAATCCATTGGCCCTTCACATAATGTACCGATAAGAGCTGCCGGGTGGTGACCCAGAAAGAGGACTGCCTCCATCCGTTTGTTCAGTTCCTTGTAGCGCCGGTAAATATAGCCCGCGTGGTGAGCTGGATTGAACATGCATCCAAGCAAATTTTTACCCTGCAGTTCGTGTCGATACATTCCTGCATTAAGTACACCTGTATCAGGATCTTTAACTACCAAGACACCAACGGTAATATACTTACCAGAATCATTTTCAGCGTGATGAACGATAGGGAGTTTTGACAAATCAACATCATCTTTCAAAAAGACGCGTTGTTTTACAGGGGCTTGGGATCTCTCAACTGATTTGGTAGGAAGGGGTTTTGCTTCTCTTTCAATGAAACGTTGAAGGATTGAACTTTTCGGTTCAAGAGGATCAACGCCTAAAGCGAGACCAAGTAGATCGTAACTGCCAAAAACATTGGTTACCAATGGGTGCTCAGAACCATACATTTTTTCACAACGAATTACCGGATAGCGCCCCTCGGCTGCTAATTTTTGCTGTATTACACAAGGCTCAAAAATAGGATCAACCGTCTTTGAGACATTAGCGTAAAAGGCGGACCCTAATTGCCTCGCTTCACCGATAAATGATCTTAGATCTTTATTCATTTTAATATTCCGAGCATTTAAAAGTTATTTCAGTATAAACTTTACTACATAACGCGATTATTAACATTTTGATATAATTTTAGATTTTCGAAAGAATCAATTCGGACGACGCGCCACCCCCGGCATTGCAGTAAAGAAAAACAAGAGCATGGAAACCACTACAATAGATGGCCCTGCGGGGGTATCAATATATGCGGAGGCTGCAAGGCCACCTAACACCGAGATTGCACCCAAAATTATCGCATAAAATGCCATCTGCTCTGGTGTTCGAGAAAACCTCCTAGCGGTTGCCGGCGGAATAATTAGTAAAGAGATTATGAGCAATATTCCAACAATTTTCATTGAAACCGCTATCACGAATGCGATCATCAACATAAAAATTAATCTGACCCTACCTAACGGAACACCATCAACAAGCGCCAGACCTTCGTGTACTGTCATTGATAATAGTCCGCGCCAAATAAAAGATAACAATATGAGGCACAGCACAGCACCAGCGTAAATCAAAATTAAGTCAAATGGGGAGACCGACAGAATATCACCAAACAAATACCCCATGAGATCAATTCTCACATTGTCCAAGAAGGCAACTACGACCAATCCTAATGCCAACATTCCATGGGCTAGAATTCCAAGAATTGTATCTGACGCAAATCTTTGGTCACCCTCCATAGCGTAGAGGGCAGTTGATATAGCTACACAGATTGCTATCACACCCACTAATGGGTTTAAATCAAGTAGAAGACCGAGAGCTACCCCCAAAAGTGCCGAGTGGGAGAGTGTCGCACCAAAATAGGACATGCGGCGCCAAACCATGAAACAACCCAAAGGGCCAGCGATTATTGTAACACCCACGCCCGCCGCAAATGCCAGTAGAAGAAAATCATCCATTACCGGCCTCTTGCCGTTGGTTCCCCGTCTCTTTGATAGGAGTTCCAGCGAGATCATGGCGATGATCATGATGATGGGTATAGAAAGCTAATGCGGATTCTACAGTCTCTGACCCAAACATTTCCAGATAAGCTGGGTTGCGGCTAACTGTGTCAGGTTTTCCTTCACAGCAGATATGATTATTAAGACAAATAACGTGATCAGTAGCTGCCATCACGAGATGTAAATTGTGGGAAACTAACAAAATACCGCACTTACGACGATCACGAATAGTTCTAATTAATTCATAAAGCTCACCCTGCCCCGCAAAATCAATGCCTGCGGTAGGCTCATCTAAAACCAGTAATTCTGGTTCACGTAATAAAGCCCTAGCTAACAACACACGACGTAATTCACCCCCTGAAAGTCCTTGCACAGGTGTATCAAGCGAAGTTGAAAAACCGACTTCCTTAAGAATGGTCTCCAAATTTGGCAGTATATTACGGGCCCCGAGGAAAAGAAAACGCCTTACATCTAGGGGCAAAGTGGGGTCTATTTCAAGTTGTTGTGGGACATAACCTATGACGAGTCCTGGTTTTCGTTCCACTTGACCACTATCACATTTTATCAATTGAAGAAGGGCGCTAATCAATGTTGATTTACCAGCACCATTTGGCCCCACTAACGTAACGATTTCACCAAATTTTACACTTAGGCTAATGTTATCGACAACTGGGTTTCCACCCCTAGAAACTGTCAGGTGAGTTGCTCGAATAAGCACCCCGTCATCCAACCCATCAAGCATCACTGGATCCAGACGAACAATCTGCACACCTACCAATTACCTCCACAGTCTGTTGGCGAACGTTAAATCCCATGGCTGTTGCTCGGCTTGCCACAGCCCGAGCAACAGCTTCATCATCTAATTCTGCAACAGTTTTACAATCCTGACATATTAAGAACTGTCCGCCATGATGGCGTGCAGGATCACCGCAGCCAATATAGGCATTAAGAGACTCTATGCGATGTATTAGACCATGCTCCATTAAAAAATCTAGAGGTCTATACACCGTAGGTGGTGCGGCCTTACGATGACTATCCTTCAACCGGTCCAGCAATTCATATGCGCCAATTGGACCGTGACTTGACCATACCAATTCAAATACTTTGCGACGTAACGGGGTAAAGGTCAGGCCTTCTTTCTCGCAGCAAAGTTCCGCCGCCGCCATAGCCTCCGAAATACAATTTTTATGATTATGGATTTGTGGCTGAAATGGCGCAATGACCGAGATATTTTTGTCCAATTTCTTCATAAAAATCTCCAAGGATACTTAATGTTATACTATATCATATATCCCTCTGTTCCACGCAAGTTTTGTTAGTCGAAAACAATACTTGCAGAACTTAATTTAATTGGTCAAACAAGATAGACTTATGAGATGTTGCCTCCCCAGATGAATGAACTGGATAAAAATGAAAATATTTGATGTTCCCCGAAAGCTTGTCGCTGAATTTCTCGGTACCGCTTTTCTACTCGCTGCCGTTATTGGGTCTGGGATCATGGCGGAGACACTATCCCCAACAAATAATGGCGTGACACTATTAGCTAATATGGCCGCAACCGGTGCAATATTAACAGTATTAATTTTAGTTTTTGGGCCCATTTCAGGCGCACACTTTAACCCCGCAGTTACCCTTGCCTTTTTTATAAGACGTGAAATTACCGCGGGCCAAGCGCTAAGCTACATTTGCGTTCAAATCATAGCTGCACTGACGGGCGCCGTTATAGCTCACATTATGTTCAGCGCCCCGCTCCTAGAAGCTTCAAACAACGTTCGTACCGGTCCAGCACAATGGATTTCAGAAATTGTTGCCACATTTGGGCTTATTATGACAATTTTCGGTAGTATCCGCTTTCGTACATCCGCGGTCCCTTACGCGGTGGGTCTATATATTTCGGCGGCCTACTGGTTTACGTCTTCAACTTCCTTTGCAAACCCAGCAGTTACAATAGCGCGAAGCCTTACAGACAGCTTTTCAGGGATCCGGCCGGAGGACATGCCAAGCTTTATTGCCGCACAGCTGATCGGTGCGGTTCTTGCTACGATAATAGTAAATTGGCTATTTAGTCCTCAGCACAAGGATGATAATCATGAAACGAAGCTGTAGGGTTCTTATTAAACTCCTTGCCCTATTTTTCCGTGATTAACTAATTCTAAAGCGATAAGATTTATGCAATTTTCTATTTCGATTTTATCGGGTGTCCTAGCCCTTAGCCTAGTATCGTTTTGTTCAATAAACGCCCAAGAAATCATTGAGTTTGAAAGCCTAGACGACTCAAGAACAAAGATCCGTGGCGAGTTATTCAAGCCTAATCATGATAAAAGACCGGCCGCCATAGTAATGATGCACGGTTGTTCCGGCCTTTACACAAAGTCCGGAAAAATACGCACCAACTCTGCTGCGTGGATCAAACGTTTCGTGGCTTGGGGTTACGTTGTACTGGTTGTAGACGGGTTTACGCCCCGCGGGTTTCGGACGATGTGTAAAAGAAGCACAAGGCCCCTCCATTCTATCGATGATCGCCCCTTTGATGCATATGGAGGGCTGGCTTGGCTCCAGAAACAGCCCTATTTGAATAAGGACCAAATTTTTTTAGTAGGGTGGTCAAATGGTGCAATGGCTACTTTATCAGGTCTTCGAAGGAATAAAGCTGAATACTTTGGTGGAGGTCACCGGTTCAAAGCCGCAGTGGCGTTTTACCCTGGTTGTATTACTCTAAAAAAACGGGTCCGAAATAGGTATAAGCCTTACGCACCTTTGCTTGTATTTATAGGATTAGCCGATAATTGGACATGGCCGAAACCCTGTA
>CAZCKO010000050.1:0-4047 GCA_964499275.1 uncultured Rhodospirillaceae bacterium
GAGGCAATGGAAAACCCAATTCCCCCAAAAGAAGTTAATACGGGTCCCTGTAAGGAAGTGATTATAAAGGGGGCTGACGTAAATATGCGGGCGCTTCCACAAATAATACACCATGGAGATGATGGGGGGGCCTATATAACGGCTGCTATTTCATTCGCAAAAGATCCTAATACTGGAATTTACAATTGTGCCTATAACCGGCTGATGATTACCGGCGAAAAGACAACATCAATACATTTGACGTTAGGAAAACATCTTTGGGAATTTCACAAAATGGCGGCGTCTGAGGGAAAAGCTTTGCCGGTTGCCTTTGCAATTGGCGTTCATCCTGCTATTGCTTTAGGCGCCTTATCAATTGGTTCTGTTGATGAAGATGAAACCCATATTATGGGCGCTCTTCTTGAGGAGCCATTAGAAATGGTACAATGCGAGACTATCGATCTATCCGTTCCCGCACAGGCTGAACTTATTATAGAAGCAGAAATCTCTGCCGGTGAGACTGTAGAGGAAGGACCTTTTGGAGAATTTACTGGCTATAGCCTTGGAGCAAGAGATCGAGAAGTAGTAAATGTTAAGGCGATAACACATCGGGAGGGTGCTTATTTCTATGATATGAATGTGGGTCACCTTGATCATATGTTGCTATCGACCATCCCTATGGAAGCCAACCTCTTTCGTGCAGTGCGATCGATGGTCCCCAGCGTAAAAGCGGTTCGTGTGCCAAGTCCTTTCACTTGTTTTGTTTCAATAGAACAGCGACTTAAGGGACAAGGAAAGAACGCTATAATGTCTGTTTTTGGTGCGGATCTCTATATCAAACGGGTGGTAGTCGTGGATCACGATGTCGATATATATGATGATAGGCAAGTTAACTGGGCATTAGCGACAAGAAGTCAACCTGACAGAGACATGGTGATGATAAATAATGCCCGTGGGTCTGACCTGGACCCATCAACCGCGGGTGATGACGGGTTTACATCAAAGTGGGGCGTTGATGCAACCGCCAAGCCGATACTCAATGAATTTACACCACGACATAAATTTCCGGCGGGTGTTTGGGACAGTATCGACGTGAAATCGATCATCTCATAATGTCATTATGACGAATATCGCGTGCAGTTTTGAAAAAGTTGCAGCGGAGAATATCGAAAAAATTGTTCTCATTACAAAACACCGTTCGTTAACTTGGAAGGAGTTAAATTTAAAAGCGGGCGGTGTAGCTTCGTATATTAATTCCAAAGGAATTTCTTCTGGCTCCCGATTGGCAATTTGTGTTGAAGACCCTTTAGAAACCGTCATTGGAGTTTTAGGCGGCTTAAAAGCAGGGTGTGTTGTTACACCCTTTAATTCACGTCTGATAGATGAAGAACGGGAACAAATTCTAAACCTTCTCAATCCTTCGATGGTTCTCAAAAAAATACCAGCTATAGAAGCTTGTTTTTCAGCAGTTGATGTTAGCTCCGAAGAACCGGCAATCATTTTATTTACTTCTGGTAGTACCGGTATACCGAAGGGTGTCGTGCTTTCTCATCGTTCAGTAAATGAAGGACTTAATATGTGGAGCCAATCCGGTTTGGCTCTAACTTCAAATGATATTGTCTTATCCGTTTTGCCGCTTGCCCATTCCTATGGATTGTTCGGTACAGTTTTAGCTCCGTTACGACAAGGAGCGTCGAGCGTTTTGGTTCCTCGTTTTGATGTAGAGGAGGTGTTAAGCGCGATATCCGATAGCCAGGCCACTATTTTTTGTGGCGTAGCTACAATGTTTAGAAGAATGTTAGAATCAAAATTCCTAAACCCTGAGATGCTTTCGAGCCTAAGGTTTGTGACTAGTGGTGCGGCGCCATGTCCTTGGGAGCTTGCTGTTTCATGGAAAAGTTATACCAGCTTAAGAATTGTTAGGGGATATGGAATGAGCGAATTATTTCGTCCTATTTGTTATTCGCCTGATGATGACTTCGAGATGCCTAATGCCATTGGTCGTGCCGCCATAGATGTAAAACTTAAAATTGTCGACAATGATGGAAATTGTGTTGATGGCTCAGAACCTGGTGAACTTTGGATTAAAACCAAATCCTGTATGACAGAATATCTTGAAAACCCTAATGAGACCAATTCAGTTATGAAAGATGGTTGGTTTTTGACTGGAGACTTGGCGACGATAAGCCCGGATGGTTTAGTTAGTATTGTTGGTAGAAAGAAGGAAGTTATCCTGCGTGGAGGTTATACTGTTGCGGCTGGAGAAGTGGAATTGGTAATAAATAACTATTCAGAAATTTCTGAATCAGCAGTTATTCCGATACCGGACCCAGACCTTGGTGAAGAAATTTGTGCCTTTGTAGTCTTGAAGTCTGGTTCGAAATGTTCCGAACAGGAAATAATTGACTACTGTAAAACACAAATGGCCGCCTATAAATATCCACGTGTTATAAAATTTCTGTCAGAATTACCCAAGAGCGACACAGGAAAGGTTCAAAAAGCAAAACTGAGGTTCTAAAGGTTAATTTATAATACTAATTGATAATTTGTTTTGAAGAAGGGTTTGAAGCTATGCTGGAGTTACTGGGTGGGCCGACCTCAACATGCTGCTGTAAGGTACACTTAACGGTTGTTGAAAAAGGCCAAGAATTAATAGAGCGAGAAGTAAACGTTCACAGACACCAAAACCTTACCGACGAATACATTAAGATAAACCGAGACGGGATGGTGCCGACACTCATCCATAACGGAAGAGTTTTGGTCGAATCAAGTGTAATCATGCGATACATCGATAGGGTTTTCCCCGAGCCCGCATTAACGCCTGTTCTTCCAGTGGAGTCTATGAGAATGGATCTTTTGATGAAGGATTTAGATGAAAAATATCATAATGCTATTGCATTTGTATCATTCTCGGAGTCCTCACGAGATTCCAAAGGGATGTTAACAGAAGCGGCAAAAATCCGTTTAAAGTCATTTGATGATATCCCAGAGCCCAAGAGACGACAGCAGCGCCGGCAATCTGTTTTAATGGGACTGTCATCTGATGAAGGGCGCTGCGCCTGTGGTTTTCTTGAGACGATGATCAAGGACATTGATGCTGCACTGGAGCTTGGTCCATATCTTGCAGGTGAAAAGTATTCCCTGGCGGATGCCGCTCTAACCCCATACGTTCATCGGTTGTGGCTACTAGGGTGCGAAGAACTTTGGACAAAAAGCCGTCCTAAGGTGGATGAGTGGTATGGTAATATGAAGGCTCGTTTATCATTCGAAGAGGTTTTTATAAAACATGAAAATCAAACTCGTGGTCGCTACGATAAAGACAAGAGTATCAAATTGGGGACCTGGAATAGGTTTTTAGCGGCTCTCGAGTCTATTGGAGAAAAATCAGATGATGTGGCGGCCAGATTACCTGCGAGAATATGGAAATTTGAAAGTGCTTAACAAAACTAAATTTTCATAGATGGGTTAATTTAAATTTAAACGGGGAGAAAAATGATGGCAAAAATTAAACACATTGCAATCATTACAATGGATCCGGAAAAGTTAGCAGATTTTTATACCAAGGTATTCGATATGGAGATCCTCGGTAAATCTAAACGTGGCGCTATTTATATAACAGATGGGTATATTAATGTTGCCCTTCTTCCCAACAGAGCTGAGGGAAAGCCTAATGGTTTAAACCATTTTGGTTTTGAAATTGACAATCAAGAAGAAATAGCCAAAAGGATGAAAAAACTCGGATTTTCGGCTCCCGGAAAGCGCCCACGTAATCGCCCATATGCCGAAACTCGTGGTTGCGATCCCGAGGGAAATAACTTTGATTTATCGGTTCATGGTTTTCAAAAGGTCGAATACGAGGCTGATCGGGAACGTGGGTTGGAGAGAACCTAAATTAATTTTGATTAGGAAATAAGCTTGTTGCAGATTAAGCCACTTTTAGGGTTTTTGTTGACTTATTCTCGTTCCGCAGGAAATTGTTCATTTCATTTATACATTGGCCGCAACAAGATTCTACACCGTACAATTCGAAGACCTTATCGGCATTCCTAATACCCTCAGCTTTCGCTT
>CAZCKO010000050.1:4147-18730 GCA_964499275.1 uncultured Rhodospirillaceae bacterium
ACACCGTACAATTCGAAGACCTTATCGGCATTCCTAATACCCTCAGCTTTCGCTTGCTGTACTTTCTTTAGATTTATTGCGTTGCAGACACATACATACATAGGAAATAAATTCGAATTAATTAGGGTTGCTAATAATAATTATTATTAGGTCTGACTTACAATAATTTCAATATCTTAACAAGATTGTACACCTCTTTGATATAAAAATAATAATGATTAACATTATTAAGTAATTGAAATATCACATGAAAAATCTAGTCACACACAAATAATCAGGCTATAACTATTAACGATTGTAAATTGATTTTTAACATAGGGATTTACTGAGATGGATGGTGATAAAAACGTGATAAAGCAATTAAATCTAATCTTGAAAAATGAATTAACGGCCATTAATCAGTATTTTCTTCATGCTCGAATGCTAAAAGATTGGGGTTTTCTTCGTTTAGCTGAGAAGGTTTACCAGGAATCAGTTGGCGAAATGAAACACGCAGATCAGCTTGTTGAACGAATACTAGTTTTGAATAGTTTACCAAATCTTCAGGATCTCGGAAAATTAAATATTGGAGAGGATGTCTCTGAAATAATGGGTGCAGATTTGGTGTCTGAAGAAACCAATCAAAAAGCATTAAAATCTGCGATTACTGTTTGTGAGGATGCGAAAGACTTTGTTTCCAGAGAGATATTGGAGGGTATCCTAGAAGACACAGAAGAACACATAGACTGGCTAGAAACACAAAAATCTCTGATTACTTCAACCGGTTTGCAGAATTATTTACAAGAACAAATGTTCGAAAATGGTTCCTGAATCATTAGGTCACAATTAAGCCGTTTTGACATAACAAATTGTTGTATTTTTAATCTTTCTCTTTGGTGCTATTAACTATGCCAATTGGACATCAATAAGCTCTAGGGAACCTAATGGCTTCTAGTTTAAAGAAAATTGAAAAATTTGAGGCCCCAGTTGTTGATCAACTTTCTATAAGGGTCATTGTTGATTCCGTATACGAACGATTTCTTCCCGCTGCATCGCATCCATATGCCCAGATTGAACATGTTGGAGGTATCCCGGGACGGCAGATGTCAACTTTAGCCTGTGAGTGGGGGCTGTCTCTGCATTTACAGTCAAAAGTCAGTGGAGAAAACGCAGAATATTTACTCGATTTTGGTTATACTCCTGAAATATTAAACCGTAATTTTGATTTATTGGACATCAACCCCAAAAAACTAAATGGCCTAATCTTGAGCCATGCCCATCGAGACCATTTTGGTGGTATGGAGGGGTTCGTAAATAAATTTCGGCACCGGATGCACGAGGAGATGCCATTTATTATAGGTGGAGAGGGGATATTCAGGGAGCGTTGGACAAAAGGGGGCGGTGATGACTGGGTGTCCTGGGGAGCACTAGATCGGACCGCGTTAGTGGCACAGAATGTTAAGCCAGTAGCCTGCGAAAATCCGCAAGCACTCCGGGGCGCATTTACGACTGGTTATATAGAGAGAACCAGCTTTGAAGTGAATACCGGCGGTTCTATGGTGGCTAGTGAGGACCACTACACTGATGAAGAGCGGGAAGGTAAGTTGGTAAAGGATGATCACCCGGAAGAGCACGCCACATGCTATATTGTTAAAGGGCGTGGTCTGGTGGTCATATCATCGTGTGGCCATACAGGGATTATTAATACTATACAAACCGCTATGGCGATAACGAATGTAGATAAACTTCACGCGGTGGTAGGAGGCTTTCATTTAGGAGCTGCAAAGCAAGAGTATATTCAACATACTGTAGATGGCTTTGAAAATCTTAGACCTGATATCGTTATTCCAATGCATTGCAGTGGAGCGAGATTCATTGAAGAAATGAGACAGCGTATGCCCAACACATTAGTTACGACGAATGTTGGTAGTCGTTTTACACTTGGCGTCTAAGGTTTATCGAGGATACTAAATAGACCTCAATACCCATTGATCGAGAGATTGTATCGAAATGGAAATTATCAAAGTTCAGGCAAGTCCTCTTAAAATACCAGTCAATTTTGAAGAACTGGGAGTTGATCACAGAAGTATAAATCATATTACGCACGTAGAAATTGAAACAGATTCCGGAATTTTTGGGTACGGTTTAACTTCCATTACCCAATCTCGTCCTGTAGCTGAGGCGATAAACTCGGTGCTGGGGCCGGCGATAATAGGAATGGATCCAACGCTCAGTGAAAGTATCTGGAACAAGTTATATTGGACTGCCACTCCTTGGGCCCAATCAGGCTACGCGTCGCATGCTATAAGTGCGATTGATCTGGCCATTTGGGATATAAAGGGAAAGACACAAAGTTTACCAATCTGGCGCCTTCTGGGTGGCGCGCATACCAGCGTTCCTATTTATGCTACCTGTGGTTTTTCATTCATGTCGAACAGTGAAATGGTGGAAGTTGTTGGCCGCGTTGTGGATAAGGGGTTTACCGGTGTAAAATTACAGGTGGGAAGGCCTGGCCTTGATTATAAAGGCTTAGCTCCAGACTTAAACTCATTAATTAAAAGTGATATCAATCGAATTAAAAACATTAGAGAAAGTATTGGGCCCGGTATAGAAATTGCAGTAGATGCTGCTTGTCGATTAGATTACGTCAGCGCGTTAAAGCTGTGTCAGGGGCTAGAAGAATTCGATATTAGCTTTTTTGAGGAGCCGATTGCCCAAAACGATGTGGGTTTATTGGCAAAGTTAAGGCAAAAGACCAATATACCTTTGACGGCAGGGCAAAACGAGGGGTTGGCGTATCGGTTTAGAGATCTGCTTGTTTCCCAGGCCGTAGATATCGTTCAGCCGAATATCATCATTACGGGTGGGCTCTCACAATGTCTCAAAATTGCGGGAATGGCTTCTGCTTTTAATGTTCAAATTTCAAATGGTGGTGGTGCGCCCCTACACAATGTTCATTTTCAGGCGGGAGTTAGCAATGGCACAGCGGTTGAGTACCAGTATAACGCGGTTGCCGCATGCGACGTCCTTTATGGGGAAAAGCCTGTCCACGAAAATGGGTGTATGATTTTACCTGAAAAACCGGGTTTTGGTCTTACACCAAATAGGGATGTTGTTAGAGATACGATCGACAAGTCCGTCTAAGTATTAAGTAAATCTAATCCGTTACCCCCAAGAAGACATTGTCAAGGTCAGAAAGAAAATGTTTCGCATATGGGGCTGATGATGTAAGCATTTCTAGGCGTGCCTTGCCTTCAGGGCCGACGCCCACACCCGGAGGGGTAAGGTTTTGGTTCCGTTCAACCATCACAGTATAACTTTTCTTAAATTCTTCTACACTTTCAACCTTGAAAACAAAATGGTCTGGTCCCGAACGAGCAATGCCCGTATTGGCATACTTTGTAATATCCCAGGGAGCCAATACAACCGTCATGCGACCATCCGTAACGTAATAATTTTCGTCCCCTTCCACTCTATTGGCGAACTTGAGATCTAATATATCACAATAAAATTCTGCGCATTTCTCTGGATTTAGGGTTCTTATTGCAAAGTGCGTAATATGCCGGTCCTGGCTCCATTCGCCGTCCGTGTAAATGTCTTTTCTATTATTTTTATCGGCGTGCGACAGATCAAAGATATTACCGTCAGGATCATGGGTTGTTATTCCGGCGAATGGCCTGTTGCTCGGTCTTTTTAGAGCCTTTACCTTTGGGAACTTGGTGGACATTTTATCTAGTACCCCTTCCACATCTTCAACCTCGACACCAAAATGATCTAAACCTCCGGGACGTCCGGGGCGTCGCGGGTTGATATTAAGGCCGACATAGCCATCCCCGACAGTGACAGCGCTTTCCGGTCGTGATCTCGAAGCTGTCTTCATACCGAACAAGACCTCATAAAATTTACCCAGCATTGCATACTGTGTTGACATCATCGCGACGTGATTGATTTTGGTGTTCATAATTCGGTCCCGTTAATGGATATTTATGGGGTTTTACGAATTTCCACAATTAGGGTAGGCTTTTATTAATTAAAGATCTAGACCGAATTGCCAGTGACAATTCGCAAATTACAGGGGGAATGAGAATGTCTATTACGAGACCTAGTTCACTTTTGGCCTTATTCGGTGCAATAGCCTTTGTATCGGTTGGCAGTTTCAATATCGCTAAAGCTGACCCGAATTTTAAAGGAAAAAAGGTAAAACTGATTATTGCCTCTAGCCCCGGGGGAGGAACCGATAGAATTGGACGTTTGCTATCTCAATATATGGAAAAATACCTTAAGGGTAACCCGACAATAGTAATAAAGAATATGGGTTCGGGAGGCGGAAAAATTAGGGCTGCCAACTATCTTATGAAAAAGGCGAAACCCGATGGCATGACCTTTATGCAAAGTGATACGACGGTCGTCTCACCCAGCACGTTGCGACGAAAATCTGCGAGATATAATCCCACGAAGTTTGAATTCATTGGCTCTCTTAACCGCGGCGGAAGTATTTTTTTCATAAATAAAAAGGCGCAAAATCGTTTAAAGGATAAGTCCAAAAAACCTGTGATTGTCGCTGCAATTTCTGGTACCCGCAACTGGCAGGCCATGCCAATTTGGGGTGCAGAATTCTTAGGTTGGAATGTTAGGTGGATTCCGGGCTACCGCGGAGTCGGCCAAATGAGTAAGGCGCTACGGCAAGGCGAGATTGATATGTTTGCTACTAACAACGCCTATACAATTAAACAACTTCGAGATGACGGCGTCATATCTCTAATTTCGCAAGTGGGTCAGGTCGTTGGCGGTAAGATTTCACGTAGACCTTCATACAAATCTGTTCCCGTTTTTACAGAGATTTTGAAAAGCGAAGCTAAGTCATCAATCCCACCACTTGCATGGCAAGGCTACAGCTCATTAACCACTCCATCACAAGTTGATAAGTGGATGGGAATGCCCCCTAAAACCCCAAAAGCGTACGTTAAAGCGTTCAGGGCCGCTTATAAAGCCTCAGTTACTGATCCAGCTTTCCTTAAGATTGCTCGTAAACAGTTTAGTAAGGAGATAAATTATATTGATGGCAATACGGTGTCTAAGCTCGTGGCGAATGTCTTTAGTGGTCCGACAGAGGCAGTTGATTATGCTGAAGAGCTTAAACAGAAATACGGATTAACCGCTTTCAAAAACAAAGTTTATGTTTTTAAGGGTAAAATTACAAAGATTAAGAAAAAAGGTAAAAGCATAAAATTTAAGGGTGGCGGTAAAAAAGGTAAGCTGAAGGTCAGCAAAAAGACTAAAATTACAATTGGCGGCAGTGCTGTCAAACGTAAGATGCTTAAAGTCGGTATGAAGTGCATCTTTAAGACTAAAGGCATAAAAAAAGCGACCAAAATCGATTGTAAGTAATCGTTATCCCTTTAGTTTGAATAAGAATGCGGTGTGGAAATTCCACGCCGCATTAATAGAATAGTTTATGCTTGATGCATTATATATAGCCGTAACCGAAATTCTTAAGCCTTGGCCATTGACACTCATGGCTCTAGGAATTCTCGGTAGTTCATTTTTCGCTGCCCTCCCAGGGATTGGTGTGCTTCTCCTTATTACAATTGTGTTGCCTTTTGCGATTACACTTGATCCATATCCGGCAATAGCTTTTCTGTTGGGGATAGGCGCGGTATCAAATACAGCGAATACCTTTCCGTCAGTATTGATAGCGGTACCCGGTAGTGCGGGTTCCCAAGCTACCATAGTAGATGGGTTTCCAATGGCCCAAAAAGGCGAAGCGAAGCGGGCTTTTGGGGCAGCATTCGTTGCCTCCCCTTTAGGTGGTATTTTTGGAGCTGTCGTCCTTCTTTTAAGCTTACCAATTTTAAAACCCCTTGTTTTGAGCTTTGGTTCCCCTGAATTTTTGATGTTAGTGATTTGGGGGTTGAGTGCTGTTGGTGTGTTGAGTGGTACCGCTCCAGTAAAGGGATTAATAGCGGCAATTATAGGTGTGTTTATTTCAACAATAGGAATGGATAACAAAACAGGGGTGGAGAGATTTTCTTTCGAGGGGGAGTATCTTGTTGACGGGATAAGTCTAATTTTAGTCGGCCTGGGTCTTTTTGCGGTACCCGAAATGATTGGTCTGGCTCGTCGTCGGACCTCTATTGCGGAGACTGAGGGTCTTGGCCACGGCTTGTTCGAAGGGATGAAAGACGTCTTTCGAAATAAATGGCTCGCGATAAGGTGTTCCATAATAGGTGTCTGGGTTGGCGTTCTTCCTGGTTTAGGATCATCTGTTGCAGATTGGTTTGCATACGCTCACGCTGTTCAAACAGAAAAAAATCCTGAAAAATTTGGAAAGGGAGATGTCAGGGGTGTTATTGCACCAGAAAGCGCCAATAATGCAAAAGAGGGAGGTGCTCTTATACCAACAATTGCCTTCGGAATCCCGGGGTCAACGTCTCTCGCGCTTATTTTAATCGCTTTTATTTCCGTCGGCATCACCCCGGGTTCTGCGATGTTGACAGATCAATTACCATACACAATGGCAATGATCTTTGTTTTGGTAATTGCCAATATATTCGCAGCAAGTCTTGCAATTGGAGCGGCAGGCCAATTCGCTAAACTTAGTCTTATGCCGTTCTATATCATAGTACCGATGACTTTGGTCTTGTGTGTTTCAGCGGCTTTCGCAGCCCATTTTGTGTGGTGGGATATTTTAACCTTTTTAGTATTTTCCGTTTTGGGGTACCTAATGAAAATTTTGGATTGGCCTCGGCCGCCTCTATTGGTAGCGGTTGTACTAGGAGGTCAACTGGAGACCTATTTATGGTTGTCAAACGCTCGGTATGGTTGGGATTGGCTCGCGGGGCCGGGCGTTATCGCTATCCTGATTTTGATAATACTGACACTATTAATGCCTTTCATCAGGAAAAGAAGGCAAAAGAAAAATGTTTCAACGAGCACGGACGGTGAGATAGTTTTATCCAAAAATGATCGGTTGTGGGATGTGGGGTTCCTCCTCGTTATATCGAGCATTTTGGTTGCGGCGGCCTATATTAGTACGGATTGGGTGCTGCGGGGCGCACTCGTGATTTACTTTTTGGCTGGTGTTGGAGTTCCACTCGGGGTTTTACAAGTTTTTCTTCATTGGAGGTGGATCTCTTCATCTGATACCAAAACCGACGTACCTGGCGTTACTAAGGGGTCCAAGGAGGGTGTCGTGAGGTCGTTGCAGGCATTTTCCTGGTTGTTCGCATTAGCTGCAGGGGTTTGGGCGATAGGTTTTCATATTGCCGCTGGGGCGTTTGTTATACTCTTTATTAGACATTACGGGGGTAGATGGATTGAGGCGCTAATCATTTTCGCTTTGTCCGAAATCTTTGTCATAGCCGTCTTCGATATTCTTTTGAATGTATTTTGGCCTACTCCAGCGTTATTTGAAATTTTTGGTTTAGGTTGGTTTTAGTTTTTACCTAATGCCTTGACCGAATTCTTTTGGCTGTAATAATTAGTAGGATAATCCATAAAAAAATTAATGATTATAGGTTTTTAATCGCATGGTCCGTCTCGTCTTAAATGGAAAGTTACACGAAACGGGTGACGCTTCCCCTACCATGACATTATTGGAATATATTCGGGAAAACCCGAATTTAACTGGTACTAAGGAAGGTTGCGCGGAGGGTGATTGCGGGGCCTGCACGGTTGTACGTGTCGTAAATAATAAATTTGAAGCCGTAAATTCCTGTCTTTTACAACTAGGACAGGTAGGAGCGAGTGAAATTATTACTGTTGAAGGAGTAAAAAATTTTAATGGTGGAAAGTTGAGCACAATACAGAATTGCTTGGCTGAGGGAGGGGGGACGCAGTGTGGATTTTGTACTCCTGGGTTTGTGATGGCCCTTTTCGCCTTGGGGCAGTCACCGGAAGAAAAAGATGATCCCGTTATTCATGATGCACTGGCCGGGAACCTTTGTCGGTGTACCGGCTATAGGCCGATTGTTGATGCAGCACGAATTGGGTGTATAGAAAACATCAAATATGAACAACGCCCTTTAGAGCCTCCGCCGGAAAAATATCAGAACGAAAACCAAACTTTTTACATGCCAAAATCACTTAGCGAGCTGGTTAGTCTTAAGGGCCTGATTAAAGATGCGATGCTATTATCGGGTGGAACCGACTTGGGTCTTTCCATTAGTAAAGAGCGGATCGTTCCTGAGAATGTGATTTATACGGGTCACGTCTCAGAGCTTCGTGAAATTATTGAGACAAAAGCCGAGCTTATTCTGGGTGCCGCCGTCACGTATTCGGAGGCCTTGGACTATATAAAAAGGCTTTACCCCTCATTTGAAGGGTTAATCCGTCGCATTGGCTCTCGACAAATAAGAAATTTAGGGACGGTCGGTGGCAATATTGGAAATGCTTCACCCATTGGCGATACTCTTCCCTGTCTTATCTCACTTGATGCAAGTCTTACCCTGGCGTCGTCCGACGGTGAACGTGAAGTGCCAATAGAAGGTTTTTTTGTTGGCTACCGAGAAACTTGTTTAAAAGAAAATGAGGTCATTAAAAATATTAAAATCCCAAAGCTTTTGAATAACCAAATATTTCGGACGTATAAAGTTTCCAAGAGATATGACCAGGACATATCGTCGGTGATTGGTGCCTACCGCTTGACGGTTGAAAACTCAACGATATCGAGCGCTCGTGTCGCATACGGTGGAATGGCCGCAAGACCCTGTAGGGCAACAAAAACTGAATTAGCTTTGGAAGGCAATCGTTTAGATGAAGGTCAGTTTATAGAGTCATCTAAACAAATATCTCTTGATTTTCAGCCAATGAGCGATCACCGGGCAAGTGCAAAATACCGCACGAAAGTTGCCACTAATTTATTAATTCGACTGTATCGCGATCTCTTTGGCTCCGAAAATGAACTCGAAGTAGTAAAAGTTCAATGAGTGCATCAGAAGACATTCGAGGAGGGGTCCATAAAAGTTCTCAACACGATAGTGCTATCAAACATGTTGTCGGTGGTGCCGTTTTTATCGATGACATGCCTAATTTACCTGAGACACAGGAAGTTGCTTTATTATTAAGTCCGCACGCTCATGCTAAAATTTTAAACATTGACACCTCAAAGGCTGAGGCATGTTCCGGTGTGGCTGCTGTTATTACGGCAAATGGTATACCGGGGTTAAACGATATAGCCCCTGTGTTTAGAGACGAACCCGTCTTAGCTGAAGACCTCGTTGAATATGCGGGTCAACCTGTAGCAGCCATTGCGGCAGATAATTTTGACAATGCCTTTGCCGCGATAGAAAAGATTAAAGTTATCTACGAAAAATTACCGGCTGTCCTTTCCATCCAAGAGGCCTGGGATAAAGGCCAGTTTACTTATGAGCCTCCAAAAATTGTATCCGGTAACGCGGAAAAAGCTATAAAAGACTCTGACTTGGTTGTGAACGGTGAAATTGCTTGTGGAGGGCAGGATCACTTTTATTTGGAAAGTCAAATTGCGCTGGCTATACCAGGCGAGGGTCCCGATATATTGGTTTATTCCTCAACACAACACCCTACAGAAGTTCAACAAGGAGTAAGCCGTGTTTTAGGAATAAATCAGAATGATGTGACTGTGGAAGTTCGAAGAATGGGGGGAGCCTTCGGCGGTAAAGAAAGTCAGTCAACAATTGTTGGGGCTATAGCCGCTTTACTAGCCGATAAATGCTGTAAGCCGGTAAAACTGCGGCTTCGACGCGATGACGACATGATCGCTACAGGAAAACGACACGACTTTTTATTCAAATACCAGGTTGGCTTTAACCCAATCGGAAAAATAGAAGGGGCCATAATCGATATGGCCGCCAGATCGGGAAATGTTGCAGATTTATCGGCGGGTGTGATAGGGCGTGCATTGTGTCACGGCGATAACGTTTATTTTATACCTCACTCATTATTCAGGGGTTGGCCATGTAAGACTAATACCGTTTCCAATACAGCCTTTAGAGGATTTGGAAGTCCTCAGGGTATGCTGGCAATTGAAACTATTATCGAACATGTAGCCTTCGAGCTGAAAATGTCCGTTGAAAAAATTAGAAGTGTATACTGGTATGGAACTGATGATAGAAATGTAACCCCGTATGGACAGACCGTATCTGATAACATAATACCAGAAATTGTTGACCGCTTGGCCTTGGAAGTGGATCTTCCGAGTCGACGAAAAGCGATCGATAAATACAACGCATCTCATGAAACCATGAAAAAAGGTATCGCGATGATGCCCGTTAAATTTGGGATTTCGTTTAATGCCCCGGCCTTGAACCAGGCGGGCGCGCTGGTGCATGTATACACCGACGGGAGTGTGCACTTAAACCATGGAGGGACCGAGATGGGGCAGGGTCTCTTTACCAAGGTGGCGCAAGTAGTTTCCTCTGTTTTTCAGATAGATATTGATAATGTAAAAATTTCATCCACGCGAACTGACAAGGTTCCAAATACCGCTCCTACAGCTGCATCTGCCGGGTCCGACTTAAACGGAATGGCCGCATATAATGCAGCCGAGGAAATAAAGGGACGAATGGCTCAGGTTGTGGCGGATCACTTTGGCTTTGATTTTGATGGTATTGAGTTTCGTCAAAATAGGGTATACGCCGGTAACGAAAGTCTTTCATTTTCTGAGGTAGCCGAACTTACCTGGTCCCGTCGTATTTCACTGTCTGCAACCGGTTATTATCAGACCCCCGATATTCATTGGGACAGTAAAACGATGACTGGCAGCCCGTTTTACTATTATACCTATGGGGCAAGTGTTTCAGAGGTGGTAATCGACACTTTAACCGGTGAATCTCGTGTTCTTTCGACCGATATTCTGCAAGATGTTGGCTCTTCTTTAAATCCGGCAATAGACTTGGGCCAGATAGAAGGTGCATTTGTTCAGGGAATGGGCTGGCTGACTTCTGAGGAGCTTGTTTGGGACGAACGTGGGAGTCTTATGACGCACGGGCCATCGACTTACAAAATTCCAGGAAGCCGAGACGTTCCTCCAAAGTTTAAGGTGCACATCCTTGATGATATGCCTAATAAGGTTCCGACGATATATAGGTCGAAGGCAGTCGGTGAGCCTCCTCTAATGTTGGCCATTAGCGTTTGGCTTGCTTTGCGTGATGCTGTCGCGAGGGTTGGTGATTATAGGTTTCGACCGGAACTGAATGCGCCGGCAACACCAGAGGCAATTCTACTCGCCCTCGAAGAAATACAGGTTAATATGGGGTTATCCAATCATAATCAATAACTTTAAATAAATATTTTAAATTATTGATATAAATAATTTAATTATATAAAGGTTTTCAATAATCAACCTATCGTGAAATCTTTAATTATGACTGGGTTTAGGTAGCGGGATGAAGTCATGTTCTCCTGTCGCCTGAATGAGGAGGAAGGTGGTGCCTTCTTTTGTATGTGATTTAACAAAATGCCCAATTCCAGATTTGATGGTGCATCGTTCTCCGGGGCCCAGCTTTATATAGTTTTCACCCTTGTCCGATAAAATAATTGTTTCTGCCGAAAGACAAACAAAGGTGTCATCTACCTCTGTATGCTTATGCCAAGGAATTACCTGGTCTGACGTGAGATGGAGATTGTGAACCCGCACGTCGTCCGTTTTGACGATCATTTCCCTTTCTTCTACAGCGTAGGTATGCGCTAGGTCATGGGTCATAAACTCACATTCCAATCAGTGATCAGCAATATTAGTCAGGTAGGGAGCGAGTTGTGGAGCCTTCCAGCCTTCTGGCTTTAAAACTTTTCCGTCATTTCTTTTAGTTACTTTTCCTGTTTTCGGGTCAATTTTCGCTAAATTTGTCTTTAACACCTCTTTCCAAGCACCCTCTGCGTCTGCACCCATAGAATGAAGTGCCCCGATCGTAACGACAAGTATATCAATTAAGGCGTCGAGCTGTTCAACACGGTCGTTATTTTCAACTGCTTCGTTAAGTTCGCCAACTTCTTCGGCAATTAAATTACGATAAAGTTCATACTGCTGGGTATCCAGTGATCCATTTGTCGTTTGGTCGCAAGCTGTCATAAATTGTTTTTGATCGGAGAAGGGGTTGACCATAATTAGATTCCTAAATTCAATGATAATAAGAGACGGTAAGTTAATAAGAAGATTTGTTAGAACGTTCGTACTATAGAAGAAGATACTAAATGGAAAAATCAACCATTTTTTGGTCACGAAAAGGAGTATTAGTGTTTTGGACTTTCGTGATTCCGTTGATTTAATTAATCGTCATTCTATAAAATTAGGAGGCAAATTATATACGAAGATCTGGTGGTGGAGCCAGCTCGCAACCATTGATACGCCTGTCACCACCGAACCGAAGTTGCATAGAGTATCAGGGTAACTGGGCAGTTCAATTCCGAATTTCAAAATAAACTGATTGAAAAATCCTCGGTCTATGGGGCCCCGGCTGTGTTGTCTGTCTTTGAACAAAGTTTGGCAATTACCCCTTTTGTCTAGAAGAAAAAGTGAAAGGCAAGTAAAAACCTTAACAACCTTTAAGGCCACGAGCGATACACTGGTTAGCCAGCACATTGCTAGTCTTCATAAGTTTTTTATTCGTTTTTATGGTTGTTAAAAGACCCTTTACGCTTTTCCTTAGAACAGGGTCCTTAATTTTAAACCGGTTGGCTAGTAGTAACCACATAACCCATTTGGGGTAATTGGTAAGGGTGCTCCTCTTGTGAAGTGCGAGGGTTATATTACTTAAGAAGACCATAGCATCGCCATTTTCAAGCTGGGCGGCTCTTTGATATAGTTGGAAGGCCCTAAGACAGGCCCACCTTTTTCGGCAGTCTAAGTTTCTAGTTCTTAATTTCCTTCCTTTAGATAGGTAAATTTTTCCTAGTAGGTTTTTTGCCAGAGAATTACCCTGATCCACGGCTTTACGGAGCCATTGGATGGCACGCTCCTCACTTTTCGGTATCCCGTGCCCATACATATACATCACACCCAAGTTAGCTTGAGCTTCGGCTATACCTTTTAACGCTGCCATGCGCGTCCACTTGTGGGCTTTTAGGTAATTGGCGGGAACACCAACTCCGATCGATAGCATCGCCCCTAATACGGCCTGACCTGGAGGGTGTCCGCTCTCGGCACTCATCTTTATCCATTTAAAAGCTTCAACTTTGTTTTTCCTCACTCCCAGCCAGCCCCGCCTATAAATTTCTCCTAATCTAAACTGAGTATAAGCATCCCCGGTTAATGCGGCTGATTTCAGCTTATGAAGAAATTTAGAATTTTTGGTTTTAGTATCCGACTTACAATTTAGAGTTACTACTTTATCAGTACACCCCTCATTCTTTTGAACACTCGGGTTCACTATATGGAATGCTGCGGACAAGAAACTAATTGGTGTGAATAAGAAGAAAATTGATATCAAAGGAATGAAAAGGGTTAGTGTCTTCATCGTTTAACTTAGTACCCTTCGTGATTTGGTTCAGGGTCATGATGTCCTTAGAGGCATCAGACACCATGACCCCGATGGGAGGTGCAACGAGTCATGGAGACAGAACTCGCTGAACATTTTCAATTATCAATAAAAAAATGGCTTGATTTGGTCTTAATAAAGGTAAAATCGAGAAGAATGTAATTGGAAATTAAATTTATGATAATAATTTACACAATTACTATTACTGATGAGTTTTTGACTCCAAATTAACAATAATATCTGTCAGGGTATTGGTATTAAAAAATTATGCGGGCGTTTGGTCTCTCCAGCCAATAAAAATCAGAAGAAGGAAAACAAATGTTGAGGACTGTATATGTAATGTTAGTGGCTACGTCTATTTTTGGATTAGTTGGCTGTACCGAAGACCCGACACCATTTCCATCTAATTCCAATGACTATAAAACAACCAATAAAGAAATTGGTTGCGACAGCAAATTAAGTGATGGCCGTAAAGATGATTTATGGGACCTTAAATATATAAATCATTGGATGACTTGGACAGGTAGCGTCTTTTTAGCTGATTTGAAGGAGACGTCATTACAAATGGATGGAGCGGGTAAGGAAAACCTTGAAATTATTTTTGCTGATGGTCATTCAGGTTATGACTTGGAAATGGGTGAAACAGCGACCGTGAAGTTTGTTATGAAGAGCAAGGGTGGTTGTAGCGAACCTTATGGGGGAGAATATGCGCGAATAGTCCGAAAAATATACAAAAACGGACAGTTAGCGTACAAAGGTGATTACAACAAGAATGCTAAGAAAGAGGGTGCCTGGATCCGTTACCGGAAGAACGGACAGCTATGGTATAAAGGAACTTTCAAGAACGGTATGGAAGAGGGGCCTTGGGTCGTATACCACGAAAACGGAACTGTAAACCCGAAGTGGACCGGAACATTCAAGAACGGTGAGAAGATCAAATAACCAATGAAAAGACTGACCACCGCACTCTGCCTGACTGTTGCTCTACTATTTGGGTGTGCGGGGGTCTGTAAGAGTGCTGATTACCAAATGGGTATTGATGCTTTTTCTAAGCGGAATTATGTAACCGCTTTTCGAGAATTAAAGCCACTTGCCATATTAGGGCATGCAAAACCTCAGGAAAATCTTGGGTTTATGTATGAAAATGGTA
>CAZCKO010000051.1:0-18677 GCA_964499275.1 uncultured Rhodospirillaceae bacterium
CCGTCTGTATCGATCTCTAAGGTGTCTGCTAGAACCTGATTGAAGGTCGTGGCGTGGCCTTGTCCATGGTCCATAGCACCGCTCAGCAAAGTAACGTTGCCGGATGGATCAAAACGTATTTCAACATGCTCAAAATTGGTACTAGCCACACCGGTGACGGAATTTGAAGACCCTATACCAAGTATCTTACCTCGAGCTCTGCTTTCCGCACATCTATTTTCGAAATTTACATAATCACCAGCATTCAGGCACTCGTCGAAATTACGAACAAAGTCACCGCAATCATAAACATCGCCAAAGCAAGTTCTGAAGGGCATTTCCTCGGGCCCAATAGTATTAAGTCGTCTCAGTTCGATAGGATTGATTCCCAGTTTGCGAGCAGCAACATCGACCATAACTTCTAAAACATAGACAGGCTCCGGCTTGGCTCCACCACGATATTGTGCGTTACCAATCATATTTGTAAATCCGCCCGTTACCTTAGCGTGAATAGCTGGAATCCCATAAACACCCGCTAATCCGCCTAGGCCGCCGGTGGCGGTTCGTAAGTTTCTGTCGTTTCCAAAGTATGCACCGATCGGGACCTTCGTATGCGTTTTGAGTGCCAAAAATTTATAATCGGCGTCAAGTGCTAGTTCACAATCTACAAGTCCACCCCGGGCCTGCTCGTCTGTCATTATACCTTCGCTACGATCAGCCACCCATTTCACCGGCCGACCGATGGCTTCCGACGCCCATAATGCGAGGCTATATTCAGGGTGACACCCGCCACGTGTCCCAAATCCGCCTCCCATATTATCACAAATTACTCTCAGGTTGGTTTGGGGAACTTTTAAGATTTGACCGGCAATCTGCTGTCGGATTCCATGTACCGATTGTACCGTAGCTCGAAGTGTGTATCGTTCTTCAAATGGGTCATATTCAGCAATACAGCCCCTGTTTTCCATCGGATTGCCGGTTACCCTATTCACGTGAACTCGATGTTTAATTATGTGTGCGGCGTTGGCAAATGCTGCCGTTGTTGCAGTGGCGTCTCCTTTTTCAAAACAATAAGCCTCGTTACCGGGGTTATCATCCCAAATTGCTCCCGCACCCGATGAGAGCGCGTTGTCAACAGATGTTATTGCTTTTAACTCATCATACTCAATTTCAATCAGTTCAGCGGCGTCTTTCGCTTGATTGGGCGTTTCAGCAACAATAAAGACAATTGCTTCACCGGAATATCGTACGCGTTCTTGTGCCAACAAGGGTTGAGGGCAGGCAAAACCTGGTGAGCCATCACTGCGTTTACCGGGTGCTGCAGGCATCAGTCTGCCGAGGCCGCGTTTCTCTATATCATCGCCGGTGAGCACAGCAAGTACTCCTGGTGCTTGTTTGGCGGTTGACACATTTATGGTTTTAATTTTGGCGTGTGCGAGCGGAGAACGTACAACGAATGCGTGAGCTTGATTCAACGCATTTACATCTTCGGTATATCTACCGTGACCTTGCAGAAGTCTTATATCCTCCTCGCGGGGAATTGCTTTTCCAATATAATTCATCGTTAAACTATCCTATATTTGGTAGTTTCTTTGCTCTTATCAATTTGGGTTACTCGCCGGGTTTCAATTAAATACTCCAAATGTGCCAATACGGACCGTGCTGCTGCACCGTGCAGTTTTTCTGGTAAATGTTTATACAATATCCCTACTATTTCAGGAACCGTGCAATGGCCGTTATCGAGGCATTTCACGATTTCACTTTCTCGCATTCGACGGTGATTTCGATACGCACGCGTAAAAGGTTGAGGGTTCGGGATGGATGGTCCATGTGCTGGCCAATAGGATTTATCACTGCGTGCAAGACATATGTCTAGACTGGAGAAATATTCACCCATATTCCCATCCGGGGGGGATACGATAGTGGTATTCCAACTCATGATATGATCTCCCGTAAAAAGAATATTCTCTTCTGGTAAGGCAAAGCACATATGATTGGACATATGTCCGGGCGTATGGATGGCTTCGAGGCTCCAATCTTCCCCCTTAATTATACTCCCATTTAATAATACATTATCAGGCGTAAAATCATATTGAATTGATTCTGCAGTTTTTACTCCATTTGGAATCTCACGCGGTATTGCACCATGAACTTCGCCTCCTAACAAATTTTTTAACGGAGTGACACCAGGCGAATGGTCCATATGTGTGTGAGTAACGAGAATATGCTCCACAGTTTCACCCTCGAGCGTCTCGACTAACGCGTTTGTGTGCTCATTCAGTATCGGTCCGGGGTCGATAATGGCGACATTTCCATGTCCTATGATGTAGGTGTTAGTGCCATTAAAGGTAAAACTACTCGGATTCCTAGCGACCAATCGGCGGACCAATGGTGTGACCTGTTTGGGTTTTCCATACTCGAATTCCATACGTTGACGAAAAGGTATCTTATTCTCAGACACGTTGTCCTACTCCACTATAATGTCGGGAGTCATTAGTTGCTCGGTGCCGCTATAAATTTTCTCCCATAAAGTTTCGGCAATGGTGTGGTAAATTTGAGATTTAGGACCATCTGGGTCATTAACCAAAATAGGCTTACCATTATCAGAGCCTTCGCGGATTTCCATTTCCAGAGGTATTTCGCCAAGAAAATCTATTCCCAACTGGGCAGCTGAAGTCCTAACGCCTCCATGAGTGAAGATTTCTGATTTTTCACCGCAATGGGGACATAAAAAATAACTCATATTCTCAATAATTCCCAGAACTGGGACCTCAACTCGTTTGAACATATTCAGGCCTTTACGGGCGTCCAGTAGGGCGAGGTCTTGCGGAGTAGACACAATGACTGATCCAGCCAGAGCGACGCGTTGGGCCATAGTTAATTGTGCGTCACCAGTCCCTGGGGGCATGTCAACAACCAGGATGTCCAAATCTCCCCACTCAACGTCCTGCATCATTTGCTCCAAGGCCCCCATGACCATGGGCCCTCGCCAAATAGTAGGAGTATCAGAGGGAACCATGAAACCAATAGACATACATTTTAGTCCATATTTCTTGATAGGTAACAAAACTTTACCATCTGGTGACTCAGGTTTTTCTGTAATACCCATCATAAGAGGTAGAGATGGACCATAAATGTCGGCGTCTAAAATAGCAGTCCGAAGCCCCTTCTGGGCAAACGCAAGTGCTAGATTGACCGAAGTTGTTGATTTTCCAACTCCTCCTTTGCCAGATGCCACCGCAATAACAGCACCAATATCTTCAAGCAATTTTACAGGTTGATTATCGGTTTTTTTACTGGGAGGTTCAGCCAAGCCAATTTTACGAGCTGGTGCAGTCAAGACTGCTGTGACGGAAATAACACCCGGTAGGGCCATGACAGCTTTCTCCGCTGCTTGCCGTAATGGCTCCATTTTTTTGCCCCTCTCGGCATCAACCTCGATTGTAAAACCAACGTTTCCGTTTTTACTTACAATACCTGACACCATATTCAGATTGACGATGTCTTTTTCCCGGTCTGGATCTATTATTTGTCGCAGTACTTCAAGAATTTGGGTAGTTTCAACGTTGGTCATAAAGGTTTCTCCCCCCTATTATATCTTGAATAAAAAGTAAGTGCTTTTAAAGCACTCCGTTGCTTTCCCGCTCAAGCTAACATATATACCACTAGTGTTCGGTGGCAACTTGCCACGCAAACTTTATAGAGGAAGTTGAAATATGCCTTGGCAACAACAGGGTGGGAGCGGTGGCAATAATAGTGGGGGTCCTTGGGGTAGTGGCCCGGGGGGTGGGTCTGGCGGTAGTCAGTCACCTGATATTGAAGAAATTCTTCAAAAAGGTAAGGACCGTTTTAAACAAATGATGCCTGGTGGCATGGGGTCTAAGACTGGTATTTCACTATTGGTTGTCGTCTCCCTTATTTTGTGGCTGGCAACGGGGATTTATCGCGTTGATCAGGGAGAACGTGGCGTTGAATTATTATTTGGTAAGTTTGCGTCCGAAACACAAGCGGGTCTTCATTTCTGGTTTCCGACACCCATAGGTAGCGTAACGACCCGAAAGGTTGATCGGACAAACACTATTTCCATTGGGTTTAGGGCGGCTGGTGGAACAGGAAATATGGCAACAATACGCGATGTTTCGGAAGAAAGTTTGATGTTGACTGGAGATCAAAATATAATCGATATTGATTTTGTTGTTCAATGGCGGATTAAGAATTTAAGAGATTATCTTTTCAACATTCGTGAGCCGGAGGGGACTACCAAGATAGCAGCCGAAAGCGCCATCCGGGAGGTGATTGGGCAAACTACACTAGAAGATGCATTATCTAAAGGCCGACAACTTGTTGAGGATAATACAAAAACTGTACTGCAAAAAATCTTGGATGGTTATGGAGCTGGTATTTTTATCGCAGAAGTTAAAATGCAAAAAGTGGAACCACCCCAACCGGTAATCGATGCCTTCAATGATGTGCAAAGGGCCAGGCAGGACAAGGACCGTCAACAAAATGAAGCAGACGCATATCGGAATGATATTATCCCGAAAGCCCAGGGTGAGGCCGCGCGCTTGGTTCAAGAGGCAACGGCTTACCGTGAGCAGCTAGTCAAAGAAGCGGAGGGTGAAGCCAAGAGATTTCTGTCAGTGTACGAGGCGTATAAGACCGGTAAAAAAGTTACAATCCAGAGACTTTATCTTGAGCGCATGCAAGAGGTTATGAAAGATTCCGAGAAAATCATCATTGATAACAGCAAGGGTGGTCAGGGTGTAGTCCCTTATCTTCCATTACCAGAAATAAAAAAGAGATCTGACGCTAAACTTCAGTCTGAAGATAACACCCAAGGAGGTCGCTGACATGAATAAAATCTTGCTAGTGATATTAGGTGTGGTTGTAGTTGCTGGGGGTATAGCAGCTTTTGATTCCATTTATACGGTGCATGAGACCAAGCATGCTCTTGTCTTGCAATTTGGTCGTTATGTCAGAACTGCCAGCGATCCAGGCCTTAATTTTAAAAAGCCCTTTTTGGAGAACGTCGAATACTTTGATAGGCGAGTACTCGAGTTGGACCCCCCTGCTCAAGAGGTTATCCTTGCTGATCAAAAACGTATAATTGTTGACTCGTTCGTTCGATATAAAATCGTGAACCCGCTAGAATTTAAGAAAAAGGCAGTTACTCAAACTAACTTCCTGCAGGTATTCGGCGGGCGCTTAAATGCCGCAGTTCGGGCTGAGATAGGAAAAATTTTGCTCGGTGAAATGCTGTCTGATAAACGCGACGATGTCATGGGTAGAATCACCCAGCAAATGAAAGCCCAAGCCCCTGATTTTGGTATTGAGGTTGTGGATGTTAGGGTGGGGAGAACCGACCTTCCCAAAGAAACTGCCCAATCCGTTTATAATCGGATGCGTTCCGAGCGCGTGGCTGAAGCACAAAAACTTCGCTCTGAAGGAGCGAAGATTAAGGCAGAAATCCAGGCAGATGCAGACCGGCAACGGACGGTTATTCTTGCTGAAGCTCGTCGAACATCTCAAATTTTAAGAGGTCAGGGCGAAGGAGCTAAAACTAATATTTTGAATGAAGCTTTTGGAACAGACCCTGAATTTTTTGGTTTTTATCGGAGTATGGAGGCGTATGGGAATGCTCTAGGTGACGGAACAACAATGGTGCTGTCACCAGATAGTGAATTTTTCCGCTATTTTAGAAACCTAGATGGTAAGAAAACTCGTAAGTAGTAATAGGCGTTTACACCTACTTTAATGTTTCCTGATCTCTTTACAGCTTTAGCACTCGTGCTGGTAATTGAGGGCCTTATATACGCCCTATTTCCCGATGCGATGAAGAGGATGATGGCGTCTATTATTCCATTGCCGTCGTCTTCAATTCGCTCTGCGGGATTGTTTGCTGCGATAGTTGGCTTGGTACTCATTTGGTTATTACGTATTTAATATATAAAAATTACGTTCTTTATAAAAAAAAGAACT
The DNA here is from genome assembly GCA_964499275.1 of uncultured Rhodospirillaceae bacterium. GTDB lineage: Bacteria > Pseudomonadota > Alphaproteobacteria > MPNO01 > UBA2964 > UBA2964. Next base: position 5,959 of record CAZCKO010000051.1, read on the forward strand.
AGTAATTGCCTAAAATTAACCACATTTAATAACCATATCCGGGATACAACATACTCTTACCAATTTGGAATATGGCTAAGATTTTGGTTAAGAAAAATTTACAGACGATTCTAGAAAGTATCGATGTCTAGATAAAGGAGACCTAGATGAAGAACAAAACATTAGGACGATTCTATTTAGAGGGGAGTGCCAGTCTGCCTATTGCGCATAAATTTTTTGGTGGTTTTAGAACCTTTATTTCAGCTTTTTTTCTTTTGGTAGTTTGTTGTCTGTTTATGTCAAATGTAGCTCTCTCGAGAGGGGTTCCAAATTCCTTTGCTGATATTGCCGAAAACCTACTACCAGCTGTTGTTAATATTTCGACAACACAAATAGTTAAACGCGGAGGCACAGCACCACAGAGACCTCAGCTCCCTCCTGGTTCGCCATTTGAAGAGTTTTTCAAAGAGTTTTTTGAGCGGCAGCAGCGTGATACGCCGAGTAGGCGTGCAACTTCTTTAGGATCTGGCTTTATTATTGATCCTTCCGGGCTGATCGTAACCAACAATCATGTCATTGAAGGTGCGGACAAAATTTCGGTAATTCTTCAGAATGACACTCGTCTAAAGGCTACCGTTGTCGGACGAGATGCCAAAACGGATCTTGCAATTCTTAAGGTTAATTCAAAAAAGGAATTATCATTTGTGAAATTCGGAAATTCTGATAAATCTCGAGTCGGTGACTGGGTTGTTGCTATAGGCAACCCTTTCGGTCTCGGTGGCACAGTTACAGCAGGGATCATTTCTGCCCGAGCTCGTAATATTAACTCGGGTCCTTACGATGATTTCATACAATCAGATGCATCTATCAATAAAGGAAATTCTGGTGGCCCAATGTTTAATACAGCCGGGGAGGTAATAGGTATTAATACGGCAATTTATTCGCCCTCTGGTGGGAGTGTGGGTATTGGTTTTGCTATTCCATCAAATTTAGCAAAACCAATAATTGCGCAACTTAAAAAATTTGGTCGAGCTCGGCGAGGTTGGCTCGGCGTTCGGATACAGACTGTTACCAATGAACTTGCTGATAGCTTAGGTTTAAAAAAAGCACGAGGGGCACTGGTTGCAGATGTAACTAAGGGAGGGCCGGCTGAAAAATCTTCGATCAAAATTGGAGATGTAATACTTAAATTTAACGGAAAACCTATCACTGAAATGCGTAGTTTACCTAGGTTTGTCGCTGAAACAAAAGTGGGTAAACGTGTTAAAGTAGAAGTTTGGCGTAAGGGTCGTAGTGTAACCCTTTATGCTAAGTTGGGTGAGTTTCCCGAAGCGAAACCTCTTCGGCGTACGAGGGCTCATGAAAAGAAAAAAGATAACGAGAAGTCTGTAAACGTTCTAGGCCTAACCCTGGCGGTAATAAATGATGAATTGCGAAACCGCTTTAAATTGAACAAGGGAACAAAGGGTATAATTATCACTGATGTAAAAAATAATAGTCCCGCTTCTGAGAAAGGTATTACGCCTGGATCAATAATTCGGAATATTGGTGTAGAACAAAAGAGGGTGAGTTCTCCAGGAAGCGTTAGAGTCTTGGTTGAATCTGCTCGCAAAGCAAAACGAAAAAGCTTGTTGTTTCTGATCGAACAAGGCGGCAGCTCGCGTTTTGTGGCGTTAAGACTATCAAAGGACAAGGGCTAATTTTGATTGCAAATTAGATCTATCCGTTTAGTAACAAAATTCTGTGCTTTTGTACCCTTGCAAGTAAAGCAATGAGGTTAAATCTCCAAAGCGAATGATTGCTTTGGCATTTGTCTCTACAACAGGTTTAGCATGAAATGCTACCCCTAGTCCTGAATGAATAATCATTGGGATGTCGTTAGCGCCGTCGCCGGTGGCTATTGATTCAGAAAGTGGTATGTTTTGGTCATTGCAAATTTTTTTTAAGGCCTGCAGTTTGGCATCGCTATCTAAAATTGGTTCAATTACCTCGCCTGTCAAAATACCATTCTTTATTACTATTTGGTTTGAACTTATTTCTTGAAACCCGACCAATTTTGCTATTGCATTTGTAAAATAATTAAAACCACCAGAGACCAAGGCTGTATAGGCACCGTTAAAACGCATCGTTTTTACCAAAGTGGTGGCGCCCTTTGTTACCTCTATTTTATTTAACGCCTTCTCCATTGCTGCAGCGGGAACGCCTTCAAGCAGGGCTACTCGCTCCCGTACGGCTTCTTTAAACTCCACCTCTCCTCGCATCGCGCGTTTGGTAATTACTGAAACTTGTTTTTTAAGCCCGGCGATCCCGGCGAGTTCGTCGAGGGTTTCTCCGGTAACAATGGTGGAGTCCATATCAGCAATAAGTAATCGTTTGCGTCTATTTTTTGTTGGCTGCACCACTATGTCGATTTCTATACCAGTCAGGCCATTTTTTAGACATTTGCGGACATATGATAAACTAGATCCTGTGAACTCTATATCACAAGCTATGTGATCCTCTAACCAAGCCGGAGGTCTAGAAACATATCCCGCACGATTAAGAATTTCCTGCGCTTTTTTTACATCTCTAGGATGAAGATTGGCCTTTTCAGGATTCGCAATAAGGGTGGCAACAAATTTCATAGATTATTTATGGTGTGGAATAAGTTCGGTGACAAGCCATGTAATGTATTAGTCTAAGACTAAGGTATAATAATATGAACCTAAATCGTATTGGGGGAATAGAAAATTATGAGTTCACCATTAACGCCACCATTCAGGGCTGAACATATAGGGAGCCTTTTACGCCCCCCTGAATTACTTGCTATTAGAGCTGATAAAAAGGCCTTAAAAATTTCTGATGAGGAAGTTCGTCATGCTGAAGATGAAGCAATAAAACGGGTAATTGATCTACAGCTTGACCTCGGCTTGTTGTCCATCACCGATGGAGAATTTCGGCGACACGCCTATTCTGACAGTTTTACGGTTGATGTTTTTTCTGGGGTGAAAATTGGTGCTACAAGCGATCAAAATTGGGTTTATTCGGATACACAGGGCCAAAAGACCTCGGCAAGAGTTCCAATTGTAATTGATAAGTTAGAATGGCTTGGGCCCACGAATGTAGAAAACTATAAATTTGTTTCAAGGCACTGCAGGGAGGGAATTCCAAAAGTTACTTTGCCAGGCCCGTGTTACATACATTTTAGATCTGGTCGTAAAAATATTAGCCAGGAAGTTTATCCAAACCTTGATTTGTTTTGGAACGATATTGTTGACGCTTATATCCATGAAATTAAAGCGCTTTACGACGTTGGTTGTAGGTATTTACAACTCGATGAGACATCAATTGCCAAGCTAGGTGACCCAAAAATTCGAGAGGGTTTAGCGGAACGCGGCGATGAATGGGAGGATTTACTCAAGGTTTATATAGAGGTAATCAATGAAATTATACGTGGGAGTCCCAAAGACCTTGCGATTGGAGTCCATTTATGCCGCGGAAACAAGGGTGGTTCTTGGCAGGCGTCAACGGGTTATGATGATGTTGCAGCAAAACTTTTCAGAGAGCTCAATGTTCAATTTTATTTTTTAGAATATGACTCCCCTAGAGCGGGTAGTTTTGAGCCCTTGCGCGAAGTGCCTGAAAATAAATCCATAATTTTAGGATTAGTATCAACCAAAAGCTCTACTCTAGAAACATTTGATTATCTAAGGCAAAGAATTGAAGCGGCTGCAGAATATATTGATATTGAAAAGGTTGGAGTTTCTCCACAATGTGGATTTGCAAGCTTAGACACAGGAAACCCGATTTCTTATGAAGTTCAAGTCTCTAAAATTAAACTTGTTATTGATTTTGCTCAGGAAATTTGGGGTAATTCTGTTTCTATTAATGCATAGTGGTTGTGTAAGTCATGTCGCTTATTAAAGCACTGGTCATCGCTGGCCCAACTACTAGTGGAAAATCCGATCTGGCTGTGAGCGTGGCTGAGGAATTTAATGGCGCAGTCATTAACGGCGACTCGATACAATTATATAAGGGTCTTGAGACTATTTCAGCGGCCCCATCCAATGCCTTACGGGCACGTGTTCCTCATAAACTATATGCAATCAGAGATCCTGCATATCCATGTTCTGCGGGGGAATGGGTAGAACTAGCCAAAAATGAAATCCTTGCCACCCATAATGCGGGTATGTTGCCTATAATTGTCGGTGGCACAGGGTTGTACCTAAAAGCATTAATGTCAGGAATTGCAAAAATTCCTTCTATTTCTAATAAAATTCGCAATACGTTGAGACGTCGTATACTGAGTGAAGGTAATGCCACACTCTATGCAGAGTTGTTCAAAACCGATCCTGAAACAGCGAAGAAATTAAATATTTCTGATAGCCAAAGAATTTTACGCGCACTTGAAGTTTATCAAATGACAGGTAAAACCTTGCGGCAGTGGCACAAAGAGAGAGGTGATCAGGTTGGCGGGTCAGAAATTGAATTTAACTCGGTACTCCTTAGACCACCCAGAAAACAATTATACGCTAATTGTAATGCTCGTTTTGAGAGAATGGTAAAAACGGGTGCAGTCGAGGAGGTAAAAGCTTTAGTAAAAAAAGAATTGGATCCTGCCTTGCCAGCAATGAAGGCGCTAGGAGTACCTGAGATTTTGCTTTATTTAGATGGAAGTTTATCACTGGAAGAAGCTATAGGAGCCGGTCAATTAGCAACAAGACATTACGTAAAACGTCAAGAGACCTGGTTTAATAATCAGTTTATTTCAGAATTGAAGATAGAAACGCAATATAATTTTAATATTAATCCAAGAATCTTTCCATTTATTAGCAAATTTTTATTGACCTAATAGGTTGGAAATATTAGTTTGGCGCCGCTTCCTGGGTGATAAGTCATTGGTGGTTTTGGCTTTTACGGCTAAGTATTAATGAATAGTAAGTAATGGAGAGGGGATCCTGTTATACAGGGTCACCCTTTATTTGATTAAAAAGGTGAGGATTATGGCTAATCGTAAGCTGTCCGGCTCGGATATTGTGATCCAATGCTTGGTCGACTCCGGCGTCGATACGGTTTTTGGTTATCCAGGTGGGGCGGTTCTTCCCATTTATGATGCATTGTTCAAACAAAACCGTTTGAAGCATGTTTTAGTACGCCAAGAAGGTGGTGCTGTTCATATGGCAGAGGGTTATGCACGTTCGACTGGAAAAATTGGTGTAGTTTTGGTCACGTCTGGGCCAGGTGCTACTAATGCAGTAACGGGTTTGACAGATGCATTAATGGATAGCATTCCTGTTCTGTGTTTGACCGGGCAAGTTCCAACCCATCTGATCGGTAATGATGCTTTCCAGGAAGCAGATACCACGGGCATAACCCGTCCTTGTACAAAACATAATTATCTCGTTAAAGATGTTTGCAGTCTTGCGAAGGTTATGAACGAAGCTATGTATGTGGCGCAGGCGGGGCGGCCGGGTCCAGTTGTTATTGATTTGCCAAAAGATGTTTTGATCAATGAAACTAGTTATGACGGTGCCAAAAAGCCCTATGCAATTCATAAAACTTATCGTCCAAGGAAAAAAGGAGATCAATCACAGATTAAAGAAGCTGTTGAACTGATTGCAAACGCCAAGCGTCCTTTATTTTATTGTGGTGGTGGCGTGATCAATTCTGGTCCAAGAGGATCAAAATTGCTGGCAGAATTCGTTCGCATGACAGGTTATCCAATAACACTAACTTTAATGGGTCTGGGGGCGTTTCCCGCCAACGATGAAAAATTCTTGGGTATGGTTGGTATGCATGGGACATACGAGGCAAACCTGGCGATGCATGATTGTGATGTTATGATAAATATAGGAGCGCGATTTGATGATCGCGTTACCGGTCTAATTTCGGAGTTTTCACCAGGTTCAAAAAAAATTCATGTCGATATAGATCCATCATCAATAAATAAAAATGTTGCGGTGGATGTTCCAATCATTGGTGATTGCGCGTCAGTTTTATCTGACATGATCAAAGTGTGGGATGATCTTAAGCCTCGCCGTGACGCCAAGGCGTGTGCAGCGTGGTGGTCCAAGATTAAAAAGTGGCGGAAGCGGGATTGCCTTCGTTATAATTCTTCAAAGGAACTGATAAAGCCACAATATGCTTTGGAAAGGCTACAAAATTTGACAGAAAATCGTGATACTTATATCACGACTGAGGTTGGTCAACATCAGATGTGGGCTGCCCAATTTCTTAAATTTAATCAACCCAACCATTGGATGACCTCTGGAGGTTTGGGGACAATGGGCTATGGATTTCCAGCGGCTATCGGGGTTCAAATTGCTCATCCGAAAGCAACAGTAATTGATGTTGCTGGTGAGGCTTCTTTCTTGATGAATATTCAAGAGATGTCCACAGCGATGCAATACCGTTTACCGGTCAAAGTTTTTATACTGAATAACGAATATATGGGTATGGTTCGGCAGTGGCAGGAACTCCTCTATGGTGGAAGATACTCGGAAAGCTATACGGATTCCCTTCCGGACTTTGTAAAGTTGGCGGAATCCTATGGAGCAGTTGGATTGAGAGCCACTAAGCCAAGTGAAGTTGATGACGTGATAGAAGAAATGTTAAATAACGAGAGATTTACCGTGGCTGATATTGTGATAGATAAATCTGAAAACTGTTTCCCAATGATACCCTCTGGAGCACCCCATAATGAGATGCTTCTTGGGCCTGAAGATGAAGCTGAAAAGCCGGTATCCGAAGAAGGAATGGTTCTAGTTTAAGACATCATCTTTCACGCAGACAACTCTGGCCGAGAGCTGGGTAATTAGACCGATACCAAAAAACGGAGGAGAAAGTGGAGCCCATCGAACGACATACGATCGCCGTTCTAGTTGATAATGAAGCGGGTGTTTTGGCGCGGGTCACTGGCCTATTTTCTGGGCGTGGCTATAATATTGAGAGCCTTACAGTTGCTGAAGTAGATGCAGAAAGCGCAATTTCCCGGATTACTGTTGTGACCTCTGGTACACCAATGATAATTGAACAGATCAAGGCACAATTGGATCGATTAGTGCCGGTTCACCACATCAGTGACTTGACCGATGGGGGCGCTAGCGTAGAACGTGAACTGGCTTTGGTAAAAGTTCGAGGCACTGGAAATAAGCGTGTTGAAGCTTTACGCGTAGCTGACATTTTTCGAGCGCGGGCAATTGATAGCACAAAAAATTCCTTTGTGTTTGAAATTTCCGGTTCTACGGCGAAACTAAATGCATTTATCAATCTAATGAGGCCTCTTGGGCTTGTTGAGATTTCCCGTACCGGTGCCGTAGCGATTGCACGCGGTGCCAAGGGAATTTAGAAAACTAACTTTAAACTTTTTTCTTGCGAATTAATAATCGTGTCCGCTGAAACACTATAGAAAATAAACAATGAAAGAGGATCTGCCAAATGCGCGTATATTACGATAGAGATGCAGACGTAAATCTGGTTAAAACCAAGAAAGTTGCCATCATAGGTTATGGTAGCCAAGGACATGCCCATGCTATCAATCTCAGTGATAGTGGTGTCAAAGAAGTGGTAGTAGGCCTACGTGATGGTTCATCGAGTATTGAAAAAGCAGAAAGCGCGGGGCTAAAAGTACTTAATCCAGCAGAGGCTGCAAAATGGGCAGATTTAGTCATGGTATTAGTACCTGATGAACTGCAGGCGGGTCTCTATATGAATGATCTCTATGCAAACATGAAAAATGGTGCCGCTCTCGCATTTGCGCACGGCCTCAATATCCACTTCAAGTTGATTGAGGCACGACCAGATATGGATGTATTTATGATTGCACCGAAAGGGCCGGGGCATACTGTTCGTTCAGAGTATCAGCGCGGCGCCGGTGTACCTTGTCTGGTAGCAATTGACCAAGATGCGTCCGGGAACGCACAGGATATTGCTCTTTCATATGCTTCGGCTATAGGTGGTGGACGAGCGGGTATCATTGAAACAACGTTTCGTGAAGAATGTGAGACGGATTTATTCGGTGAGCAAGCAGTACTTTGCGGCGGCCTTACATCCCTTATAAAAGCTGGATTTGAAACATTGGTGGAGGCCGGGTACGCACCGGAAATGGCATATTTTGAATGCTTACATGAAGTAAAGCTTATTGTTGATCTCATTTATGAGGGGGGTATCGCCAATATGCGATATTCTATTTCTAATACAGCCGAATACGGTGATTATATTTCGGGACCACGTCTGATAGATGATAGTGTTAAGGATCGTATGAAAGAGGTCCTTGATGATATACAATCTGGGCGTTTCACCCGCGATTGGGTTTTAGAGAATGCGGCAGGGCAATCGAGCTTCAAGGCTACAAGACGCAGAGAGGCTGAACATCAGGTTGAAGCAGTAGGTGCTGAATTACGCGGGATGATGCCGTGGATTGCGGAAAACAGGCTGGTAGACAAGTCCAAGAATTAGTTTTTTGCAATTTTATCCATTTTTGGCGAGTTTTTTTGGCAAAGCATTTAAAAATCGTTGCTTTTATTGTTAAAAAAAGCTTAGGAATAGGTAATTAATTTGGTTTTGTTTAGATTCTTGGTGGCTCAAGGGTCTAAGTTTGGCTGAGTGAGCGTTACTTTCAATGTGGGTCGCTTACTCAGGAAGCACCCTAGTTTAATGGTAAAGTGTGAATGATAGCGATAGAAAACAAGTCGTCCGTGGTGAATGAAACCCTAAAAATTTGGGGCCAAGTCGCGTGTTTCTTATTTGCTGAAATTAATATTTTACCCGGCGCGCTAGAAGAGGGCTCACGACTTAGTAGCCCCTGAACAATCACCGATTTCGTTAGGCTGTTCAGGGGAGTGATAAAAAATTGGTCGTTGATCCCTAACTAGTAAAGGAGCTGAGTTATGAGTAGCAGCACCCATTCAGATCGAGTTACTATTTTTGACACTACATTGCGCGATGGTGAGCAGTCTCCCGGCGCATCGATGAATCTCGAAGAAAAATTACGGGTTGCAGAACTTTTAGAGGAGATGGGTGTTGATGTAATAGAGGCCGGTTTTCCGATTGCTTCTAACGGTGATTTCGAAGCCGTAAGTGAAGTATCCAAACTTATTAAAAGTGCGGTAGTTTGTGGTCTCGCCCGATCTGCTCGCGGTGATATTGAAAGAGCAGCTGAGGCTTTAAAACCCGCGGCCATGAGCCGTATACATACGTTTATTTCCACCAGTCCGTTACACATGAAATACAAGCTGCAAATGGAACCCGATGCAGTTTATGAGGCTATTATTGACAGTGTAACTTATGCACGAAATTTTACCGATAATGTTGAATGGTCGCCAGAGGATGGCTCGCGTACGGAACCTGATTTTTTGTGTCGTTGTGTTGAGGCGGCTATCAATGCTGGTGCGACCACGATAAATATTCCTGATACCGTTGGGTACGCAGTGCCGGAGGAGTTTGGCGCGTTAATTGCAATGCTTGTAGAACGAGTCCCCAATAGTGATAAAGCCGTTTATTCAACCCACTGCCATAACGATTTGGGGCTTGCTGTAGCAAATTCTCTAGCCGGTGTTATTAATGGTGCAAGACAAATTGAATGTACAATTAATGGCCTGGGGGAGCGTGCTGGGAATGCGGCCCTCGAAGAGATTATAATGTCGTTGAAAACTCGTCAGGATCGACTTCCCTTTGTCACTGGCATTGATACCAAATGTATAACCAGAGCCTCAAAACTAGTTTCGACTATAACGGGATTTACAGTACAACCAAACAAGGCAATTGTGGGAGCAAATGCATTTGCACATGAATCAGGAATTCATCAAGATGGGATGTTAAAGCATGCGCAAACTTATGAAATTATGACACCAGATTCCGTTGGTTTAACAAAATCGAAACTTGTTATGGGAAAACATTCAGGAAGACACGCGTTTCGGGTCAAACTCAAAGAATTAGGTTATGAGTTGGGAGAGAACGCTGTCCAGGAAGCATTTCGTCGATTCAAGGATCTGGCCGACAAAAAGAAAGAAGTTTACGACGAGGATTTAGTTGCGCTGGTTGATGACGAAGTGTTGAGAGCAAATGATGAGATCAGATTTGAATCACTTATGGTGATTTGTGGGTCAAAGGGTCCGCAAACAGCTGAACTTGAATTGGATTTCGACGGAGATATTCGTTCAATAAAGGCTGAAGGAGATGGGCCTGTTGATGCAACGTTTAATGCCATTAAAGGGTTGGTGCCGCATGAAGCTAAATTGCAACTTTATCAGGTTAATGCTGTGACGGAGGGGACTGATGCACAAGCAGAAGTAACTGTGCGGCTTGACGAAGGTGGTAAGTCTGTCAACGGGCAAGGGGCGGATACAGATACGCTGGTGGCCTCAGCGCGGGCTTACGTTAATGCCCTAAATAAATTAATGGTAAAACGCGAGAAGACAGCACCTGGTGCGCTGTCTGCTTAAATTTCTATACTGGTAATCAAAGGAAGTAATCACTCATGTTTTCCAGGCTCTTGGGAATGTTATCCGCCGATATGGCTATAGATTTGGGTACCGCCAATACGTTGGTTTATGTAAAAGGTAGAGGGATTGTATTGAACGAACCTTCTGTTGTTGCGATCGCGGATGTAAAAGGTAAAAAGCAGGTTCTGGCAGTAGGCGATGAAGCTAAGTTGATGCTTGGGCGCACACCAGGAAATATAGAAGCAATTCGTCCATTGAGAGATGGTGTCATTGCTGATTTTGAGGTTGCTGAGGAAATGATTAAGCATTTCATTCGCAAAGTTCATAATCGACGAAGCTTTGCAAGCCCACAAATCATTGTTGCTGTACCTTCAGGTTCGACCAACGTTGAACGCCGAGCCATACAAGAATCAACGGAAAGTGCTGGTGCCCGCCGTGTTTTTTTGATTGAGGAGCCAATGGCAGCTGCAATTGGTGCTGGCCTCCCGGTAACCGAACCGACTGGTTCTATGGTTGTTGATGTCGGGGGGGGCACTACAGAGGTCGCTGTCCTCTCCCTTGGAGGTTTGGTCTATTCCCGCTCTGTACGTGTTGGTGGCGACAAAATGGATGAAGCAATAACCGGGTACATCCGTCGTAATCATAATCTTTTGGTTGGAGAAAGTAGCGCTGAACGGATTAAAAAGGATATTGGGTCTGCAAGCATTCCTGCAGATGGAGAAGGGAGCTCCATGGAAATCAAAGGGCGTGATCTTATGAATGGGGTGCCGAAAGAAATTATGCTCTCTGAAAGACAAATTGCAGAGAGCTTAGCGGAACCTGTGGGGGCTATAATTGAAGCTGTTAAGGTAGCGTTGGAACATGCGGCACCAGAGCTTGCGGCAGACATGGTTGATAAGGGTATAGTGTTGACAGGAGGTGGTGCACTTTTAGGAAATCTCGACCTTGTTTTAAGGCATGCTACAGGTTTGCCAGTCTCACTAGCTGATGAGCCATTATCATGCGTGGCTTTAGGAACAGGTCATTGCCTCGAAGAAATGAAGACCTTGAGGAATGTTTTATCTTCCATGTATTAATTGACAGTCAGTATTGAAAATTTATAAAACTTTAAATATTGGGTTTTGAATTTACTTGGGGTTGGATACTTGTGAATAGAAGAAGAGGTTCCAGCGAAGTTGGTATTGCAGCGCCCATTAAGGTGTTGATCCAGAGATTTGCTTTCCTTTTTTTTGTTTTTGCCGCATTTGCTATTATGTTGCTTAGTAAGGCGGAAACAGTTGTGTTTGATAAAGTTTCGACCGTAGTTGTGGATATATTTTCTCCTCTTTTAGGTGCGCTTTCAGAGCCAGCGGCTACGGTGAGTATTGCTATTAACAGAGTCCGAGAATTAGCTAATCTGAGAGAAGAAAATATACTTTTAAAGCGCGAAAACGAACGGTTGCTCGTTTGGAAGGAAGCAGCAACAAGGCTTGCTGCTAAAAATCAATCTTTACAAACCCTGTTAAATTTTAAGCCTGAGCCTAATTTGAGGTCTATTACAACGCGGGTAATTGCCAATTCAGGTGGCGCATTCGTTCGTTCTGTTGTGGTTAATGCGGGAGAAAGTGAGGGAGTTCGTAAAGGGCAAGCTGCGGTGTCCGGGGCTGGCTTGGCGGGTCGAGTTGCTTCAGCTGGCTATCAATCAGCAAGAGTGCTTTTGATAACTGATATTAATTCACGCGTTCCCGTACTGGTTGGCGAGCACAGAGATAGAGCAATTTTGGCCGGTGATAATAGTGTTATGCCACGCTTGACGTTTTTACCGGTTAATGCCGCGGTTAAATTAGGGGATGGGGTAGTCACTTCAGGCCACGGAGGTGTATTTCCCCCAGGGCTACCGGTTGGTAAAATTGCTGGAGGACTAGAAGGAGAGATACGTGTAACGCCTATAGTAGCGTTGGAACGTCTTGAATTCATCAGGTTAATTGACTCTATTACCAAGAAACGCGCAGATTTTAAGATAATTGAAAGATCACCTCCAACTCGGGCACCCTCAAAGTGACGTCCACACTTTCGAATCGATTAGATGCAATCGCACGGAAATTTTTTCCGGCTGCGATGGGCGTCTTCTTTGTTTTGATTTCAACCGTACCATTCTACATTCCAGGGTTTGGACCTGTGACGCCAAACTTTGTTCTTATTGCTGTTTTCTTTTGGGCAATTCATCGCGTTGATTTAATCTCCTCAGTAACGGTTTTTTTTATTGGTTTGTTATTGGATATTCTTGTGGGCTCTCCGCCAGGAATAAATGCTGCTGTACTCGTCTTGGTTAGATCATTG
>CAZCKO010000052.1:0-18052 GCA_964499275.1 uncultured Rhodospirillaceae bacterium
ATGCTAGGTAGCTGTCGTGAAGGAAAGGCGGTTGATCGGATTTGGCCTCAGGCTCTGTCATTTGTAATAGTCCATAATTTCGTTTTTAAAAATTTAGTTATTTATATGAATGGAAGGACTGGGGGTCAAACTTCGGATCGAAGTAAAACATTAAAAGTACACTGTTCCGCGAATTTAAAATGGGGGAAGTGGACTAATTTAATTTTTTAAGTTCCTTTTTATAACGGGAAGCCCGGTTTACATAAGAAGTAACATTGCGTTTCAACATCGCAATGGCTTTGGCGTCTAAGTTGCGTATTACCTTCCCCGGGGAACCCATAACCAACGAGTTGTCGGGGATGACCTTACCCTCTGTTATCAGAGAATTAGCTCCAATCAGACAATTTTTTCCAACCTTGGCACCATTAAGAATGACACTGCCGATGCCTATTAACGAGCCATCGTCGATCGAGCAACCATGCAACATACACTTATGACCCACCGACACATTGGCAGCAATGTTGATTGGAAAGCCTGGGTCGGTATGGAGGACACAGCCATCCTGTATATTTGTTTTATCGCCAATGGTGATAGGCTCGTTGTCAGCTCGTATGACGGTATTCCACCAAATACTAACTTTATCCCCTAGATATACGGCACCAATAATGTCGGCGCTCTCAACGATATAGAAGTCGTCAGTTTCGGTTTTTAGCTTCATATCACCGAGCGAATAAATCATTTCCACTCGCTATATTTAAACGGGGATGACAAGAAGGGTATCGATACGCCGTGAATCCAATATAACCTTGCGCTCTTTGAATTTGAGTTCTCCACCAACTTCAACGATTGTATCCAAAACCTTGCCGCATAAAAATGTCGTCATCTCACCTTCTGGCATTGTACGAGTAACAGAGAAGTTTGATTGAGTTCTTGTCTCTGTTTCACTGGCATAGATTATTTTCAGTGCGCTTACCATATGGCAGTATACGTGCGGCTCGAAGATATTTGCCTCCCGAAGGGCAGAAATCCTATCTTCGAACATGCCACGTCCGTCGCAATATATTAATGCCACTGGCAGGCCAAGGTCATAATTTTCTCTTGTAATTACGTGATAACGAGCATCACTGGAAAAAAAATTAGGCCAATCTTCCAGACGATCTTCGTCGATGCAGTGAATATAGTCTGCAACTAACGCGTCGACTCGGAGCCGCAATGCCAGGTTGCGGTCAAGTTGGGAGGTCTTGCTCATTATAACTTTCCTAAACAGCCATGCATTCGCGCCAGCCCTTCCAAAATCCCCGGACCGCGGATTCGGTAACCCGCGACCCTTTGCTAGGTTCGATGACCTTACCACCCATGGGAAGGACTGTCTTGGCATCGACGTTAGCCATGGCAGCTTTTTGAATAAAGCCGCCTACGCATCCATCTTCCATAGAAATAAACCCAGCGGGCCCAACTAAATTATTAACTTTTAGACGAAGTTCATCCATCTCCATATCATCATCTTCAAATCCGAGGATGGTCCAAATTAGCTCACTTTCATTAACACCCCGAGGTATTAATTGTCGCACTGCCAATGCATTAAGAATTTGTTGTAAGACCATGGTCGGGAATACTGTTTGTATAGAATTAGTAATCGTATCTCCAAGCTCCATTACATGTTCCATCATTCGAGTGTCAGCTAGGCTATAATCATCCTGCTTTGCCCGTACCTTTTCTTTATCGATATTTTTGTCAGAAATCTCCTGGCGTTCTGTGTAGCTCAGGTGGTGCCAGCCGCTATCACTGAGTTTAATACCGCCACTCATCGTTGGTCGTACAACTCCAAAAGTATTGTGGAATACATGAAGTAGGCTTGCGTGATAGGAATCCTTATTATTTTCGACATAGAGCTTCCAGTTATTAGGAAAAACTTGGCTATGATAACCTAATACTTTTAGCGGTTTGATGAAGACTCGGTCAACGCTGGCCATAAGTTCATCGCCGATATAATGGGCAAAGGGGGGTGTTTCATCACTATAGGTCCCCATGATAAAGCCGCGGACGTTTTCAATGCGGATGCGCTCAAGCCCATGATCTTCATGATTGAATTCCTCTGTAAGTCCACCCTGGCCACGGACACCCTTCCCAAAGGCAACACCTGTAAGCTTACCGCGTAGGTCGTATGTCCAATTATGGTATATACAGGCAAATTCCTTCAAATTACCGCGGGGTTTATAGCAAACCATTGAGCCCTTGTGAGCACAGCGGTTAACCATCGCATTGATATCTCCATTTTCATCGCGTACAACGACAATCGGCGCGTCACCGATATTAGTCATTTTGTAATCGCCTGGATTTGGTATCTCACAATCAAGACACAGAAAATTCCAGGTTGGCCCCTGGAAAAGCATGCGTTGCTCTCGCTCATAGAGGCTTTGGTCCGTATAAACACGAAAGGGAACCTCTGAGACATCCTCTGAAGGCCAAACGAAATTTGTACCGGGGTCGATCTGGGCGGTATCCATATTTCTACTCCTTAATTGCCTGTTTAGAATACCGCAAAGCGGGGCTGAGTGAAAAGTAGTAGTAGGCTACAATTATCGAAATATTTAGATGTTTGCTTTCTCTTAATACATCTGCAGATTAGACTAAAGCCAAAACAACCTCTGATGAGGGTAAAAGGCTAAAATATGGAGTAAAAATATGGTGACATCTACCGGTATAGAAATAATCGCTCTGGAAGAACATTATTGGGATACTGTTATCACCGATAATTATAAGGGACCTAACTCGACCCGCCGGGGGCCCCTGCTTGAGCGACTTTATGACCTTCATGACCTGCGTATAAAAGAAATGGACGATGCAGGTATTGATATTCAGGTACTCAGTCACGGCGCTCCCTCGGCACAACGTCTTGATCCTGATACCGGGCCCAAAATTACCCAGCAGGCTAATAATAATCTCAACCACACGGTTAGGAGTAATCCAGATCGTTTCTACGGTTTTGCAGCACTTGCAACCGCACACCCAGAATCAGCTGCTGATGAGTTAGAACGGTGCGTGAAGGATTTCGGCTTTAAAGGGGCAATGATACACGGATTAACGAATGGCGAGTTTAATGATGGAAAAAAATACTGGCCAATCTATGCCCGTGCACAAGCACTAGATGTACCCATATATCTCCACCCTGGTTATCCCCATCCCGATGTGATCAATGCCTATTATCAAGATTATCTTAGTGATTTTCCAGCATTAGCTACCGCGGGGTGGGGCTATACGGTGGAAACTGCTACCCAAGCTATTCGTATGGTCCTATGCGGTGTATTTGATGAATATCCTAAACTACAGATGATTCTGGGGCATATGGGGGAGACTTTACCGTTTCTTCTTTGGCGGATAAACCAAGCCCTATCCAGGGTTGAGAATGCTCAAACACGATCTTTTCGGGAAATATTTGAATCACACTTTCATATCACGACGAGCGGCAACTTCTCTAATCCAGCCTTATTGTGCACTATTCAGGAAATGGGTATCGACCGGATCATGTTTTCGGTAGATTATCCGTTTGTTGAAAACCAGCCTGGTAAGGATTGGGCTGAGCAGGTCAATCTTTGTCTTGAAGATCGTAAAAAACTTTTGAATGGTAATGTTCGAAAATTATTGAAACTTTGACCATTTGGAAAAACGGTTCAAAGCTTAGAAAATAACGCCGATCAGAGTTTTATTTGGAATACAGAGTCCCGATATGCACTTAAAATAATTCCCTAATTGACGGTCACCGGTTTATAGACAGTATTTTATGGAAAATAATTTAAAGAAATGGCACCCCATGAAAGATCAAAGGCAATGAATAAAATGTGGCAACCGGCAGACTCTATGAAGAGTGTAGTAGACCCGGCGGCATGGCATGGTGAAGAATTGGAACAAGATTCACACTGGCGTTTTTGTTTAACCGAATCGGAAGTTTCTGAGATCGATGAGGCAGTGGATTCTGTGAAGAAACGTGGGTTAGAGATTAAAGATATTACGTTGGCAGATTTTCCGTTACGGACCTTGGATAACAAATTATCCGAGATGAAATCGCAGTTAATAATGGGACGCGGGGTTGTTCTGCTAAGCGGAGTTCCAGTTCATCGTTATAATAGGGAACAATCTGCGATAGCTTATTGGGGGATTGCGTTACGGATTGGTAAGGCTGTCTCGCAAAACCATAATGGTCATCTTTTAGGACACGTATATGATCTTAGTGGGCCAACTCGCGACGGAACGTCAAGTCGTTCCTATCACACGCGGGCCTACCTCAATTATCACTCGGATTCATGCGATGTGGTTGGATTATTGTGCCTGCATCCCGCGAAGAAAGGCGGTGTTAGTTCGATTGCGAGTTCAGTCGCAATTTATAATGAGATGCTACTCCGTCGCCCGGATCTGGTCTCTGAGTTGGTTAGTCCATGGTATATCGATCGCCGAAATGAAATACCTCCTGGCAAGGACCCTTGGTTTGAACTACCGGTATTCAATTTTTGGAAGGGGTATTTTTCCTGTAATTGGCATAATTTTTATATACGTTCTGCTCAGAGGTTTGAAGAATTACCACGGTTTACCAACTCTCAGATTGAAGCACTCGATATGATGGATGTTCTCGCCGAAGAACTTAAACACGAAACGGGTTTTAAACAGGGTGATATTCAATTTCTTCATAATCACGTGATAATTCATGGTCGTACGCTTTATGAGGACTGGCCCGAACCTGAACGAAAACGGCACCTGTTACGATTATGGCTGGCAACGCCGGGAGGTCGTCCGCTTCCTGACCAATATCTTGAACGCTACGTTGGATTAAAAGAAGGTGAGAGACCTGCGGGAATAGTTGTAAATGATATGGAATTTAAGACCCCGCTTACACCCGAATATGATTAGATTTCTTTCGAAAAGGACGCCAAAAAAGGGAACAGAAAATGGCACAGGGATATGATTATATAATTGTTGGTGCAGGCTCGGCTGGTTGTGTGTTGGCTAATCGCTTGAGTGAAGATGCAAATTCCAGGGTTTTGCTACTCGAAGCTGGTGGCCGAGATTTAGACCCTCTTATCCATATACCAATTGGGATGGGTAAAATTTACGAACACCGACTTCATGACTGGAAGTACGTTTCAGAGGTTGAACCAAATTTAAATAACAGGGTTCTACAAGTTAAGCGCGGTAAGGTGTTGGGCGGTTCTTCCTCAATTAACGTAATGGCATATACGAGGGGCAACCCTGGTGACTTTGACCGTTGGGCTCAAAAGGGCGCTCTAGGTTGGACCCACGCAGATTGCTTGCCCTATTTCAAGCGATGCGAGGGCTGGGAGGAGGGGGATACTGAACGGCGAGGCGGAGATGGGCCTTTGGGTACTAGCTGGGCGACAACAAAAGATCCACTTTTTCCCGCTTGGATTGAAGCAGCGAAAGCAGCCGGACTGCCGGTAACGGAGGATTACAATGGTCGGCAGCAGGAGGGTTTTGGACGTAGCCAGTATACAATCAAGAACGGCAGGCGGTGTTCTACGGCAGTTGCTTTTCTAAAGCCCGTAATGCATCGCTCAAACCTAACTGTTGTTACTAAAGCTCTTACTAGCCGTATTATCATGCGAGGTACTAAAGCTGTTGGCATTGATTATATAAAGGGTGGTCAAACTATTCGCGCAGATGCCGATCAAGAAGTGATACTCTCAGGTGGTGTCTTCAACTCTCCGCAGGCGCTCATGTTGTCTGGCATCGGCCCAGCAGAACATTTAAAAGATATCGGCATTAAAACGGTTGTTGATCTTCCTGTCGGGAGAAATCTCCAAGATCATCAGACAGTATCGATATCATTTTCTAGACCAACGAACACCAGTCAATTTCGTGATGACATGCGGTTCGATAAGGCGGCGGTAGGAATGCTGCAATCCTATTTTCTGGGTAAAGGCACGGGTAGCGTTGTACCGGGAGGCATGCACGCCTTTATAAAATCCCGACCGGAGTTGGCGGTACCGGATATTGAATTCATGTTCCGGGGAATTCCAGACGATGCAAGAACCTGGTTTCCCGGTGTCAGAAGCCCTTACGAAGATGGCTTCGGTATTAAACCGGCACTTTTGCACCCAGATAGTCGCGGTGAGGTGTTGCTGCGTTCTAAAGACCCTACAGACCATGTTCGTATTTTTTTCAATTTTTTATCGGCACCAAACGACCTACCAACCTTACGGAAAGGCTTCAAAATTGGTCGGGATGTTGCATATCAATCTCCATTGGATCCATTTCGTGGAGAGGAGCGGGAACCCGGCCCAAACGTTAAATCAGATGATGAGATTGATGAATATATTCGCAATACTCTTATTACGGTGGAACATCCGACTTGTACCTGTCCGATGGGGCAGGGGGTTGAGGCTGTACTCGATCCAGAGTGTCGTGTCTTAGGTACTGAGGGTTTGCGGGTTGTGGACGCGTCGGCTATGCCTGACCTTGTCTCAGCCCATACAAATGCTTGTGTAATTATGATGGCAGATAAGGCCTCTGATATGATAAGAGGCCGGCAGCCCTTGGAGAGAGAAGAGGCAGCTTGATAAAATTGGTTATAGATTTTGGTTAGAAAGTTATTCTCTTTGACTTTTAGGGGTAAATCCCTATAGTGCGCCGCCATTCCCGAGAATGTGGGTTGATTACAATAATAATGCTTCAACCACGCCGCCGGTGTTACCGGGTCGGACTATCGGGACAAAAATGTATATAAATTCAGGATAAGAAATATGACCAAACGGGTCCAAGCAAAATACAAAATTAATCGGCGCTTAATGTGTAATCTGTGGGGTCGACCGAAGTCCCCCTTTAATAAGCGTGAGTATCGCCCCGGCGAACATGGCCAAGCACGCCGCCGTAAGCCATCAGATTTTGGTGCTCAGCTTAATGCTAAACAGCAATTAAAAGGTTACTATGGTAACATAACAGAGAAGCAATTCCGCAGAGTATATTCGGAAGCCGAGCGCCGTAAGGGTGATACCTCTGAAAATTTGATTGGTTTACTTGAACGTCGCCTTGATGCAGTGATTTATCGGATGAAGTTTGTACCAACTGTGTTTGCGGCACGTCAGTTTATAAATCATGGTCACATCCGAGTTAATGGGAAACGTGTTAACATTCCTTCCTATAAGGTGAATGATGGAGATGTGGTAGAAGTTAAGGAAAAGTCGCGTGAAATTCCCATGGTATTGGAGGCTTTAGAAAGCCCCGAACGTGAAATTCCAGACTACATTGAAGTCGATTACAAGAATATGAAAGGTAGTTTTACACGAACACCAATGTTGGCAGATGTTCCTTACCCCGTCCAAATGGAACCAAACCTTGTGGTCGAATTCTATTCGCGTTAAACGACGATTATTACTAGCGTTAATTTAAAGTATAAATCCGACTAGGTGTCGGAGCCTGAGTAGCTCGTCAAATCAATATACTCCAGGACTGTTCCGTCCGGGTCACGAAAGTAGCACCGCGGACCGTTGACCACACCACCTTGGCGATCTTCTTCAAAGAATATCTCAATATCATTTTGACGGAGATGTTCGAGAGCCCCATTGAAATCTTCGGATTTTAGCATGAAGGAATGATGTACCCCATTATGGTCGTCGAGCGTAGGGTTAATAGGAGGCTCTTGTTGACATAAAATTATACACATACCGCCGGCGTCGAGGAACGACATATTACCTGAAGGGATGGTGAATAAGTGTTTACAGCCGACTATATTTGTATAGAAGTCCTTACTAGCCGCTACGTCGCTAACTGCAATACTAAAATGCGCTAAACCTTGAAGATTGGGGGTAGACATCAAGCACCCTTGTAACTTGTTAGATCAATTATCTCCAGGACATTGCCGTCTGGGTCTTCAAAATAAGCTCGCGGACCATTTACGGCTCCACCTTGACGATCTTCCTCGAAATGAAAATTTATGTCGGCCCGTTCCTGAAGTTTTTTCACTGCATTTTCATAGTCCTTGTGTTCGACTACCCAAGCATGATGTATATCCTGTTCTCCTGCCTGATTTATAGCGTGTTGTGTTTTTGTTAATATTACGCAGTCGCCGCCTGAGTCCATGAATACCATACCACGTTTGTGATTAACTTGGATGGACGTCATTCCTAGTACGTCTTCGTAGAATTTTTGGCTACGCTCTGTGTCGGTTACCGGAATGGTAAAATGTGCTAGACCCTTTGTTTGTACCAATGCCATAGGCGTCTCCAAATATCTTTTGTTAGAGCGAGGTTTTAATCTGCAGTGTCCGCTGTTTGTAAATTCACATCTATCCCGCTAGTATTCATAAACTCAATAAGTTCCCCACTCTCAAACATTTCACGGACAATATCACATCCGCCCACGAACTCACCTTTTACATAAAGTTGGGGAATAGTAGGCCAGTTGCTGTATTCCTTAATTCCCTCACGTAATTCAGGGTCTGCCAAAATATCAATACCCTTGAACTGAACCCCCATATGGGTCAGCACTTGAACCACTGCAGAAGAAAAACCGCATTGTGGAAAGACTGGTGTTCCTTTCATGAAAAGTACCACGTCTGTATCCGATACCGACTCTTTAATTCGTTCTAAAACTGGATTGTTACTCATTTTATGCAACCTGTTGTTGTGTACCGTACTAGCAAATAAACTTCATTTTGTATTTGGTTCAGATGTCTGAAGTGCCAAAGCATGTAATTCTCCACCCATACGGCCTTGCAAGGCCTGGTATATTAACTGGTGTTGCTGCACCCTAGTCTTACCGACAAATGCAGAAGAAACAACAGTCGCAGACCAATGATCTCCGTCACCAACTAAATCTTCAAGAGTAACCTCGGCGTCGGGCAGGGCTTCTTTTATTAAGCCTTCAATTTCTCCTGGGTCCATGGGCATAGTAAAATCCTCTTTAGAGGGGTGTCTGGTCAGGTGCCAACGTGGTCATAAATGTTGGCAACCAACCTTCGTGAATATCCCGCATTGCCTTTAACGATATAGGGGGATGAGTTCCCACAGTCAATGTAGTTCCGCCCGTTGTTCCGATAACAGCTGCAGGAATACCCGAAACTTCCGCGCGTTTTAAAATTTCGTCGGCTTCTGTGGTAGCTATTAAATAACGGCCTTGATCCTCGCCAAAAAGCCATGGAGTAACCCGGTCGATATCGGTAGGTAAGGAAATTTCACATCCAATATTTCCAGACAATGCCATTGCAGCTAGAGCGACGATCAATCCACCACCTGAGAGGTCATGGCACGAATTTATGACCTTTTCCCTAATGAGTGATCTAACAAAGTTCCCATTTTTGAGTTCGGAAAGAAGGTTAACAGGTGGCGGCGGCCCCAATTCAAGGCCAGCTATTTCTCGTAGCCAGAGAGAGGCTCCGAGGTGGCCATTTGTATCACCGATAAGAATGATTTTCTCATTCTCCTTCGAGAACCCCAGGGTTACCATCTTCGAAAGATCGTCAACGACCCCGATTGCACCAATGACCGGTGTAGGGAGGATCGCTTTCCCATTGGTTTCGTTGTACAAGGACACATTGCCGGAAACGACAGGGAAGTCGAGTGTTTTACAGGCCTTTGCCATACCCATAATACAGCTTGCAAACTGAGACATAATTTCTGGACGTTCTGGGTTACCAAAATTTAGATTATCGGTAATAGCCAGTGGTCGAGCACCAACCGCTGTTAAATTACGCCACGCCTCTGCAACAGCCTGTTTGCCACCTTCCTCTGGGTCAGCATAACAATAACGAGGCGTACAATCCGAGGTCATTGCGATGCCTCTATCACTTCCGTGAATACGGATAACAGCGGCATCTCCTCCGGGCCTCTGTACTGTATCTGCCATCACCATGTGGTCATATTGCTCCCATATCCACCGCTTTGAGCAAAGATCCGGGCAAGAGAGAAGGGTCAGCAACGCCTCATTTATAGGGGTGTCCAGACTCGGAGTGATGTCTGGTAAGGGTTCAGTTTTGGGGGGCGTGCTTCTGGGTCGGTCATATTCAGGAGCTTGAGAAACCAGCGGCGGAACGGGAATATCTGCTACAGTCTCCCCATTATTTTTGAGAACCAGCTGTTCTCCGTCGGTAACTTGACCAATGATCGCGAAGTCGAGTTCCCATTTCTCAAAGATTTTTCGTGCGCTGTCTTCGGCTCCGGGCTTTAAAACCATGAGCATACGTTCTTGACTTTCGGACAGCATGATCTCGTATGGTGTCATCCCTGCTTCTCGCACTGGGACACAATCCAAATTTAGCTCAATGCCCACATCACCCTTGGAGGACATCTCCACGGATGATGAGGTGAGGCCTGCGGCACCCATATCTTGGATAGCAACAATTGAGTCCGTTTCCATTAGCTCCAGACAGGCTTCAATTAGCAGTTTTTCAGTAAATGGATCGCCGACCTGAACAGTCGGCCTTTTTTCATCTGAATCATCATTAAACTCGGCGGAGGCCATTGTTGCGCCGTGAATACCATCGCGCCCGGTTTTAGAACCGACGTAAACAACAGGGTTACCAATTCCTGAAGCTATTGAATAAAAAATCTTTTTGGTGTCGGCTAGCCCAACCGTCATGGCATTGACTAAAATATTACCGTCATAGGAAGAATGAAAATCACATTCACCACCGACTGTAGGCACACCAACGCAGTTACCATAACCACCAATACCAGCGACAACGCCAGACACTAAATGACGCGTTTTAGGATTATCTGGGTGGCCAAAGCGTAGCGCATTTAAATTAGCTATCGGCCTTGCCCCCATAGTAAAGACATCTCGGAGTATTCCGCCGACACCGGTTGCGGCGCCTTGGTAGGGTTCGATGAAAGATGGGTGATTATGGCTTTCCATTTTGAAGATTGCGGCTTTTCCACCGCCAATATCAACAACGCCCGCATTTTCACCCGGACCCTGTATTACCCAAGGAGCTTTCGTTGGCAGTTCACGGAGCCAGCGTTTAGAAGATTTATAAGAGCAATGTTCAGACCACATCACTGAGAAGATACCAAGTTCAACCAAGTTGGGCTCCCGCCCCATGATATTAAGTACGTTTTGATACTCTTCATTGGTGAGTCCGTGCTTAGAAATCACTTCTGGAGAAATTTGTGGGTTATCATCCAAAGGAACTACTGCCCTCTAGCTAACTGTATTTTTTGCGAGTGCTTCAAACATTCTTTTGCCATCAGTGCCCCCAAGAGCCGCGTCTGCCAATCGTTCGGGGTGCGGCATCATTCCGAGGACATTTCCCGCTTCATTTATGATGCCAGCAATGTTATTGGCAGACCCGTTCGGGTTTGCCTCTTTGGTTGGCTCACCCGTGCGGTCACAATATCGAAATGTTATTCGATCATTATCTTCAAGATTTTTGATTGTTTCACGATCCGCGTAATAGTTACCGTCATGATGAGCTATAGGTATACAAATAGCTTCTTGTTTTTGATAATCATCAGTAAAGATTGTGTTATTATTTTCAACCCGTAAAAATACATCCCGACAAATGAATTTTAAATTGGTATTTCGAAAGAGAGCCCCAGGAAGCAATCCACTTTCACAGAGAATTTGAAAGCCATTACATACTCCTAAAACCGGTGTACCGCCTTTGGCTTTCGCAACAACCTCGCGCATAATCGGTGAGTTAGCTGCCATACTACCTGCGCGCAAATAATCTCCATACGAAAAACCACCCGGTATAACGATCAGGTCGACATCAGGGATTTCTGAATTGCTGTGCCAGATCAATGTGGGGGTGTTGTCAAAACTAGCAGCTAACGCAACTTCCATATCACGGTCGCAATTTGAGCCCGGGAAAACGATGACCGCTGAATTCATGCGTCCAAATCTATTCTATAGTCTTCGATAACAGTGTTTGCTAAAAGTTTACGGCACATGTCTTCTGCTAAGGACTTGGCTTTTTCTGGGTCGTTTTCAGTAATATCTAACTCAATGAATTTGCCTTGCCGGACTTCATTTACGCCAGAAAAACCCAAAGAACCAAGTGCGTTGGAAATGGCTTTTCCTTGTGGGTCAAGGACACCGTTTTTAAGTGTTATATGGACACTAATTTTCACACCAAAACCCTATTCTAATTACCGAAACTTCAACTAAAACCTATAGCAAGTTTTCAGATTCCCAACAATGAAAAGGCGATAATATAGCTTAAATTTCAATATCGATGTATTCAGATTCTGTAATTGATTGGTCGAGGAACTGCCATTTTTTTCTTGGTTTATTAACCTCTGATGTTTCAAGGGCTATTAAACTTGTCGAAAGGGTTCCAAATCCCTGATTTATATCTATTAACATACTCTCACTGAAAGACTCTCCAGGGGCATGGTCTTTGGAATTCATTAATTCCTTCCAGCTTTGCCAGTCATTGGCCTCAGGATCTGGAGTATTTGCGCGTCGAAAGTTAGGTAAATGAAACTTATTGCGTGCAGAGTCGTTTGAATTTAAATCCAAGGCGGTCAGCATCGAACAACCGTTTGGAATTTCAAAAATATCAACTTTTTTTCCAGTTGGGCCCATACTCCTTAGCCACCAGGCATCACGATTGTCAGCAATAAACATGTTAAAACTGCGATAGGCCGACGAATTCAGTTCTGCCATAGCCTCAACAGCATAGATTGCATCACCATGATCAAGAGCCTCAAGGACGAGTTCGCCTCTACTCCGAAATTTTTCATCCGGCCCGAGTGATCCTTTACGATTTAAAATTCCCGCGACGACGCCCTCGTCATTTACACCAAGCCAGGACCCACCGGCCAATTCGTCTAATCCCGCAACGACATTCTCTCGGTCTGGCCAGTGGCGACCGGGAAGTCGCCACGGGCGGTCACTCTTTTCATCACGATTACTTCCTAAAATTAAGGGCCATTGATGATCAGGGCGGCGGAGGAAGACAACAGTACACATATTGAAAGCGTTATGACCGGGTTGTTAAATTGAAGCAAGCACTTACATTATTATCAGGCATACAAATTTCCAATAGGCGGGGTGAGGAGGGAAGAAATGGCTGATAGCTTTAAAGATCGGGAAAAAGGGTATGAGGCCAAGTACCAGCATGATCAGGAAATGTTGTTCAAGATAACAGCCAGGCGCAACAAGTTGCTCGGACTATGGGCGGCAGAAATAATGGGTATTAGTGGAGATGAGGCTGAAATATATGCCAAGGCGGTTGTTGCATCTGATTTTGAAGAAGTAGGCGATGCAGATGTGGTTCGTAAAGTTCTAGGAGACCTTAGGCAGGCGGGCTCTGAAATAACAGAAACAGAATTGCGGAAGCGCATGGACATTCTGGGCGATGGCGCACGGCAACAAATTGAGGATGAGCTGCTGTAACGTTAATTTGTTGGCCTTATTTCCCAACTCAAGGTCGAATTTAAATATCCCAGCTTTCAAGGGCAGCAACCTCTCGGCCTGCTATTTTACCCGTAATTAGGCATTCCGACAGGTTGGCTCCCGATAAATATAGGAAGCCAAAAGCGCTGCCACACTCCCCTGCAGCATATAAACGAGGTATAGGCTCGCCATACACATTCATTACTTGTTGTTTGGCATTATGAACCGGTCCGCCTTGCGTATTGGAGACAACTGGCCAGACCTCACCAACGTAG
The DNA here is from genome assembly GCA_964499275.1 of uncultured Rhodospirillaceae bacterium. Taxonomy (GTDB): domain Bacteria; phylum Pseudomonadota; class Alphaproteobacteria; order MPNO01; family UBA2964; genus UBA2964. Next base: position 13,602 of record CAZCKO010000052.1, read on the forward strand.
TAAGGGGGTGTATCAATTCTTACCATCGTGCCAGGTGGGCGACCAAAGTCATCATCATTGCCAGCATCAAATTTAGCGTTCCACCGATCCAGTGTTTCTTTTAATGCCAGCGGATCCGTATCAGTAATCTTAGCTAGCTCTTCAAGCGTTTCTGCCTTTTTTATAATCCCCATCTCAACCTCTTTGAGGTTGTCTTCACTCCATGAAAACCCTAGGCCAGGTTGATTATAGGTTGGAGCGCCAATCTGATACATTTTCCGACCATTTTCGTCATAGATAAACTGGGACGGAATTCTGGGAAATGTTTGGGTCGTTGTATCATAAAATTCCATTGGCCGATGAGAAGTGTCCTGAGTGTATGGAGTGCATTCATTCATGTAGCGTTTGCCATGTTGGTCAATCAGTATCCAACACATGGGAACATTTGCTTTTTCTTCTTCACCCGGAAACCAATCTGGCAAACGCTTAACCCGAATGGCCACTGGATAATTAGGGTCCGGATGTTTGAACCCATAGCAACCGTGATAATGCCACATGTGCCAAAGGTCTGCTCCGAGGTCTTGTGCCATCCGTATACCATCGCCAGTATTCATCGTAGATGTTGCGGTTAATACTGGCGATTTCTCCCAATATTGATTTTTCATGTTCTCGTTAGCTTCAAATCCGCCACTGCATAAAACAACACCCACACGAGCTTTTATATTCGTGGGCAGACCATCGGGGCCTTGGAAATTAGCTCCTATAACCTCTCGGTCGTCCCCAGTAATTAGGCGAGTTGCACCAAGGTTATACCGGACATCTATTTCGCGACGTTCGATATTATCTTCCAAGACCCTAAATACACGCCAGCCATTGGCCGATGGTCTTGCCATAATATGTGGGTACGTTTCTTCCTGTGTGTCGTGTCCTGGCACATGAGTAATATTGGTATGATAGAAAGTCTCTGTTCCCGGTAGGGGGTAGTTTGCTGCCTTATCAGTTGTCTCAACTTTAGCGTTGCTGGTTTTGGCAAGCTCAATGACATCTTCTTCGATGCAAGCCATTCCGTCTGCAAGAGCTCGCGTTACATCGTTGGGTGTGCGGCCACCATTCGTTTCTTTGAGGTACGAAAATGCCTCTTCTGGGTCTCGGGCCCCACGCATTGCCCCACCAGAGCAAATAGAGATGCCGCCCGGATGCTCAGCCTTTTCCGCTAATAAGACTTTTACCCCGCTGTCCGCTGCAGTAATTGCGGTAAGCGCACCAGCAAATCCATAGCCTATTACAATGACATCGAAGGCTTCATCGAATTCGGCTTTATTCGGTACATCATTCATTTTGTGGCTCAAATTTTATAGGCTAGTAAAATAAAGACTTTCTTTGAATGGTTTTCGCGCATCACCTTTGCGTGTCACTTCAAATTTCCATTTACAGAAAGATCAACCTTCGTCAAACACCCTCTCGAATATTAAGTCTATATTCTTGGTGTGGTAGCCTATATCAAACATCGCGGTAAGTTCTTCAACCGACATTTGGGAGGTGACCTCTGCGTCAGCTTTAAGTTCAGTAAGGAAGTCTGCATCGTTCTCCCATACTTTCATGGCGTTGCGTTGTACCGCATTATAAGCCGCTTCTCTGCTCATTCCTGCCTGTGTTAATTCAAGGAGTATACGTTGTGAGAAGACTAATCCGCCGAGGGCATCAAGATTACGTTGCATCATCTCAGGGTAAACTATCAACTTCTCAATTACGCCGGTCATTCGGGCAATAGCAAAATCCAGGGTTACAGTTGAATCGGGCCCAATCATCCGTTCCACCGAAGAGTGTGAGATGTCACGTTCGTGCCAGAGTGCAACATTTTCCATTGCTGGTGTAATCGCAGATCGCACCATACGCGCTAAGCCTGTAATATTTTCTGTCAGTACGGGGTTGCGCTTGTGTGGCATTGCGGATGAACCCTTTTGGCCGGGCGAAAAGAATTCCTCTGCTTCTCGCAATTCCGTTCGCTGCAAATGCCGAATTTCTACCGCGAGCCTCTCTAGCGAGCTTGCGATTACACCCAATACGGCAAAGAACATTGCATGCCGGTCACGGGGAATGACTTGTGTTGACACTGGCTCAGGTATCAAGCCCATCTTCTCGCCAACATGTTTTTCTACGGCTGGATCAATATTTGCGAATGTACCTACAGCACCGGAAATTGCTACTGTGGAAATTTCCGAGCGTGCTACCTTCAGACGATCAAGATTACGTTTAAACTCAGCGTAATGACTTGCAAGTTTGATACCAAATGTTGTTGGTTCGGCATGAATGGCATGGCTTCGGCCGATACAAATCGTATTTTTGTGTTCGACGGCACGCTTCTTAAGCGCGGCGAGTAAGACATTAATATCAGAAATTAGAATATCCGCCGCCTGAGACATTTGTACTGCCAGGCAGGTGTCCAGTACATCCGATGATGTCATCCCCTGGTGAACAAACCGGGCTTCATCGCCAACATGTTCAGCCAGGTTGGTGAGGAAGGCAATTACGTCATGCTTTGTTTCACGTTCTATTTCATCTATTCGGTCAATTTCCCACTTTCCTTTTTCCCAAACCGCTTTAGCGGCGTCTTTGGGAATGACCCCGAGATTTGCCTGCGCATCACAGGCGTGGGCTTCAATTTCAAACCAAATCCGGAACTTATTTTCTGGTTCCCAGATTTTCACCATTTCGGGCCGGCTATAGCGGGGAATCATAGGGTGTACCTGTCAAAATAATTTTTAAAAATATACTGGCGGTCTATCAGAAAAGCCCGACTCGTGAAAGCAGTTAGGCTATGTTTTATCCTCTTTGGGCAGGCGACGCACCAGAAAGATATTCGATAAAAATATTCCGATACTTAGAGCCCCAATCATTGTAACCATTGGCATCTGCGTTCCATCATAAAGTAACCCGCATAATGCGGCGACCCCAGCGGCGACGCATGTTTGAAGAAAGCCGAGGTTAGACATCGCCGATCCAGCCTTACTGCCAAAGGGAGAGAGGGCGCCAGCGGTGGCCTGAGGTAATATAAAACTCAAAGCAGCTATATATCCGAACATTGGGATGATAATAGCCCAAACGTTATTAATTCCTGCGATGGCGAGACCAAACATCAGGATACCTGAAATGCATGCCAAAATACTTCCAGCTTGGATAAGGCCATCAATTCCAACTTTGATAACTATTCGCCCCGAGATAAAGCTAAATAGAGAATATGCGATCATGATGCCTCCAAAGCTGTAGGCATATGCTTGAGGAGTATGGTTAAAAAAAATTATGATGACACTAGAGGAACTAACCAAAAAAGCCATGAGGCCGCCCATTGTAAAGAAAATACAGGCACCGTAGCTAAGGAAGCGCCGGTTATGGAGGACTAGCCAAAGATTTGCAGCCATAGTTGCAGGACGCAGGGGAATGCGTCTTTCCGGCGGCAATGTTTCCTTTAAAAATAAGGCAACCAATATCAAAGTCAGAGTGCCGTAACCGACCATAAAAATAAAAATTGAACGCCATCCAGCAGTATCGAGTAACACAGCACCAATCATTGGCGCGATAATCGGTGCCATACCGCTTAATACGGCTGTGTAGGAAAGTAGTTTCGCCGCCTCTTCGCGGTCGTAAAGGTCGCGTGCCATTGCACGAGGCAAAATCCGGCCGGAAAATGTTGCTGATCCTTGCAAAAATCTCAGAAAAGCAAGCATTTCAACACTATTAACAAAAATGCACCCCATAGCCGCCAGAACATAGGTAGCAAGCCCACCTATCATCATTTTTTTTCGTCCATACCGGTCTGATAATGGGGACAGGAATAGCTGTCCAATTGCTGCGCCAAAGACATATGCCGACAGGGTCAGTTGAACCGTAGCAGGGTCCGATGCGAGTTCTATGGCTACCGTCGGGATAGCGGCAAGCGAAGTATCAATGGAAAGAGACGGCATTGCCTGCAGAATACCAAGTAAAATTACGAGGGTGAGATAGCGGGAACGGGTCAAATTCTAACCCCTGAAAACCTTGCCATGAACATTAGCAAAGACATCTGAAATATCCTCGAAAAGCATTAAGGGTGTAGATGCATACTTTAGGCTTGGCTATCAAACCGGTTCTTTGGGTTATAATTCAATAACTCCCAATTAATTAATATGCGATCTCATTCATCAAGGAAATAACCATTCGTAATGGCGTCATGCCAAATACCGGTAATTGGTCCCACGAGACCCTCTGGTAATCCCTCTTCCGGATATTCATAGTGGTGGCTTCCCGTTCCTAGTTTTGTCAACCGTACCTTTGGCTCTGGTTCCATAGAAGAAAACATTGGTAAAACAATATTGTCATATACCTCTTCTGTGTGGTCTCGACTATGTTTACATATTGAGAGAAGAATTGGCGGTACTGGCTTTACACCCTCACCACTCAATTCGCTTCCATACCCAATAAAACGAGTAACAAGA
>CAZCKO010000053.1:0-17549 GCA_964499275.1 uncultured Rhodospirillaceae bacterium
CATTCGATTTAACGTGTTTGCAGACATTAAATGCAAAAACAAGATCGCTCAATTCTTGGCGTGTCGGGGTACGCTTGGTCACAGTTTTTAAATCCGATTCAGAAATATGCGTGGTATCTCTACTCTGCAACAAATAACCGCCAGAGACCATTTTTATTGTAGTTCCCGGAGAGTCCGCTGCGGGCATCCCGCCGGTCGCGAGCACCCTTAGGTTTTTCTTTTGCGCCAATATATTTTGGGCGCCCTTGGATATAGATGGAGCTATGATGACTTCTAAAAAAAGTTTAGCCATTTCACTAGCAGTCGCTTCATCGAGTTCTCGGTTGATGGCAATTATACCGCCAAAAGCGCTTACCGGGTCGCACTTTAATGCTAGTTTAAATGTATCCAAAGGCGTATTACCTGTTGCCACCCCACAGGGATTGGCGTGCTTAATGATCGCAATCGCCGTATCATCAAACTCGGAAACTAGTTCAAAAGCCGCATCGGTATCATTCAAATTATTATAACTAAGTTCTTGACCTTGAAGTTGTATGGCGGTTGAGACTCCATAACGGTCTTCAGCGGTGTGATAAAATGCAGCTGATTGATGGGGATTCTCTCCATAGCGCATGATCTGTGAACGGGTTCCTGATAAAGTGTGCTGGAGTGGGAAAGGGTCATTTGTTACTTTTAAAAACCAGCTACTGATGGCTGCGTCATAAGCGGCCGTCTTGGCATAAGCTTTTGCAGCCAAATTTTTTCGTTCTTCAGCGGTGGTAGCGCAACCATTCTTTTCCATAGATTCTATAATGCTTTCATAATCTTCTGGATCTGTGATGACGGTGACACTGTGGTGGTTTTTTGCTGCTGCCCGTATTAAGGATGGTCCTCCAATATCGATGTTCTCGATGCAAATATCAAAATTTGCTCCGGAGGCCACTGTTTCCTCGAACGGGTATAAGTTGACCACTACCATATCTATTTGGTCTATGCCGTGATCTTTTATCTCCGAGTTGTGAGCAGCATCGTCCCTGCAGGCCAATATCCCACCATGTATTTTGGGGTGCAGCGTTTTGACCCTGCCCCCTAAGATTTCGGGAAACCCAGTATGTTCAGCAACTTCTTTAACGGATATACCTGCATCAATTAGAGTTTTAGCTGAACCTCCAGTAGATAAAATTTCTACCCCAGAGGCCTTAAGGAATCTGCCTAGTTTTTCAATGTGTATTTTGTTCGAGACTGAAATAAGCGCCCGCAAAATTTTTTTTTGTCGCGTATCTATCATTCTTTTCTTCTAATAGTTTGTGAGTCATTGGCCTTGCATGCACTATCACTTTTAGGCTGAAATTCTGGAACATATTCTTTGATCATGGAAGCAATTTCATCGATTTTACCAGCCCGGGCAGCCGCTGCCAAATTACCGATTTGTTCTGATATGGAGTGGATGTCAATTGTTCTTGGGGCAGCTAACATGATACCATCATAGGAGGTATTTTCTGGCGGTTCGGAGTCATGTAGAAGCTCCTCCGATAGTTTTTCACCAGGCCGTAAACCCGTAAATTCAATCTTTATTTCCTTATTGGGCTGGAAACCCGCTAAGAGAATCATTTGGCGCGCCAGGTCTATAATTTTTATTGGCTCACCCATGTCTAATACGTATACCCTCCCAGGTAGATTGTTGGGTTTTCTTCCCAAAGCAGTTGCTTCTAAGACTAATTCAACGGCCTCACGCACGGTCATAAAATAACGCTTCATGTCTGGGTGTGTGACGGTAAGAGGCCCCCCTTTTGATAGCTGCCTTTGAAATAGAGGAACGACAGAACCGGTTGAACCTAAAACATTACCGAATCTAACAGTAATAAAACGCGTGGTTTTTGTTTCTTCCATGTCTAACGCTTGGCAATAAGTTTCAGCAATGCGTTTCGTTGCACCCATAATACTTGTTGGATTTACGGCTTTGTCGGTAGAGATTAGAACCATTGCGCTCACACCTGTTGCACAGCAAAGATCCGCAATATTTTTAGTTCCATATACATTTGTAAGAATACCTTCGGAAGGGTCATCTTCAACTATTGGAACGTGTTTTAACGCTGCAGCGTGAAATACTAAGTCGGGTTTGAACATTGTAAATACTTGACTAATACGACCCCTATCACGGATATCAGCAATAACAGATTTTTTTAAAATTTCTGGATAGCTTTCTTCAATTTCAAGGGTCACCGAATAAAGAGCATATTCAGATGCATCCAAGAGACATAAGCGGGAAGGCCCGAATTCCGCTATTTGCCGAGATAATTCAGCGCCAATTGTGCCACCAGCACCTGTTACCAGTATGCGTTTCCCGTCGACGAGATCCCTCATGCTTGTTCGATCTAAAACTTGTTGAGCTCTTCCTAAGACGTCTTCAATAGCGATTGTTCGGATAGGCAAAGTATCTTTGATGTTGGTATGAAAGTCGGTTAACCGGGGCAGCTTTGCAATAGAAATACCCAAATTTTTAGCTTGGGAAATGAGTTCCCGCAATGTGGGTTTTTCAATATCCTCTTTTGTGACGATTATTCTTTCCGGTGGTGTGCCCACTAACTCTAATTTTTTGTATATAGTCGGCAAATCATCTATTTTCCCTAAAACTTTAACCCCGTGAATATTTCTGCCTACCCGGTTGGCAGTCTCTCCGAGAATTCCTATAACCTGATACGCTGCGGGAGTATTACGGGTAATCGCTCTGATAAATAGTTCTGCGCCGTCGGCTGCCCCAACGAGTAGAACAGGAATTTTTCGCGTACCTTCGCGGCCATTTTGGGCTTTATTCGCATGCTGGTCTTTAAATTGGCGATATAATAATCGCGGGCCGCCAAGAAGTGCTGCCAATACGAACCAGTTTATGAATAACGTTGATCTTGGCGTCCATTCAAGTCGATTGAACACGAACATTAAAAGCACGAAAAATAAAATTGATAGAGTTACCGCTTTTAGAATTGCGGTTAAATCATTTAAAGAAGCGTAGCGCCATATCCCTCCGTAAAGATTAATAAGCAAAAAACAAGAACCTGAAGTTATCATAAATATAGTTGCAGAAAAAATTATATAATTAATGTCATAAAAAAATATGTCGGGGCCCAATCGAAGAAACATTGCGATAGGTAGCGATAAAAAGGCCATGATCAGATCATGTCCGAACGCAATTTTTTGACGTATCGTTCTCATTAAATCTGGATAACGTTCCGCAAGGGCCAAAACAAGTTTAATTAAATCCTAACATAATTTAGTAACCAACAAAGTAGTTGTAGTTAATCCGTTTTGGGATCGAAAAGGTTTCTACCAAAGGGTCCAGACCGATTTTTCAAATTAACAGTCCAGAAATTAAGTTTAATCGTCGACGCAGGAGAGTGACCATATTATTTGCCCTGATCCATTTTGGGTAGCAGAAGAAATCACAATTTGTTGAGAGCGCTTCACCTGCCCAGCAAGCCCTAAATATATACTTTCTTGCAATGAAACAACACCGCCGGAAACTCTGAATCTCCAGCCTGAACCTCCTGGCGTCCGTATTAATACTGAGCTCGCTTGTCTTACCAAGGAGGCTTGTATCGTTGGGTGCATATGAAAACGAGCAACAAATTTGCAGCTATCACCACTTGTTATGGTGTCTTCTCCGCGAATATCGTTTCCATTTGCAGATAAATAAATACGACGAGTGTGATTAATATGGTTCGATCCCCGGTATCCCAGCAATGACGCATTAACCCAAAGATTACCATCAGCTTCTTGACGTTTAGCATTTACCGAATGGGGGCGTATGCCTATACCGCCCCCGGGCAAAACCTCTGCTGAATTAAAATCTTCTACGGTTACCGTAGAGTGCGCCGCGGTAGCTCTTTGAACGTCCACCCATTTATCATTTGAGCCAACATATGCTCCACAATTGGTAATAATTCTTTCTTTACCAACGCTCAATTCAAAACTCAGCGCACCGGCATGGGCTTTTGTATCAAATTCTTTGGGCGGCGCGTTTCCGACGTCTATTAGCAATAATGTCCTATTCGCGGTTAGCCTTTCAAAACCAATATGTGGTGTAGAATTAATTGGACTGCCTCTTGCTTCCGACCTGGAAAGTATAACGTCAATAAGCCAGCCTTCATTCTCATTACTACCGTTAAAGAGAGCGAGCCCCCCGTCCCCATGGCGAAAAAATCTGACCATTGGAGATATTCTATCGATAGCATTTTGTATTTTTTCTGATATTTCCTCGTTAGAGTTTTTTAGTGCTAACCGAATATCTATTAGGTGACGTAAACATGAAATTAATGTATTGGGACTTCTAGATATATGCCCCCCATCAACTAAAATTTGCTTAGTAATTTCCCGATCAAGATGCTTACACCATCTATTAATTTGCCGCTTATTATTTATAATTAAAGCGGCAAGGATCAGGCCTTTGCATGTTTCAATCCTATCAAAGCCGGGACCCACGAGGGTAGCCACGTGTTGAAGGTAACGGATTTGTTCCTGAATGCTCGAATCGAATTTATTGATGAATGCTGTATCGGACCCCATCGTCAGAAACTCGCGGTGTCCTAACCAGTTTGCGAGGCGGTTTCCTGTGGCCGTCGGCTCCCACGACAAATTTTGTGATTGATTCATTTGAGTTTCAATCCAGACCAAAATTAATTCCTTGGCCCTGTTTCGAGCGCTCTCGGTACCAACAGCGCGTAAATCTTGCAGCCAATCAAACTGCACTACTCTTGCTAGCCAGGCATCACTAACATTTTTCGCATGCCACGGCCTAACAGAATTCTCGATGAGCAACCCTTCATATTCAAAATTACCATCAACTAAAATTGCCCCCCGGCTGGCATTTCCAGGCCAAAAATTTAAAGGTTGAAAATTTGGAATACCCGATTGGGAATCGTTATATAACCTTTTATATCCCTTGGATCTTAAAATAGGTGATATTATTTTAAACAAGCATTGGCGTATGCTTGAACGCTTTATCTTGTAGCCTATTAGTCTAAGGGTGGCATTAAATTTCATCAATTCTATTGTTTAAATGGTTCATGGATAAGCATTTTTAGACTACATGGTCAGCCGCTAATTTGGTGTTTTCATAATCCACGCAATTTCTTGATATTTTCTTTATATTCTTCAGGGGTTTTTCCAAAAATTGCTGTTCCTGCCACAAGGACATCCGCCCCTGCTTCAACAGCCTTTTGAGCTGTATGAGGGTTGATCCCCCCATCCACCTCGAGGGCGATGTCACGGCCGGTCTCATCAATCATCTTTCTTATTTGGTTTATCTTCGGTAGCTGTTCTTCAATAAAATCTTGACCACCAAAGCCAGGGTTTACCGTCATGACTAATATTAGATCTACTAGATCCATAACATGAACAATCGAGGAGGCTGGTGTCGACGGGTTTAGTGAAATTCCAGCTTTTTTGCCTATACGTTTGATGAATTGCAATGTTCGATGAATATGTGGGCCCGCTTCAACATGGGCAGTTATAAAATCTGCGCCAGCCTCGGCGAATTTTTCCACAAAAGGATCAACCGGTGAGATCATTAGATGCACATCAAAAGGCTTAGGTGTTACCTGACGGACCGCTTTGATTACCTCGGGTCCGATAGTAATATTAGGTACGAAATGGCCATCCATTACATCTATGTGGATCCAGTCAGCTCCGGCTGTTGATACAGCAGAAATTTCCGCGCCCAACGATGAAAAATCTGCGGAAAGTATTGAAGGAGCAATTCTTATGGAATTTTGCACTTTTGCCTACATCTGAACATTAACGAGGTGACCCAATAGTCGCCATAATTTTTCACGTAAATGTATAATATTTTTAAACAAATAGGTATCTTTCTTTGCTTGTACCCGCCAGGTTTCCAAAGTCAAACCTTAAATAGAATTGACAAAAAATAGTAAAAAGCAGTACCCATTTTCATAAGTTAAAATTAACTTAATATTAATGCCCGAAAAAGGTTAAATTGATAGAGTTTTCGAAACATTCGGCACTCGGAATCGAGTTGGGATTTTGAAAATTTGCGATAAATTTTAATTTGGTAAATGTAAACAAGAAATAAAGAATCCATCCATGCCACCATGTTCTTCCAAATGGCATGGTAAGCTTTGAATATCTCCATCTTTTGTCTGGAGAGATTGAGGCAGTCCAAATTTTTTCGGATCGATGACTAATCGTTTAATGTCATCCCGTTTTTCAAGAATACCCTTAATTACATGGGCACCCTCTTCCGATAGGAGGGAGCAGACGCTATAGACCAATATACCCCCAGGCAACAATTGATCGACCGCGTTGCTCAAAAGCTCAGTTTGTTTTTTAAATAGTCGTTTTACGTCATCCGGACGCTTTATTCGTAAAATTTCTGGGTGGCGTCGAATTGTACCAGTGGCGGAGCAAGGGGCATCCAGAAGAATTCCATCAATAGAATTTGGTGGTGAAAAGTTAGCCGCATCTGCAGTTATGACGGTTGCAGTGAGATTGAGACGGCCTAGGTTTTCTCGTAGTACTATGAGTCTTCTTTTGGACTGGTCAACTGCAGTTACTAATGCGCCGCTGGAGGCTAATTGCGCTGTTTTCCCCCCTGGCGCTGCACATAGGTCGAGGATACGGAGCCTTTTCTTATGTTTAATTACAGCTAATAAAATTCTAGCGGGTAGAGCGGCTGCAGTATCCTGCACCCACCATTTGCCGTCTTTATAACCAGGTAAAGTTTCAATTGTTCCGTTTGGTTTAAAGCTTAGTGATCCAGTTGGTAGTAGGTCAGCGTTTAAATTTTTTGCCCATTTTTCTGGATCAGACTTTACTGTCAGATTCAAAGGGGGCATTTGAAGGTGTGCCTTTGCAATTGCGCGACAGAGTTTCTCGCCATATGTTTTTCGCCAATTATTCCAGAGCCATTTTGGTGTATTTAGTAAGGCTGAGTCTAGGGCATAGAATTTTTCAACCCCTTCCTGAGAAATTTTTCGTAAAACTGCGTTTACTAGGCCTTTTTGGCCGGGATTGCGGGTTTTACCGCAAAGGCGCACGGAAGTATCGACCACAGCATGAGTCGGGGTTTCTAGTAAAACAATTTGCGCAACACCAATCCGAAGGATATTACGAACAGCCTGCGCTTTTTTTGGAAGAGGCCGCTTTAAATAACTGCGGATCAAGGCATCAATTTGGCCTAATCGCCGCAGAGTCATTGCAACTAGTAATCTAACAAAGGCTCGATCACGTGGCTCCATTTGTTGGTATGAAGAACTTAAATTGATCACTTCTTCCAAACTGCGCCGAGAACTCAAGATTTGATTTAATATCATAATCGCGTTTTCACGCGCTATTATGCCCGGAGGGTCTTCAGTTCTTCTTCTAGCCATTGTGATACTCTAAAGCAAATAGAGGGCGGATAAAATTATTTTGGCCAAAAATTTAAGTAAATTTACAACTGGTCAACACCTTTTGAGCAAAAATACGTGGCGGACACTGTCTAAAATGAAGAAGTTATCTAACTTACTAAAGACCCTCTTTACTCTACATGGTTTTGTATCTATCTACTATTACCGAATTACAACGAGTCGAAAATGACCACAGGTAAAAATAAAAAAGACAATGATAAGGTGGGTAAGACCAACAACAAGTCCCCTGTAAAAAACAACGAAAGATTTTCCAAAGAGCATGGTGGAAGAAAGGGGCCAAACCCTACCCGCTTTGGCGACTGGGAAAAGGGTGGTCGATGTATTGATTTTTGAAATTTTAGAAAGTTTTATTCTATCCTTTTTTGTTTAAGTTCATGGACCACAGCCGGATCTGCAAGCGTTGTAGTGTCGCCAAGATCATCAATCTCGTTGGCTGCGATTTTTCTTAAAATTCTCCGCATAATTTTGCCAGATCTCGTTTTGGGTAAGCCTGGGGCCCATTGGATTGCATCGGGGCTAGCAATTGGACCGATTTCCTTTCGGACCCATTGGACCAGCTCGTTCTTCAAATCAGCGCTTGGTTCCTCATCAACCATGAGAGTGACATAGGCATAAATTCCTTGGCCTTTAATCTCGTGCGGAAAACCCACAACAGCTGATTCAGCAACTTTGGGATGGGCTACTAAGGCACTTTCTACTTCCGCAGTGCCGATCCGGTGGCCAGAAACATTCAGAACATCATCAACTCGGCCTGTTATCCAATAATAACCATCCTCATCACGACGGCTCCCATCTCCGGTAAAGTAACAGCCATTATAGGTTGAGAAATAAGTTTCAACGAAACGGTTATGATCTTTGAAAACTGTACGCATTTGACCAGGCCAGCTGTCGAGCAATACAAGGTTTCCAGATGCTGGACCTTCGAGTACGTTGCCATCAGCATCCATTAGAGCTGGGCGTATACCAAAGAAGGGTCGCGTGGCGGAGCCTGGTTTGAGGGCTGTGGCTCCAGGTAAGGGGGTGATTAGGATTCCGCCGGTTTCAGTTTGCCACCAAGTATCGACGATGGGGCACCGCTTTTCGCCAACGATATTATAATACCAAAGCCATGCTTCTGGATTTATTGGTTCGCCTACGGAGCCAAGAAGGCGGATCGATTTACGGCTGGTTCTTTCTACTGGCTTATTCCCTTCACGCATGAGAGCTCGAAGGGCTGTTGGGGCGGTGTAAAAAATATTAACATAATGTTTATCACATACCTCCCAACATCGAGACGAATTGGGGTAGGTTGGAACCCCCTCAAACATTACGGTGGTTGCACCATTAGAAAGAGGTCCATAAAGGATATATGAGTGCCCAGTTATCCAACCTACATCTGCAGTACACCAATAAATATCGCCGTCGTGGTAGTCAAAAACATATTGATGGGTCATAGAGGCATAAACCATGTAACCCCCCGTGGTGTGCAGCACACCCTTTGGCTTACCGGTAGAACCAGAAGTGTATAGAATAAATAACGGGTCCTCGGCCGACATCTCCTCTGGCGGACATTCATCTGAGGCATCAGCTATAATATCGTGGTACCAGTGATCCCGGCCCTCTACCCAGTTGATGGTCGTGCCTGTTCGATTGACCACTATACAAGTTTTAACCCCAGGACATTTTTCGAGGGCTGCATCGGTGTTAGCTTTTAATGGAATAGGTCGACCACCCCTCACCCCTTCATCTGAGGTGATAACCACATCGGATTCACAATCTAAAATCCGACCGGCAATGGATTCCGGAGAAAAGCCACCAAATATAACTGAATGTATAGCTCCTATACGAGCACATGCCATTACCGCAACGGCAATCTCAGGAATCATGGGCAAATAAATAGTAACCCGATCTCCCTTTTGGACACCAAGAGATTTCATTGCATTGGCAAACTTACTAACTTCTTTGTGCAGCTCGTTATAGGTTATTTTTTTATCGTCACCGGGGTCGTCACCCTCCCAAATGATTGCAACCTGGTCACCGCGACTGGGTAGATGCCGGTCAATACAATTCGCACATGCATTCAGTGTTCCATCATAATACCATTTTATGTGGACATCCTCTTTTTGATAGGAAACATCTTTAATTTGTGTATAAGGTTTTATCCAGGTGATTCGGCTCCCCTGCTCTGCCCAAAAGCTCTCCGGCTCATCAAGCGATTGCTGATACAGCTCCAGATATTTTTCATTATCGATAAACGAATTCCTAGCATTAATTTCTGGAACCGGGAAAATTGTTTGGTCAGACATTGGTTTGCACTCCTCTTAATATTTGGATGGGTTTTGGCTGCCCAAAGCCTAATAATTTGATTATTGACGCACTTACTTATTCCCGCAAGCTAACGAATAGAGGGTTATCTGACTTCATGAATTAAGCATGATATTCCCGTCTTTAATGTGCACATTTGCAGGTGTCAGGGACCGTCCCAGGCAGGGGCCTGCAACACATATTCCATTATGAATTTCAAAGAAAGCGCCGTGTGTAGCACATAAAATGTAATCTTTCTCTACCGTTAAAAACGCATCGGGCCTCCAGTCCAGTGTTGTGCCCTGATGGGGACAAAGGTTTATATATCCGTAAACTTGGCTACCCCGCCTAACAACAAAAAACCTCTCACGTCTACCAACACGAAAGCCCTTGCTACCAGGATCATCAATATCCGTGAGCTTGCATAAAACTGTTTTGCTGCCCAGATCTTCGAGTATCTCGGACCTTTCCGAATGGTTTTGGGTCACGGCTTGATATTCGCCATGTGACAAATGATTGTCCACTCATCTTTGCTAACAGGGACTACGGATAAACGAGATTGTTTCACTAACGCGAAATTTTCAAGCGATGGTTCCGCCTTGATTTCAGATAAAGTTACAGGTTTTTCAACCGGAAAAAGGGCTTCGACGTCCACCATACCGAAGCGCCCAGATTTATCTGTATGGTCTGGATAGTGTTCTTTAACCACCTCGACGACACCTACAATGGTTTTTTCTTTTACTGAGTGATAAAAAAAACCTTTATCGCCAATTTTCATTGCCTTCATATTATTATTGGCTTGATAGTTTCGGACACCATCCCAGTGTTCGACACCTTTTTTTACCTGATCATCCCACGACCATGCACTCGGTTCTGATTTAAAAAGCCAGTACTGCATTTAAGTCTCCGATAGTTCGAAACATTTTAACGTCCGCTATGACTTTCTATTTGGAAAGGCCTTGCCAGAAGATTTTCTATTGCATCATCAACTGTTACGGTTCCATTAACGATCGCCGCTACTGACTCTGTTATTGGCATTTCAATACCTAATCGTTTTGCGAGTGTTGAAATGGCAGCAGCCGATGTAACGCCTTCCGCGATAGATTTGCGAGATTTTAATACTTTTTCAAGGGCCTCACCCTTTCCGAGCGCGGTACCTAGTGAATAATTACGGGACTGACTACTACTACAAGTCAAGGTTAAATCGCCCAGGCCGGATAACCCCATCATGGTCTCCGGCTTACCGCCCTTAGCAACACATAGCCTTGTCATTTCGGCGAGTCCTCGAGTTATAAGTGCGGCCCGAGCATTGTCCCCAAAACCATGTCCATCAGCGATACCACAGGCAATAGCAAGCACATTCTTTACAGCGCCGCCAATTTCGGACCCTATCAAGTCTGTGCTAAGATATGGCCGTAATTTTTGTGTACCTATTGCCTGTATTAGTTCGGTACCTAAATTGTTATGATGAGTTGCCAGTGTAATCGCTGTTGGAAGCCCTTTTGCGACTTCCGCTGCGAAGGTTGGTCCAGAAAGTACTGCAATGGGTCTTCCCGGAAGAGTGTCGTCAACGATTTCTGACATTAACGCCGCCGAACTTTGTTCAATTCCTTTGGCGCAAATAACTACCGGGATGTCTCTGGACAGGTAGTTCGAAAGCTCTGTGGTCACATTTCGCAAAAATTGTGCTGGCACAACTAGGAAAACCGCGTCAGTGGCCGCGGCCTCTTCAAGAACAGCTGTTGCCCTGATGCCAGCGTTTAGTTTTATTCCGGGTAAATAGGCGGTATTCTCATTAGTTTTGTTTATCGTTTCTGCCACCCCGGGTTCAAATGACCAAAGAACCGCACCACATCCAGCCTGATAAACCGATTGTGCGAGTGCTGTTCCCCACGCCCCAGCACCGATAATGCCAATATAGGAGATAGTCATTCTGGATCCCATTTGCTTTCATTGTTTGACACGACCAATATATTTGTTTCCCTATTTGTTCAAGATTTAACCCCCGCATAAGGCATAGGAGGTGCGTCGGCATCAAGAGGCCAACGCGGTTTTGGTGAAAAATTCAAATCATCTACTAATTTATATTTTAGACGTTCTACGCCAGCCCAGGCAATCATTGCCGCATTGTCGGTACATAAATTTTGCGGCGGGGCTATAAATCGTAGGTTCTCAACTTTAGCAATATGGGAAAGTTTTTCTCTGATACTCAAATTAGCCGCCACACCGCCTGCAACAACAAGGGTATCTCCCCTGGGGTAAAATTTTTTATATTCTAAAATAGCGTTTGATACCCTGTCGCCGATGACATCACTCACGGCAGTTTGAAATTCAAGGGACAAACTTCCTATGTTACTTTTTGATAATTTTTTTTCGGGTAATTTTTCAATAGTGGTCCTGATAGCAGTCTTTAACCCCGAAAAAGAGAAATTACAGCCATGCCTTCCTTTAAGGGGCCGGGGTAAAATAAATTTGCCCGGCTCCCCTATTTTTGCCGCTTGTTCCACAGCGGCCCCCCCCGGATAGCCTAGGCCTAGCATTCGCGCTGTCTTATCAAAAGCCTCTCCTATCGCATCGTCTAGTGTAGTGCCAAGACGTTTATAGCACCCTACATTTTCAACAATTAATAATTGGGTGTGACCACCTGAAACTAAAAGAAGGAGATAAGGAAAATGTATATGATCTGTTAAGCGAGCAGTAAGGGCGTGCCCCTCCAAATGATTTATAGCAAGAAAAGGTATGTTTCGTGCTAAGGCAATGGCCTTGGCAGTCATCACCCCAACTATAACACCTCCAATAAGACCAGGGCCGGCTGTTGCCGCAACGGCGTCTAACTCTTCATAGGCAACTTTAGCACTGGTCATTGCCCGAGTGATAATGTGCTCTAGGGCACTAACGTGCGCCCTAGCTGCTATTTCTGGAACAATGCCACCAAAGGGCGCGTGTTCATCAAGCTGAGAGCGCACAATATTTGATAAAATTACTCGATCGTTAGTGACAACAGCAGCCGCTGTTTCATCACAACTGGTTTCTATTCCAAGAATTTTCATCGTGAGGCAATCTATTGCATATTTAATGAAGTACTTCCACAAATCGATTTTAAGCGGTACAGCTATTAAATGACTGATAAAATAAAAATCGGTACTAGAGGAAGCCCCCTTGCTATTGCACAGGCCAATTTAGCTCGAGATTGTCTGATTGCTGTCGCTCCCCATTTCGCTGGCACTGGGCTAATTGAAATTGTCCCTATCCGAACCACCGGCGATAAAATGCAGGCTAGCTCACTGGCTACGATTGGTGGAAAGGGTCTATTTACCAAGGAAATTGAAGAAGCGCTATTAGAAAATAGAGTTGATATAGCAGTCCATTCAATGAAGGACATGCCAACTGTGTTGCCTGATGGCCTCCAAATTCAAGCTTTATTACCTAGAGAAGATCCACGCGATGCATTAATTGCTCATGATGCCGCTGTGAAGAAATTAGACGACTTACCAATTGGTGCTTCCGTTGGCACGGCCTCACTTCGGCGACGTGCATTGTTGCTTAATAGGCGCCCCGACATTCAGGTCGAAAATTTGCGGGGTAATATTAATACTCGGCTGAAAAAAATTGAAGTTGGTACCTTTGATGCGACACTTCTAGCTGTTGCGGGATTAAAAAGGCTTGGGCTTTCAGACAAAGTTAGCGCTATTCTAGATACGGAAGAAATGTTGCCAGCTGTTTGTCAGGGAGCCCTTGGTATTGAGTGTAGGCAAAATGATATAAAAATTAGAGAGCTACTTTCGAGAGTTAATCATCAAGAAACAAACAGCTGCGTAGAGGCAGAGCGTGCATTCTTAAAAGTGCTCGACGGATCTTGCCAGACCCCTATTGGCGGTTTAGCAATTTTAAAAGGGTCTAATTTTTCATTTCATGGGTTGGTAATTCGACCGGATGGCAGTGAAGTTATTTTTATTAAACGTGATGGTTGTGCTAAAGAATCCCTAGAAATTGCTACGGCGGCAGGTATGGAATTAAAGGAGCGTGCAGGCTCTAAATTTTTTAGCGAAAATCATTAAAATTATATGCGAGTTCTTAATACAAGACATGAGGCGGCGGCCAGAAAATTGGAGACTATCCTCCAAAGGGAAAACATCAGCTCTGTAAGGGACCCTCTGCTAAAAATCGATTTTAAACTTAGACCAATTTCGACGAGAGGTATTCAAGCTCTAATTGTGACAAGTGCGAGCGGTTCTATTGCATTAACGAATGGCGTAAATTGCAGAAGAATACCCGTATTTGCTGTAGGTGATGCCACAGCAGAGGTTTTGAAAAATTCAGGATTTAAGAATATTAAAATTGCTGAGGGCAATGTTTTAGCCCTTGTTGATTTGATTTTATCAATCCTTAAACCGAAAAATGGCCCTCTCATATATTTGTCTGGAAAAAATATTGCTGTCGATCTTGTCACTATCCTTGCGGCTAAAGAGTTCACAGTTCAACGTGAGGTAGTATATAATGCTATAACAGCAAATAATCTCTCAGGTTCCACGAAAAAATTACTTAGAGAAAAGGAAATAGATGCTGTGTTATTTTTCTCTCCCCGTACCGCTGAAACATTTGCTAATCTAATCAAGAAAGCTGGGTTAAAAGATATCACAGGGTCGCTCTCGGCAGTTTGTCTTTCAGAGACAGTGGCCGCCCCGATCCGGGATCTGGGCTGGCGAGAAATTGTTGTGGCCAAAACTGCGGACCAAGAAGCATTAGTTAATTCTGTATGTCACTTGCGCAATAGAGATAACAACGGTTGTTATGGACAAAAATGAGAAAGTGAAAAGCACGGAGACTTCATCCAAAGCCGATGAAGACATCATACCGAATACGACGGAAATAGAGAACGCTAGTGATAAAAAGGCCCCAAGGTGGCGTGGCACAATACTAGTATCTTCGTTAATAGCAGCACTCACCTATATTTTTTGGCCCCTGTGGGGACCGGGGCTGCCGAGCTGGGCGCATAAAGCACTTGCACCTGTTATGGAAGTGGGACGAACGGCGGGGAACAGCGACCGTGTGGACGACTTAACTAGGAGAGTTGAAGCAATTGAAAATAAGCTCGAACTCATTAGAGTAGAGTTAAAAAAAATTCCTGAAAACTTCTCAAGTTTTAAATGGCTTAAAGACAATGAAACGATAAAGACGATTGGTCATGTTCAAAATGCCCAGTCATCGAAATTAAGATCATTAGTCATAGAATTAAATAACCTTGGCAAAGAATTGGAGGCTTTAAATTCGTCCCCTCAGTCATCAAAGGTGGTCACTGAATTAAAAGAATTACGAATAAATGCAGGCCAAAATTTGATGGACCTCAGGAAAGAAAATGAATCGCTTAATAAAGCTATTCAAAATCTTGAGAAAAGAATGGAGGGGTTCGAATTTATACCTAAAATTAAGCCGCGCTCAGGTAAGCGGGGCGCCTTATTGTTGGCGCTCAGCCAACTTAAGAATTCGGTTGCGACCCCCAACAACTTTACAGGGCCTTTAAGTGCTTTGCGGTTTCTATCATCAGAAGTGGAAAAAAATTCCGAGGCTTTTCTGACGCTTAAAAAATTTGCCGTAACTGGCGTAAAAGACTTTTCACTTTTACGCCAGAATTTTCTAGAAGTGTCCAATGATATTGTCCGAGCCAGCTATACGCCAGCGGGGGAGGGGTGGGTAGACCAAACCATTTTTAAATTATCGCAGCTGGTAAAATTTCGTCGAACGGGCCCTGAGGGGGCCCTTCATAATGACGTGGCAGGGAAGGTAGCACGTGCAGAAATGCGGCTCGATGCCCGTGACCTTAGGGGGGCGGTTGTTATTATCAAAGATCTCTCAGGCGATGCGGCAAAGATATCTCAGAAATGGCTTGCCGATGCCGAGGCGAGGTTGGCTGTTGATAGCGCTATCGATAATCTATTTAGCAACGCCATTAAGACCAGTTCTTTGGATGCGTCGGGCAGATGATTAAAACAATTATTTTTGTTACCGTTTCTGCCGCGGTTGTTGGCGGCTCTGTATGGCTTGCGGACTACCCAGGTACTATGACGATAGCTTGGTATGGCGGGCTTCTTGAAATCGCATTACCAGTTGTTTTTTTTGGTTTGTTGATATTTGGCATTGTTATCGGTTTGCTTTATCGCCTTTGGTGGACCATACGAAGAGCGCCCAGAGCAATTTCAACCGCCCGTAAAAATAGTAAACGTGAACGCGGCTATAGAGCACTAACACAAGGAATGGTGGCAGTAGCGGCCGGCGATTCTAACGAGGCTAGACGACAGGCTCAAAAGGCGGATAATTATTTAGGGGCGCCACCTTTAACAATGCTGCTGTCTGCACAGGCGGCTCAATTAAGCGGTGATGAAGCGGCAGCAACTCGCTATTTCGAATCAATGCTTAAACGTCAAGAGACCGCCTTTCTCGGTTTGCGAGGCCTTCTTATGCAGGCCGAACGAGATGGTGATGGCGTTGCCGCATTAACCTATGCTGCCCGCGCCAATACTCTCAAGCCAAAAACACCCTGGGTGCTGACTAAGTTATTCGAGTTGCAAGTCCAACAGCTACAATGGAAACCAGCCCTCGTAACCCTTGATCATTCAATCAAGGCAAATTCTATTAAATTGCATGAAGGGGAAAAATTACGAGCAGTAGTTTTACTCGGTTGCAGTATCGAAGCGGAAATTTCTGGTGATCAATTCGCTGCTCTTTCATATGCGGAACAGGCGCACAGGGAAAGATCAAAATTCCTTCCTGCTGCCCTTCGAAGGGCCCAGCTGATGAGTGAACTCGGTAAAACCCGTGGGTTAACTAAATTGATCAGGGAGACGTGGGGTTATACCCCACACCCAATATTAGCTGAGATTTATGCAGGCGAGGCGGTTGAAAAGGATCCATTGTTACGTGTTAAGAAATTAGAAGAGCTACGTGAATTAAATCCCAACCACCCGGAGAGTGCAGTCGCTTTAGTTAGTTCCTTGATCGATGCTAAAATATGGGGTGCTGCCCGAACGCACCTTGAGGAACTGGGCACAGAAAGACCTTCTTCGCGATTTTGTCGCCTTATGGCAGAACTTGAGGAGGGCGAAAATCAAGACACGGAAAAGGGCCGCTATTGGCTGGTGCGCGCGACAAGCGCCCCCCCAGATGGGTCTTGGGTTTGTTCTGGCTGCGGTAGTTCAAATATAAGCTGGACGCCGTTATGTGATCGATGTGGTAGCCTAGGCACTCTTGAGTGGCGTGCTGCTGAAAACATCACTTCTACTTTGGAAACCCCTACATCCAGAAAATTGCCAAATAAGGGAACTTATAAAAAGAGCAATATGGACGGGTTCAGGAAGGTAGTTAAAGGGAGTTAAGAAGTTCGTTCTCATTAAATTGTTTCTTTACAGACAATTCTGATGAAATGCTTTATCGTCCCAACTATTATGCTGTTTGACGTTCACTGCGTAGGAGACCAAACATGGCTATCGAAATTATAGATTGTATCGAGATCGGTAGGAAGGAAAAGAAACGCACCAAGGTCTTCAACACCCGAAAGATGCATGCTTGGGTTCATTACTATCCCAACCCGGGTGATCACGACGAGATGCATTGTCATAATGCCGATCAGACATTTATATGTTTTGAAGGGCAATGTACCATGCATTTTCCCGATGGTGGCAAGGCCGAACTCAACCCCGGTATGGCGGCACTGATAAATGGCGGGTCCTTCTATAAGCTGGAAAACACCGGCGAAGGC
Organism: uncultured Rhodospirillaceae bacterium; assembly: GCA_964499275.1. Taxonomy (GTDB): domain Bacteria; phylum Pseudomonadota; class Alphaproteobacteria; order MPNO01; family UBA2964; genus UBA2964. The sequence continues at coordinate 17,437 of CAZCKO010000053.1, forward strand.
CCGATGATCATGATGGGCAACCGAACCGGAGCACAAGATGACATCATGATCATCGATCATAAAACCCGCAAAAACATTATTGGTAATGTCAAAATCCGCAACGAGCGGGAACA
>CAZCKO010000054.1:0-4057 GCA_964499275.1 uncultured Rhodospirillaceae bacterium
AAAATCAACCTGCAGTGTGCCACATTGCCAGTCTCGGCCTATAGCATCTCTTAATACGAATTCTAATTTTGGACCATAAAAGGCGCCTTCACCAGGATTTAGTGTGTATGTTAGGCCCGCCGAGTCTACAGCCTCCTTTAAAGCATTTTCGGCCTTATCCCAGACACTGTCTTCGCCCGCACGGACAGGAGGCCGATCAGAAAACTTTACCGCCACATCAGAGAATCCAAAATCTGCATAAATAGTTTGTAACAAATCACAAAATTCTTTGGTCTCAGATGTTACCTGTTCTTCGGTACAGAAAATATGTGCATCATCTTGGGTAAATGCTCGGACCCTCATTAAACCATGTAGAGCCCCAGATGGTTCGTAACGATGACAAGAGCCAAACTCGGCCATTCGCAATGGTAAATCTCTATAACTTTTTATACCTTGTCGAAAAATTTGCACATGGCCAGGACAATTCATCGGTTTAACGGCTAATGTGCGCTGGTCCTCGGTATCAGCTGTAAACATATGTTCACGAAATTTTTCCCAATGTCCGGATTCTTCCCACAACACTCGATCAAATAGTGTGGGGGTTTTTACTTCTTGATATCCTGCCTCATCAAGCCGAGTACGCATATAATTCTCAATCACACGGTACATGGTCCAACCCTTGGGGTGCCAGAAAGCAGAGCCAATAGCGGCCTCTTGAAAATGGAACAGGTCCATTTCTCGTCCCAAACGCCGATGATCCCGTTTCTCTGCTTCATCTAATTGATGCAAAAAAGCTTCTAACTCTTTTTTATTACGCCACGCCGTACCGTAAATTCTTTGCAACATGTCGTTGCGAGCATCACCTCTCCAATATGCACCAGCAAGTTTTAAAAGTTTAAACCCCTCCCCAATATGTCCTGTTGACGGCAAATGTGGACCACGACAAAGATCAAACCAATCTCCCTGACGATAGATAGTTATCTCTTCATCTGCGTTCAGGTCATTTATTAATTCTGCTTTGTATTTTTCACCCATATCGGTAAAAGTTTGAATTGCCTTTTCACGATCCCACACCTCGCGCACAAACGGTTCATCAGCGGTAATGATTTCGGACATACAATTCTCGATTTTTTCAAGATCTTGAGGAGTGAATGGTTCCTCTCGGGCAAAATCATAATAAAACCCAGTTTCGATGGAAGGCCCTATTGTTACTTGTGTTCCGGGATAAAGTTTTTGAACCGCCTGCGCCATAACATGGGCTGCATCATGTCGGATCAACTCGAGTGCGTGATCATCTTTTCGTGTAACAATGCTTACCTCTGCATTAGCATTTATTTCACGATTTAAATCCCACACCTCGCCATCAACCACAACGGCGATAGCTGCCTTGGCAAGGCCAGGGCCAATATCAGCCGCCAATTGCAACCCACAAACAGGATCGTCAAACTTGCGAACACTGCCATCCGGAAGCGTAAGTGCAACCTTTTCTATTGACGCGTTTGCAGAATGTGTAACCTCCACACTATCTTTCGCAATACTCATGAGGTACTAATCATTTAGCGTTCATTAAGACGATCACCGCCATTGTTAAAATAATAAGTCAATCAAATACCCTAATAATCAGCCGTTTAAACCAATCTTAACGCGGCGGCAACAGATTCCAAAGAAAGATTTGCCAAATTTTCTTGACCCAATATTTCAATTGAAGGTCCTCGCGGTGCAGTCAATGCTGGATCGGAAGCTGCCGAAAACAATACAACAGTGCGGCAACCAGCGGCTGCAACCATATGAATTGGACCCGTGTCATTTCCAACAGCACAAATTGCATGACGTGCCAGGGAGGCTAAGTCCGTCAACTCAGTCTGACCACAAAGACTTATCGCTTTTCGACATTTTGCCTCTATTTCTTTACCCAGCCCAGTCTCTAATTTTGTGCCAATCACAACAGGCTGAAAACCATTTTCAAGTACTCTGCAGGCAATTTCTGCGTAGCATTTGATCGGCCAGCGCTTGGCTGGCCTATGTAATGCCCCTCCCGGAATTATAAGTACATAATCATCCTGAAGACCAAACCTGCTTATATCTCCATTTGCCCAAGATAAATCGGCCGCAGGTACCGAATTTATCCCAGCCAATGCTAGTTGTTCCTCCTGGCGTTCAATCGAATGCATAAAGTCTCTTCGCGGGTTACGATGAGGGTTGGAACACCCTCGAACGACCCCTGACCATTCCGGACGACCAGTCCTACCAAATAATCTAAAATACCAGCCACTTCGATCAGAAGTCTGTAAATCGTACACTCTTGTAAATTGCCCTTGACGCAATCGGGATCTTAATTTTAACCATTCAGTAACCTGCCAAACAGTGGGTCTGATATCCGTCCATACTTCATCAAAATACCCACTTGATCCAAGAAAATTTTCAAATGATGGGGTGGTCAGTAGGACAATATAGGCTTCTGGATGATTTTCTCGAATAGCGGCAAAAGGGCCGAGGGACAAAACAATATCGCCAAGCGCACCAAGTTTGATCACCAAAATCCTGCGATGTGGGGTAACTATCATAATAATAATTAACCCGATAGAACTTCTCGATAAACTTCCATAGTTCTCTGCCCTAACAAATGCTTGGTATACTTCTGGCGCACATTTTCTACACTCCGCCGAGCAATAAAATTACGGGTCTTCGAATCAATCTTCAGGGCAACGCCCAATACGTCTGCCAATATATCGGAGTTGTTCGGAGGTACCAGCCAACCATTCTCACCATGGGTAATAATTTCCCTTGCGGCCCCATGATCAGTCGCAATTACAGGACGGCCCATTGCTTGTGCCTCAACTATAACCCTTCCGAAAGCTTCCGCGTCCGTTGATGCGGAAACGACTACATCTGCTAACATAAAAGCAGCGGGCATATCTCTGCAATCGCCCGTCAATTGAACTATAGATTCTAAACCGAACCGAGTTATAGCTTTCCGTAATTCACGTATGTACCCGGATTTACCCTGATGCCCGCCAACCATGATGCAACGTAAGTTTTTATGATCTTTTAATCTAGCCAAAGCCTCTAGCATAACCATATGACCCTTCCACCGAGTCAAACGGCCCGGCAACATCACAACTACCGCATCATCTGGTATTCTCCAAGATTCTGATAATTGGATCACACGCTCTGGGCTCACTGCAGCGGGGCTAAATAATTCAATGTCTGCGCTACGCGGGATTACTCTGACGTTATTGGGATCCGCACCATATCTCTGACAGACCTGATCACTGATAAAATCTGAAATGGCAATTACTCGATCACCCTTAGCCATAACAGAATTGTAAAATCTTTTTATTGAATTTTCAGCATTATAATTACCATGAAATGTTGTGATAAATTTTACATCAGCCCTTCGAACAGCACCGAGTGCACACCAAGCGGGTACACGACTGCGTGCGTGCAGAATATCAACTTGGTGTTCTCCAATCAGCTTCACCAACCGATTAACGTTTAAATAAGCGGTTAGAGGGTTTTTTCTTCCTATTGGCAACTCGATATGTATACCTCCAGCCCGGCTCACCTCATGAACCATGGGCCCTCCCTTTGAAACAACAATTGCTCGCCACCCTGCGTCGGTCAACGCTTGGGTTACATCGACGGTGCCTCTCTCTACACCGCCAGTTACAAGAGAAGGCAATACCTGCATCACAACAGGAGCGGCCTTGTCGATAGAATTGTTAGTGTTAAATTGTGTTAAAGCAGATTTCATAACTTTGACTTACCGCCAGATTAGTAGGATGCGCAATGACTAATATGCATAAATATTTAAATTGTGATGACGGTTCTACCATTGCCTACCATAAAATCGAGGGTGCAGGCCCAAATATTGTTTTTCTCGGAGGCTATATGTCTGATATGGACGGTACTAAGGCCGTCTCCCTTCAAACACATTGCAAAAACCAAGGTCGTTCATACTTGCGATTTGATTATAGTGGACATGGGCACTCATCAGGAAATTTTATAGACGGTACAATTAGAAAGTGGTCTGACGATACCCTTTGTGTTATCGATCAACTAACTGATGGCCCTCTTA
>CAZCKO010000054.1:4067-17466 GCA_964499275.1 uncultured Rhodospirillaceae bacterium
ATCGATGGGTGGCTGGATTATGATGATCGCAGCCCTCGCCCGCCCAGAGCGTGTCAGTGGTCTAATCGGAATTGCAGCAGCACCAGACTTTACAGAGCTTCTTATGTGGCAACGGTTTGCACCCGACGTAAAAAAAACTTTATTACGTGATAAAGTATACTACCAACCATCAGAATATGCGGATAAACCATACCCAATCACGCTCCGACTTATAGAAGATGCCCGAAAAAATCTTTTGCTGGAAAAATCTTTACCCATCGGGTGCCCTGTGCACCTTATTCAGGGGATAGAAGACGATGCAGTCCCTTGGGAGCACGCGATTAAAGCTGCCAAAGCGATACAAACCAACGATGTCACGTTAACCTTTATTAAAGATGGTGACCATCGTTTATCACGGGAAAAGGATTTAGAAAAAATCTTCTCCATCGTAGATCGGATGTCAAGTTAAAACAGTATCTCATTGGATTTTATTGCTTTCAACCCTAAACGGTAATTTGAATATTTGAATTTAATACCAAGCTCGGATTTTATAAGAGAGTTATCTACTCGTCGGTGTTCTGAGTAAAAACTACGAACCATCTCACTCAAGGACGCGTCATTAAAAGGGATAGCTGGGGGTAACTTAGCGTTCATCAGAAAAGCAGCATATTTTACAACATCGGAGTTCATCGCTGGTTCATCATCACAAACATTATAAATAGCGCCGGGACGTGGTTTATCCATAGATGACTCTATAACCGCAGCAATATCTTCGACATGTATCCTAGAAAACAAATGTCCTTGTTTAATTATACGTCGAGCTTCCCCTTTTCGAACCTGATCAATTGCACTACGGCCAGCTCCATATATGCCCGCCAACCGAAATATGTGTATAGGTAATTCATATTTCTTACTGAGACGAAGCCAGAGGCCTTCCGATCTAATACGGCGCAACCCCCGAGTGGTTTTAGCAAGTAAGGGCGCTGTTTCATCAACTAATGTGCCACCAGTATCGCCATAAACACCGATCGTTGATAAGTACCCGACCCAGATACAATGGTTTATAGTGGTCAAATCATCATAATGAATATTGTAGACCGGATCACCATCCTCGCCGGGTGGCACAGACAACAAAACATGGGTTGCACTCCTTAAATTGCCCAAATTCTCAAGGGGGGCTAAACCATCAAAGACCTGACAATCAATATTCTTAGCCTTTAACGCCTTACATTTTTCTTTTGAGCGCACTGTCGCAGAAATCTTCCATCCCTTTTTACTCAAGTGACCTGCTAAATGCCGTGCGGAAAAACCAAAACCAAAGCAAAAAAGATGAAACATGGTTTGACAAGTTAACCCAAAATTGGCGAATAAAATTATATTCCCGTTGACCCTATGTATTTATAGCAAATGTAAATAATCTTTGTAGCATGTTCATAATTATATTCTTGGCCCTTCATTGGAGGAATAGTAAACGAAAATATCGGCAGCTATTGAAACAAAACACTAGAATATTATCACTTAATATTTTATCGACTAGTTAGGCGTAGACAAAAAAGGCTTTGGGCCACGTAAAAGTATAGAGGGAGATCAAATTATGAGAGGCATTACCTTCTTAGGAGACCATCAAGTTGAGTTGAGAGAATTCCCCGACCCTGTTCCGGGACCTCGTGATGTGGTGCTCGAGATAAAAGCCTCCGGTATGTGTGGTACTGATTTACACGCTTATCGGCGTACTTTTACAGGTACAGAACATTTCATTGCGGGTCACGAGCCGTGCGGGGTTGTGGTGGAACTTGGCGAGCATGTTTCTGAAACTGAAGCCAAAATTGGTATGCGGGTGATGGTCCACCATTATGATGGTTGCGGTAATTGTCGACATTGTAAATCAGGTTGGTCACAACTTTGTGATATAGGACCAACCGTATATGGCTCTGGACAGGGTCATGGTGCCCATGCGCGTTTTATGTCTGTAGCATCACATACATTAGTACCTCTACCGGACGACCTATCATTTATGACGGGAGCCGCTATTTCCTGTGGCACTGGTACTGCTTATGGAGCGCTCAAAAGGATTGGACTTGAGGGGGACGAGACCCTTGCTGTCTTTGGACAAGGTCCAGTTGGCTTATCAACGACCCAGTTTGGTGCCGAGATGGGTGCCCGTGTCATTGCCATAGAAACCTCACCGGAACGTAGAGTCTTAGCGTTGGAAAAGGGCGCGTATTCTGCAATTGATCCAACAGCAATAGACCCCGTGGAAGCAATCCGCGACCTCACCCACGGTGAAGGTGCCCATAAGACAATAGAAACAGCTGGCGTTAAACAAGCACGCACCTCCGCAGTAAAGGGAACACGAAAATGGGGTACAGCGTGTTTCATTGCCAGCGGCGGAGAACTAACCGTGGAAGTCGGACCTGATCTTACCTTTCGACAGGTATCACTTGTTGGCCACTGGACTTTCTCAAAAAATGGCCAAGCAGACTGCGCACGTTTTGTCTCGGATCGTGAAATTGATGTCGACAGCATCTTCACACATCAATTTAGACTTGAGCAAGCTGACGAAGCTTATAAGCTTCTGAATGAACAGAAAACAGGGAAAGGTGTATTCGTGCCGAGCTGATTATGGTCCTTGACCCTAGGATCAGGTCTTGCTGGATATTCTATCTTTATTAGGTCACTAGAAAATAAGTGATAATTAAAAATCCAAATCTGCGTAGTGTTTAGGTGGAGGCTCACCCGGCAGATGATCGGCAAGAATAGGGCGCATCGATGGTCGAGATTTCATACGAACATACCACTCTTTTGCGCCTTCATGTTCTTCCCAGGGTACATCACCTAAATAATCCAAGCATGAAAGATGGGCTGCTGCGGCGATATCTGCTAAGGACATATCTTTACCGGCTAGCCAGTTTCGTCGTTCACATAACCAAGCTATATATTTCAGATGATAATCCAAATTTTTCTTGCCCGCCCGAATAGCGGCACCATCTGGTGCTCCCCGTCGCAAAAAGCGTTTCATTATTTTCTCACCAACTAAATTTTCGCTAACCTCCTCATTAAACTTACGATCAAACCAAGATACCAATCTTCGCACTTCGGCACGTTCCAAAGGCGGAGCAGGAAACAAATTAGGCTTTGGGGCAACTTCCTCAAGATATTCACAAATGGCTGCGGAGTCGCATATTGCGTGACCGTTTTCCTCTACTAAAACCGGAACATCTCCCGCTGGATTAAGAGCTAAAAATTCAGAACGTCTATCCCACAAATTTTCAGTCTTCAGCTCCGCATCAATCCCCTTTTCCGAAAGTACAATTCTAACCTTACGGCAGAACGGCGATAACCAGAGATGATATAAAACACGCATATTATAAAGTCTAAACGATCAAATCATTCAATGACAGTGTTACCGTTGCGAAAAATCAATACCCGGCATAGCATGTTATTTCGAAGAAGCATAATTTTCTCAACTGGCAATTAACATGACCCCCGAGCTCACATTGGCCCTTGAACGTTATGACCGCCACATTCCATTTTTTATGGATATGGTCAAACAACCCAAAGACTTCAAAATTAAGGCGCTGGAAGTAGGGATGGCGCCCCCTAGGCAAGAAGGCATTGATCGGCATAGGCGTTTCTACGAAGACGAAGAGTTTGATATTTGCGAAATGTCTGTATCTTCATATCTGACGTCTAAGGAAACATCGATGCCATACAGTGCGGCTCCGGTTTTTCCACGCCGCCTATTCAGTCAAAATCATATTTTCATCAGTTCCGCAGCAAATATTTCTAAACCAACGGACCTAATTGGTAAAAATGTATGTTGCCGCAGTTTCCAAACCACTATGTCTGTTTTAGCCAAAGGGGATCTCTACTTTGAATATGGTCTCCCTTGGCGGGAACTCAAATGGCATACAATGAGCCCTGAACTTGTCCCTTTTCGGGGGCAATTGGAGGCTAATTTGACAATTATTGATGAACCCAGCGCACCGGAACGGCTTATATCAGGCGAATTTGCAATGATGATTCACCCACATCCGCCACCAAAGGTGCTCCAGGGTTTACGAGACGGATCCGTTCATCGTTTGTGGCCTGATATTCGAAAAGAGTGCGGCCGATATTTCCATAAATATGGGGATTACCCTATCATGCATTTGCTCGTCTTCAAAAAAGAACTTGCAGATACATATCCTAACCTACCAAAGGCCTTAATGGTGATGTGGGAGGATGCAAAAAAGCAAACAGCGGAATTCTATGATGACCCAGGTTATTCAGAAATGGCTTTTGCCAGAAACGCGTTCGAAGAGGAGCGAAAGATCTTCGGTCGTGACCCATGGCCGACGGGACTGATGGCAAACAAAGATAGTGTTAAACGGTTTATGAAGTATCTAGTTGATCAAACACTGCTAGATGCACCCGTTCCCATGGAAGAACTTTTTCATTCTTCGGTGCTAGATAGTTAAATTAGGAAAAGTTAAAATGCCAAATTACTCCGTACCAGCTTTTGGAACTTTTATAGAAAATCTTCGGAACCATTTTTCTAAGGAACGCCCTGAAACCGAGCATTGGGAAGGAGTCCGCAGAATACTGCGAATACTCTGTGCCGACGACAAAATGCGTACAAAATCCAGAGATTGGCCTGCTAAACGCGGAGTTGAACTCGAATTACACCATGACATTGACTATAAGTTTTTTGTTGGAGCTTTAATCCGACAACCTAAACACCGAGCAAATGTGCACGATCACGCTCATACCTGGACTATATATGGCGTGCTTGATGGGGAAGAACGTACGCATGTCTATAAACGATTAGACGACGGGAGTACTTTGGGAAAAGCTGAACTGAAACTCCTGGCCCAAAGCGAGGCTCCCACCGGTCACGTGGACATTGTACCTCCTTGGGTGCCTCATTCGGAATGGGGTATGGGAGAAAGGTCAGTTGCTATCACCGTACGAAGCCAACGTCCCGGTGGCTATGCTCAAAATCGTTTTAATTTAGAGACTGGCGAAACCAATAACAATCATCGCGGCCTTAAACTTATACCAACTGCAGTATAAAAGGGAAGCCTGATACACATTCCGCCTAGTACTTAAGCACTCAAGCGGACCGGTTCATACCCTCCGATTGCTTTTGTACTGGATGCGGGAGCTTATCTACCATCTCTTTTGGTACAACTTGCCAAAAACGTGCCAATTCTCTCTCCCAATCAACTAGCAACCGCTCTGCAAATCGGGATTGGGTTTCGCGCCAGTGTTCGGTAACCAGTCCCCGCAGAACTTCCTCCCAGTGGGGCACTTGAATGCGATAATGAAAAACCGTATCTGGATTAATATTCCCAGTAAGACTGGCATCGGTGTCATAAACGAAAGCCATACCGCCCGTCATACCCGCCGCAAAATTATCACCAACAGGACCCAAAATAGCTATTGTTCCTCCGGTCATATATTCGCAACCATTTGCTCCGCATCCTTCAACTACCGCATCCGCCCCAGAGTTTCTTACCGCAAACCGCTCACCAGTTTGTCCTGCAGCAAATAACTGCCCAGCAGTTGCACCATACAAAACCGTATTTCCTATAATAGTATTTTCATTTGTCACCAAAGGACTTGCTGTCACAGGTTTCACGCTTATGGTACCCCCTGAGAGGCCCTTTCCTACATAGTCATTAGCGTCACCCAGAACCTGAAGTTTTAAGCCCTGAACAGCAAAAGCGCCCAGTGACTGACCAGCTGAGCCACGCAAACGAACTGTGATATGCCCGGGTTGTAACCCCGTCATACCAAAACGTCGCGTAATGGCTGATGAAATCCGTGTACCAATAGCCCGCTGAGTATTACGAATATTATATGCAAGCTGCATTTTCTCCCCGCCCTCCAGTGCCGGCGCCGCATCCTTAATCATTTGGGCATCAAGTGAATCGGGAACTTCATTGCGCATACCGCGCGTCTCGGAGCGATTTACCCCACCTGGATCTGCTTGCACCAAAAGAGGGTTAAGATCGAGATCATCAAGATGTGGATTTCCCCGACGAACTTGCATTAACAAATCAGTGCGACCAACAATCTCATCAAGTGTTCGGCAACCGAGAAAAGCCAATATTTCTCTGACTTCCTCAGCAATGAAACTGAACAAATTGACTACTTTTTCGGGAGTTCCAGTGAATTTCTTACGCAACGTATCATCTTGCGTACAAACCCCAACCGGGCAGGTATTAGAATGACACTGACGCACCATAATACAACCCATGGCAACAAGCGACATTGTCCCAATTCCAAATTCATCCGCACCAAGAAGTGCAGCTATAACGACATCGCGACCAATCTTTATCCCACCATCTGCTCGTAATAGTACGTTATCACGCAAACCATTAAGAGTAAGGACCTGGTGAACTTCCGCTAGGCCCATCTCCCAAGGGAGCCCGGCATATTTAATTGATGTCTGAGGGCTTGCACCGGTACCACCCGAATGCCCGGACACCAATATTACGTCCGCCTTTGCCTTAGCCACGCCCGCTGCGATGGTGCCAATACCTGATTGGGCAACAAGTTTGACGCAAACCTGAGCATCCGGGTTTATTTGCTTTAAGTCGTAGATTAACTGTGACAGGTCTTCTATCGAATAAATATCGTGATGAGGCGGTGGCGATATTAGTGTCACACCTGGAGTTGAATGCCTCAACCGCGCAATCATCGAGGACACCTTCACCCCGGGCAATTGACCGCCTTCACCTGGTTTTGCACCTTGCGCTATTTTAATTTCTATTTCCCGACAATTATTTAGATATTCGGCCGTAACCCCAAAGCGACCAGACGCTATCTGTTTGATTGCGGAAGATGCATTATCGCCGTTAGGTTGTGGGTTAAAACGGGCGGGGTCTTCCCCCCCTTCACCAGAATCTGACTTGGCCCCTATCCGGTTCATCGCTATTGACAATGTCGAATGTGCTTCGGGACCAAGAGCTCCAAGGGAGATGCCCGGAGCCACTAAACGTTTACGCAACTCCGTAATTGACCCCACTTCTTCTAAATCCACACTCTCACCACTTGGCGAAAATTCCATAAGGTCGCGTAAACTTATAGGAGATTGTCGCTGAACAGCTTCGGAATATTTTTTAAACCCCGCATATGAGTCATTGTTACAAGCATGCTGTAACATATGTATTATCTCACCTTGGAATGCATGAGCTTCGCCGGTTTTACGATATCTATATAATCCACCAATGGGTAGAGTCGTAACTTCCCCGGAAAATGCTTTCCGATGCAACCGGATAGCGTTGTGTTGAATGCCCGAGAGACCAATCCCTGAAATTCGAGAAGTCATACCGGGAAAATACTCTGAGACTAGAGTGCGGCTGAGACCAATTACTTCAAACTTATGAGCACCTCTATAAGAAGAAATAACCGAAATCCCCATTTTAGACATAATTTTAAGGAGACCCTGATTTACAGCTTCGCAATATCGTCGAACACACTCCGTCAATGAAAGTTCGCCAAATAATCCTCTACGATGCCGATCTGCTATCGCTTCTTGCGTCAAATAAGCGTTAACTGTGGTTGCTCCTACCCCAATCAAAACAGCAAAATAATGTGTATCCAGACATTCTGCAGAACGTACATTGATAGAGGTAAATGTCCTTAAAGACTCTCGAATTAAATGGCTATGTACCCCACTTGTTGCCAGGATCATTGGGATAGGTGTTTTTTCCACATTGAGAGATTTATCGGATAAAATAACGTGTACAGCCCCCCCACGCACTGCATTCTCCGCTTCACTACAAATTCGATCCATGGCATCTCGCAGCGCGTTCTCTCCGCCATTCGCATTAAAAGTGCAGTCGATCTCAAATGCAGTATCACCCATATGCGTAGTTAGAGCATCAAACTCCGTATTAGTAAGAACAGGTGAGCTAAGTTGCATCAGTTTGGTCTGACTTGAATCCATACCAAGTATGTTGCCAAGGTTACCCAGTCTCGTGTTAAGGGTCATTACTCGATACTCTCTAAGACTATCGATAGGGGGATTTGTTACCTGGCTAAAGGACTGTCGAAAGAAGTGATGAAGCCCACGATAATGCTCAGAAAGAACTGCAATCGGAGTATCATCACCCATTGAGCCCGTTGCTTCTTTTGCATCCTCAACCATTGGTTGGACTAGTAGCTCCAATTCTTCAAGGGTGTGGCCTGCACAGAGTTGGCGGCGGCGCAATTCGCCTCTATCAAACTCGGCAGTTTCGTCAATTTCAGATCTAATAACTTTATCCAATTGTGTAATGTTATTGATCCATTCTTTAAATGGCGCTTCTGCAGTTAGCAATTCACGTAGTTCTTGATCGTGATAAAAACGGCCTTCATCAAGTTGAACCGCAATCGTCTGACCGGGACCAACCCGACCTTTCTCGATAATTTTAGATTCGTCCATTGCTACCATGCCAGTTTCGGAACCAACCACCAAAAGACCATCTTCACGAAGCGAATATCTTAATGGTCGTAGGCCATTACGATCCATTCCGGCAACCACCCATTTACCATCAGTTGCACAGATCGCAGCGGGACCATCCCATGGCTCAATTACACAATTGCAATAATTGAAAAATGCAGCGTGATCTTCTGGAATGTTTGGTTTGGCGGACCAAGCATCTGGAATCATCATCAATTTAACTAATGGCGCGGACCGGCCACCACGTGCCAAAAGTTCGTAGGCTGCATCTAGAGCGGCTGAATCGGAGCTTCCAGGTTGGATGACTGGTTTGATATCTTCTATGGAATCTCCAAAAAGATTTGATTCCAAGCGAGTCTCATGACTTTTCATCCAATTAACATTTCCAGATAAAGTATTGATTTCGCCATTATGCGCCAACATCCGAAATGGCTGTGCTAGTTTCCATGTCGGAAAAGTGTTTGTAGAGTAGCGTTGATGATAAATTGCGAAACGGGACTCAAATCGTTCGTCTAAAAGGTCGGGATAAAATTCCGTAACCTGCTCGGCTAAAAACATTCCCTTATAAATTACTGACCGGCAACTTAGTGAACAGATGTAAAAATCAGGTATATTTTCCTGGATAACCTGATTTTCTATCCGCCGCCTAATTACATATAAATCGCGTTCGAAATTTTCATCAGATTTTCCTGATTGACTGGCAATCATAATCTGCTCTATTTCGGGGCGAGTAGCATTTGCCTTCTCACCAATTACTTCTACATTGAGTGGCACCTGCCGCCAGCCATAGATTGAATACCCAAACTGCAATATTTGAGCTTCGACTATGCTACGACAACGTTCCTGCCCGGCTAGATCAGTGCGCGGCAAAAATATCATCCCTACTGCTATCGGACCTGGACCTGGCGTGTGACCGGTACGAATTGTATGCTCGTGGAAAAAATCTTGTGGTATTTCGACATGGATTCCTGCGCCATCCCCGGTTTTACCGTCAGCATCTACAGCTCCACGGTGCCAAAGAGCCTTTAATGCAGAAATACCAGCTTCGACAACTTCTCTACGCCTTTTACCATCAATAGATACCACCATTCCAACACCGCAAGCATCATGTTCATGGGCGGGGTCATACAGGCCAATACGGCACAGCCTTTCTTTGTTGGAATTCCATTGTGCTATTTGCCATTCCCCCGGATTATTTTTTTTAAAAGTCATGCTGCGGCCTCTGTATCCATAGGACGCCGTGCTTTCAGGTAGTTATCCATCGAAGCTGCCGCATCGCGCCCATCTCGAATCGCCCAAACAACTAACGAAGCACCACGAACTATATCACCGGCAGCAAAAACACCATCAAGGTTGGTCATTTTATTTCGGAAATTGATTTTTAGGGTGCCCCATCGAGTGACCCCCAACTCCGGAACATCAAACATTTTTGGAAGGTCTTCAGGATCAAAACCCAAAGCTTTAATAATTAAATCGCTATCAACATTAAAACTTGAGCCCTCAATGATTTCAGGCGTCTGACGCCCCGACGCGTCAGCCACACCCAAGTGGATACGTGCCGCACGCACCGAGGAGACTGCCCCATCACCAAGGAAAGCCTCTGGTTGTGCGTGAAACGTAAATTGAACACCCTCCTCTTCCGCATATTGAACTTCTCGACGAGATCCTGGCATATTAGCTTTATCACGACGATATAGACAGGTCACTGAGGTAGCCTGCTGACGAACGGCCGTCCTCACACAATCCATGGCAGTATCACCAGCACCGAGAACAACCACCCGCTTCCCAGAAGCATTGAGGGTACCATTCTCAAATTCCGGGACACTTTCACCTAAACTTTTGCGATTTGATGAGATAAGAAAATCAAGGGCCGGGACAATGTTACGGAGGCCTATCCCGGGAACCTGAATATCACGCGCTTTATAAACCCCGGTGGCTATCAAAACAGCATCGTGACGATCCCGAATTTCCTGAAAGTTTATATCTTGACCGATATCAGCATTGTAATGAATCTTAACCCCTGCTTCCTCAAGAAGGCTGACACGCCTCGAGACAATTGATTTATCCAGTTTAAAATTTGGTATTCCGTAAACAAGTAGGCCGCCCGCACGATCATAACGATCATAAATATCTACCTGATAACCTTTCCGACGCAAAACATCTGCAGCTGCCAATGCAGCGGGACCAGCACCAATTATACCAATAGACTGTTGAATATCCCGAGTTGGTTTTGGTGGTTTTACCCAACCGTTTTCAAAGGCTGTCTCTGTCACGTGGCTTTCAACCGCTCCAATGGTTACAGTGCCGTGACCAGCCTGCTCAATCACACAATTTCCTTCACAAAGACGGTCCTGGGGACAAATTCGACCACAAATTTCAGGAAAAGTATTGGTTGCTGAAGAAAGCTCATAAGCTTCTTCCAAACGGTCTTGTGCTGTGAGCATCAACCAATCTGGTATATTATTATGAAGTGGACAATGGACCTGACAAAAGGGAATACCGCATTGCGAGCATCGACTAGCTTGTTCTTCAGCTTGATCAACTTTAAAACGGCGATAAATTTCTTCAAAGTCCAACTGACGTTCCTCTGAAGGCCGTTTTTCTGGTGTTTGTCTGTCGACATCTGTAAATTTAAGCATAACCTTGTCTGACCTCCGCCGTCCCCCATCGCAAATTCGTTCTATGAAACGCGACGGGATCCTTCGGCTCTTAATTTAATACCCTGTAAAACTCATAAGAGGGTAAGTATATAGGCCAAAACTTATTGGATAGCGAGCAAAAAATCTAATATAGGTCAATATTTATTACCTAAATTTCACAAAAATTTGAGGGTAACTTTTCAATTAAATCGAAACCAGGATAAATTTAACAATATTTAGGTCCGATTTAGGACTATTTAATGGTGTTTCCACAAGCATTGTTAGCGGTATATGTTGTTTTAAAATTTTTAAGGAAAAATAATTTTGACCCCGACGCAGATGACGGTTCTCGCAATTTTTCAAGGATTAACCGAATTTTTACCAATAAGTTCGTCGGGCCATCTTGTTTTTGTGCCACTAGTCCTAGGATGGGAAGACCAAGGACTCGCTTTAGATGTTGCGGTGCACATGGGCACTTTAGGTGCTGTAATCCTTTATTTAAGGCGGGAAACTTTGATGATCCTACGTGGCTTAGGAAAAATCTTAATAGGTAAGTTTGACGAGGACACAAAACTGGCCGGCTTAATACTAATTGCAAGTATCCCGGTCTTTATTGCCGGCATTGCTGTAAAAATTTTAATTGGAGACGGAATACGAATACCGTATGTTATTGGCTGGGCCTTTATTATTGGAGGCATCCTCCTTTATGTATCCGATCGTTTTGGCCCCAAAATTAAGCAAACACAAAGTTTAACGGTTTGCGACGCTTTGCTTATTGGTATCGCTCAGGCCTTCGCAATTATTCCTGGGGCAAGTCGCGCAGGCACAACTATCACTATGGCTCGTTTATTGGGCTACGAGCGAAGTGACGCAGCACGAATTTCTTTACTTTTGTCTATACCGGCTATAGCTGGTGCTGGCTTCGTGTTGACCATGGACGTTATCCAAACTGGGGTTTCAGAAATTATACTAAACGTCTTTTTAGGAACTATTATAGCTTTTATAACGGCTCTCCTTGCCATCTCCATGATGATGAGTTGGTTAAAACGTCGTAGTTTTACACCGTTCGTGGTGTACAGGATTGCCTTAGGTTTCTTGATTTTATTTTTATTATCCTAACAAGCGCAAAGATTAACTAGTCTGTGCCGTACGGGCTTTATACTTAGCAAGCCGGTAACGTTTTAAGTAATTAGGCAAAACCGCTTGGAGCGGAGTAGGTACAATCCCCAAGTCCTGAATACACAAAGAATTTGCTCCAACAACGTTGTCAAATTTAAGTAACTGAACTTGATCACGCGTCAACATGGGCTTTGGAAGGAAAAATGGGATTCGCAAATGTTCTAGAAATAATGCTTTGATAGAGGCGGCCCAGAATGGAGTAGGAATGAGTATACGCTTCCTACCAATTTCGTTTAACATAACTTCCATTAACTCATGAAATGTATGGATTGCCGGACCGCCAAGCTCATAACAGGAGCCAACCGTGACTTTGTCGTTCAAACAAGCAACTACCGCTTTCGCAATATCACCAACGTAGACTGGCTGAAATTTTGTTTTTGGACCTACCACCGGTATTGCCGGTAGTAGTCTTGCTAATGCAGCAAACCGATTAAAAAAATCATCTTCTGGGCCAAAAACGAGCGATGGCCGCAAAACGGTAGCGTCAGGGTAGGCCTCAAAGATCTCTTTTTCGCCATACCCTTTACTTCTTGCATATTCTGAAGATGAATTAATATCGGCGCCTATTGCAGACAAATGGATAAACCTTTTAACCCCAGAATTTGTCGCCTCTTGTGCTAAGGTCCGTGCCCCCTCGATATGTATTGTGTTAAAGTTTTGCAAACCACGTTTAAACAAAACTCCAACGAGATTAATCACCACATCGCTACCATCAATGGCAGCGGCAACTGATGATTTATTACGAATGTTGGCGGCAACTGAAACAATTTGTCCAACATCACCCATCGGTTTACAGCGTAAGCCCTCCTCAGGCCGGCGGCATACAATTCTTATTTGTGGTCCTTGCTTTGCTAAAGAACGTACAATGTACCTACCTATAAAACCGGCACCACCAAAAATTGTAACCACATTGTGCTTCACTATTTTTTCCCCACGGACTACGGCAAAACAAAGAGCATCAGATTAACATTTTAATTTATTTACCTTTATATAGCCTTGATGTACGAGATACCAAAGTCTTATTACGAAAAGCTTAAATTTGTTGACAGGACCTAAACCTTTGGCCTACGCACTCCTAACTGATGCCCAGGTGGCGGAACTGGTAGACGCGCAGGTTTCAGGTACCTGTGGCCGATAGGCCGTGGAAGTTCGAGTCTTCTCCTGGGCA
>CAZCKO010000055.1:0-17379 GCA_964499275.1 uncultured Rhodospirillaceae bacterium
ATCGACATGAATTATACTCAGGGTTTAAAAACATATGCTTAAAATCTTTTTTACCTTAGGAGTAATTATTTTTCTAACGGCTTGCGAGAAGGAGCGCCCGATAATTATCCAGACGGCTCCCATTGTTTGTGACCCCGACAAACGGGAATTAACCAATCTCCTTCGCAAAGGAGCACTTACATCACAAGAGGATGCCAGGCTAAGACACCTATCGCTAAAATTAGGACACTCTATCCTTAGAAAAAAACCTAAGGATCCGTTCTACGCAGGGTATTCTCGGCGGGATGAATACGAATTGGTTCTCAACCCGAACTTCAAGTTGGGCCCTGTCTGCCAATAACACAAAATACTGCTGCCCCTGAGAACTTTAGGCTTCGAGAAATTCTTTCAAGGCATCGGTGTATAGCGTCGGCTGTTCTATATTTGAAAGATGGGCTGCGTCAGGCACAACAAATTTCTTCGCCCCTGGTATTTTGGATACGATCAGCTCTCCATATTCCGGAATAGTTGCTGGGTCTTTTTCTCCAATTATCACCATTGTTGGCACACTAATTTGTGGTAGCTCTCTCCGAAAGTCCATATCACGAATGGCAATACTAGAAGCCAGATAACCCTCTTTGGTAGTCTCTAAAATAAAATTGCGAACAAATTCTACAGTGGCTGTTTTATCGGACCGCTCCAAATATCCCGGTGTAAACCAGCGCCCAATAGATGCCTCTGCAATGGCTGGGATACCGTCGTTGGTTGCCATGTCAATTCTCTCTCTCCACATTTCTTTGTTAGGGAAGTAAGAAGCTGTGTTTGACAACACCAGCTTATTGAGGCGCTCGGGGGCGTTAATACCCAACCACTGCCCTACCATCCCTCCCTTTGACAAGCCACAAAATGAGACCTTTTCAAGATTTAAACTATCAAGAAGACCCAAAACATCCCGTCCTAACAATTCAATGCTGTAGGAACCTCGTATATCGGGAACTGGAGTGCCGCCGTGCCCTCTATTATCGTATCGTAAAATGCGAAATTCCTTCTTTAATATTTCTACCTGATTGTTCCACATCTCAAACGATGTCGCCAAAGAATTACTAAACACGAGCACCGGAGCTTCTTCGGGTCCAACGATCTCATAATTTATAGAAATATTATTGGCGGTAATGAGCATGATAAGAGATCTCTCCTTCTTTCGATTTTAATGGCGCGCCCGGCAGGACTCGAACCTGCGACATTCGGCTTAGAAGGCCGATGCTCTATCCAGCTGAGCTACGGGCGCTCCCACCATTATTTAAACCAGAAAGAGCGCGGTTTCCATCTCTGTTTGGTCGCAAAACCCAAAAAAAGTTATCCACATATTTCTTAAGGTTTCTTTACACACCTAAAGGTTTTTTCTGTAATATCTTCATAATGAAATTGTAACCTTCTAAGTTCGAACAATTAGGGGTCCAAAACCACAGGGGTGCGAGAATGTCAGAGAACTGGAAAGAAGATTTGGTCGACGAAGAACAATTTGCTTTTCCACCAGACCCAGCAGATGATTTTGACTGGGTTCCGGCTACTCAGGAAGTAGCTGGAAACATGCCAGACCTTCCATTGGAAACATGGCAAAATCAAACGACATCGCGACGAGAATTTTTGCGTGGCGTGGTATGCTCGGGGGTAGCGGTATCATCTGCATCCTACCTTTGGGCTGGTAATTCTTCGGAAGCCCGAGCGGCGGTTCGCGGTGTGGAACGCCTTGTCACATTGAACTTAAATGGAAGAAATCGACGGGTTGACGTGGCACCCAATGAAACACTCGCCCACACTATCCGGTATCGATTAGGTTTAACCGGCACCAAGATTGGTTGCAATCGTGCCGAATGCGGGGCCTGCACCGTTTTAGCCGACAATACTAGTATTTATTCTTGTTCAACCCTAACCCACCAGGTTCGTGGACAAAGAATTACAACAGTGGAAGGGGTGGCCGCACCGGATGGGACACTCCACCCCGTTCAGCAGGCCTTTATTGATGAGTTAGGACCGCAATGCGGGTTCTGCACACCTGGCCAGGTCGTTGCAGCAGTAGGTCTTCTTAAGAAAAATCCGAAGCCGACCGAAGACGAGGCTCGGCGCGCTCTATCGGGCAACCTTTGCCGTTGCGGCGCCTACGATCATTATCTTAAAGGCGTGATGCGCGCCGCAGGGAGGGCATAAAAATGGCTTTTAGTTTAATAGGTAAAGATTTTACCCCGCCAGACATCCACGCAAAGGTAACCGGGAAAGCAAAATATGCCGAAGACTTCAGGGCCGACGGCATGGTTTTTATAAAAACCTATCCCTCTCCAATGCCCCACGCCGAAGTGAAATCTATAGATGTGAGCAAGGCAAAGAAAATGCCGGGTGTGGTAGGTGTCTTACTTCCCTCAGAAGTTAAACAACCCAAGGATGCCGGACATGCAATTCTTACATCATACCCGGTATTTGTAGGGCAACCAATCCTCGCAGTAGCTGCAAAAACAGAACAGCAGGCAGAAGACGCCATCGAGGCCGTAAAAGTTGACCTCAAACCCCTACCCTTTTGTATTGACCCCCTTGATAGTCTCAAGCCAGGTGGCCCAAATGCTAATAAGGGAGGTAACGTTGCCAACCGACGGAAAATCAAGCTCCAGGAAATAAAATGGAACGGAAAGGATTTTGCTCTCGCCGGTGAAAACCGAATGCCCACAGGTAAAGAGGCATTCGGCTGGTCATTCGGAGACCTTGATGCCGGCTTCAAAAAGGCAGAGGTTGTCCTAGAGGAATCATTTGTCAGCGCTGCCAATGCTCATCATGCGTTGGAGCCACGATCGGCTGCCGCTTACTGGTCTAACGGCAAGTGTCACGTTTGGGGTTCTTCCCAATCATCGTCATTTGCGGTGCCAAGCCTTGCAAAATACATAGGCATCAGTCCAACAAAATTAAGCCTCGTGACCGAGTTCTGTGGCGGGGGTTTTGGCGGCAAAGCTTACTCATACCCTCTGATGGCTTTGCCGGCCCTAATGTCAAAAAAGCTGAACGGACGACCCGTAATGATGCGGGTGAGCCGTTCGGATGAATACTATAATGGCTCTGCCCGTGCTGGATTTCAGGGCTGGGTAAAAATAGGATTTAGTGATAAGGGGCGGGTAGTTGCACTAGACAGTTACGTCGTACAGGATAACGGTTCTACCACAGGATTTTGGGACTTCATGAACTTTGGTGGGGCTGCTTCGGTGATCCTGCAGCCTGAAGCTATGCGTTTCCGTGGGGTCCCTGTCCTGACCAACACGCCACCAAAAGGTGCACAACGCGGACCAGGCGAAAATCAGACAGCGAATATCCTGGAACCAATCCTCGACAAGGCCGCAAGACAATTGAAGATAGACCGTCTGGATATTCGTTTAGCAAACGCACCCGGCGGCGGACAAAACGGTAAAATCGGTGCCAAGCAGGCTCCTCTCACCAGTGCATATCTTAAAGAGGGGCTCGAACAGGCAGCTGTAAAATTCAAATATAAGGAAAGAATTAAAAACTCAGGAAAACAGGCTAACGGGAAAATTCGTGCGATCGGAATAGGGCAAGCCTATCACGCAGCTGGCTACAACGGCTGGGACGGCATGGTCAGAATTACCCCTGATGGAAAACTACACATTCATACTGGTGTCGGTAACCTTGGAACCTATTCCTACGCGGCAACATCGCGTGTTGCAGCTGAAGTTCTCGGTTACGACTGGAAAAATACAGTAATTGAACGAGGTGGGGGCGTCACGGCAATGCCCTTCAATATCGGACAATTCGGTTCAAACACGTCGTTTACCATGACCCGAACTAATTACGCCGCCGGAATGGCCGCCAAGCAAAAATTGCTTGAGATTGGCGCAATTATATTAGGCGGTAAGGCGGACGACTACAAACTTGATAAAGAGAGGGTTGTCGCCAAAAATGGTGGTCAATCCATTACATTTGCCCAGGCAGCGAAAAAAGCAATTGAACTCAAGGGTAAATACGATGGGCATGTATTAGACAAAAATCTGAAAGGTCTAACTAAACTGGCTGCTAAAAAGATAGTTGGAACAGGTCTCGTGGCGGCAGCGAAAGATATCATTCCCAAGAAAGGTGTCGTTCCTGCTCTAGCAGCTGCCTTTATAGAAATAGAACTGGATCCGGAGACGGGTAAGGTCGATATTCTTGATTATATGGGTGTTGCCGATGTCGGACAGGTTCTTCACCCTCAGGGACTGGACGCACAAATTCGGGGTGCCGCGGTAATGGGGTTTGGTCTCGCAGCTACAGAGCGCTTGGTTTACGACCCCGCCTACGGGCGCCCCAACGCCAAAAATCTATACCAGGCCAAACCGCCTACATACCTTGATATACCGAGCCAACTTGGTTCCATGGCGGTAGAGGGGGCCAATGACCCCCAAAACCCTGTTGGCGCCAAGGGTGTTGGCGAACCAATACAGGGTTCGGCTTCTTCTGCGTACCTGAGTGCAATCTCGGAAGCACTTGGTGGGCACATGTTTAATCGGGTCCCAGTTGTTGCAGACATGATTGTGAATGTTGCCTCTAAACGGCCTCAATCGCATAAACCTCTGCAAACCAATTGCCAGTAACTGGCGGAAAGGAGACAGATAAATGACTGACGTAATGCATTCATTCGAACTGTTTGAGCCTGCCAGCGTCGAAGAGGCAGCAAAATTACTCAAGACACACGGCAAGGACGCCTGGATAATTGCCGGCGGCAAAGATAGTCTCGATTGGTTCAAGGACCGTCACAAGAGACCATCTGCGGTAATTGATATAACCAGACTACGCCTTCTAGGAGGGGTCTCCGACAAAGGTAGTCACATTTCGATTGGGGCCTTAACCACCCTAACTGAAATTGAAGAAAACCAACTCCTCCAAAAACACTTTCCCCTTTTAACAGATGCGGCTGGAAGAGTAGCCAGCCCTCAAATACGTAACTCTGGGACAATCGGAGGAAACGTCGCTCAAGACACCCGGTGTAGTTATTACCGTGATGGGTTTCCCTGCTATCGCGCCGGGGGTAACACCTGTTACGCCAATACCCCAACAGCAATGAACAGGGAACACGCCCTATTCGAAGCATCGAGGTGCGTCGCCGTGACACCATCTGACACCGCCCCCGCACTTGTTGCCCTCGAAGCCGAAATGATAATCACGAGGAATAGTAAAACCCGTTCAATCTCTGCTGAAAAATTCTTTATAGGACCAGCAATCGATATTACTCGTATGACGGCCTTAGAAACAGATGACATTCTTACCGAAGTTCGAATACCCAAGAAGTGGGCCGGCTCAAATCAGTATTTTGAGAAAGTAGCCGACAGGCAAACCTGGGATTTCGCTCTGGTTAATATCGCCATGGCAGCAAAGGTATCTGATGGTAAGGTCTCTGATGTACGCATGGCTTGCGGAGGTGTTCAATGCACGCCTAGACGTCTAAAGAGTGTAGAAAGCTTGATGAAAGGCGAAAATATAGGAACGGAAATGCAGACGCTCGCAAAGCGAGTTGCAGCACAGGGCGCCAAACCATTAAACTATAATCACTTTAAAATACCATTAATGGGCAACTTGGCTGCGAGAGCGGTAAGGTCACTAGCATAACAAAATGGAGTTTATTCGCCTTACTAAAAACGTTTGGGGACAAGAGATGTTATTAGGAGTGTCCTGGGACCTTTTATGGGTCCCAGTAGCGGCTGCAGCCGGCGTTATCTTAATCCATCAAATTGTTCGGGTAATGATGCGATAAACAAAGTAGACTAGTGTCAAATATGTCTGAAGACCCTCGACACAAGCTACCGGATCGCCTGTTCCATTGGATGATGGCCGTACTAGTCATAATTCTACTTGTGACAGCCTTCCTGCCAATCCTCGGAATAAAATTTAATTGGGTTCCCACTCACTGGATTGCGGGAGTATTCTTAATAATTGCCACGATCTTTCATCTTTATCGGAGCGTCTGGATCCACGGAATTACAGAAATGTTGCCAACCCGAGCAGATTTTAAATTTAACCATCCAAAAAATCAAAAGTATGATTTAAACCAAAAACTTTACCATTGGTCTGTTGCAACCATCATGATTGTCTTGCTTGTGACCGGCGGTATCATGCTGGCAAAAATTGATACCCCTTTGTGGCATCGTGATCCTTCCATTTTATCCGATTGGAACTGGGGTATCGTCTATCTTCTTCATGGCGGAGCATCCCTTTTATTAATTTTCTTTTTTATTTTACATATTTATTTTGCTTTCCTTCCTGAACACCGAGACCTATTAAGATCTATGGTATTCGGAAAAACCAATTCAAAAAATAACGATCAATCAGGGAACAAAAATGACAAATAGCAAAATTATTCGTGGAGATATTGAACGCATAGAGGAAGCATATGAATTCATGCTTGCATATGCCGCTCAAGGACGCGTTGACGAAGGTGCCGGCCCTGACGGAGCACACATAAGAATTTTTCTAAACCAATTTTTAGAAGCCACCCAAAACATTATGGGCAATTCCGAGAAAATTTCAGCGGGTTACAAGGTTTCGGACGCCTTCATGAGTAATTTTGAAAATGATGGCAATACGATGAAGTCTATTCTCGCAATGCTTCTTCAAAAAGATAACATTTCTTCAGAAATGGTAGATAACGCCAACGGCCTAATTACTGTCCGGTCCTACCTGACATCACTATTTTTTGTAGACAAAGCTCTACTCGACTAGCCTTTATCCTACCTAATGAGTCCAGTTTCCGGTTATACGATCCGGACGAAAGTTATCTGCGTAACTTTTTGGAGTAACCTTAGTTTTTGCCTGTTCTTGAACCCTAAATTTGATCCCGCAGCGCCGCGCAAAATCAATGGCCTGTTTTTTCTCATCAAACTTTATGCGTATCTGGTCCCCCTTCATGTCCTCACTACTGATCCACCCCATGAGTTTATCTGGCCTCTTTGCCGAAGAAGGCTCGAATTCCAAGATCCAAAACTTTGTCTTTCCCTTACCTGACTGCATCGCAGTTTTCGCTGGCTTGTATATTCTGGCGCTGCTCATTTGATTACACCATTGAAATAAAATGACTACCAATTTTGTCTGAAGGTATGTGAATACAAACACTTTGAAAAGATATAGAATACCAAAAGAGTGAATTAAGGACCAATAGATGACCAGTCTGAACAGTATTCAAGGTGGGGATGCATTTCTTTCCCTATTAAAGGATGAAGGTGTCACATATATGTTCGGCAACCCGGGCACAACTGAATTACCTGTAATGGATGCTTTGAGCAAACAAAGTGAGTTACCATATATCCTTGGACTCCAAGAATCTGTTGTAATTGGTATGGCGGATGGGTTTAGCCGAGCCTCCGGCGAACTTGTGGCCTGTAACGTTCATGTGGCGCCGGGCCTCGGCAATGCAATGGGTGCAATTTACAATGCGGCCTTTACAAATACTCCAATGATTATAACCGCCGGACAGCAGGAACAGGGACACGGCCTTACTGAGCCCGTGCTTTACTCACCACTCGTTCCCATTGCGGACCCACTGGTAAAATGGGCTGTAGAAATTACGCGCTTGGAGGATATGCCTCGGATAATCCGAAGAGCAGCAAAATTGGCACTAACTCCTCCTATGGGACCGGTATTTCTCTCTCTTCCAGGTGATGTCCTTCTTAACCAGGCATCCGTCAGCCTTGGAACTCGATCGCGTGTCAACAGCAGCGTGCAGCCCAATCAAATGGCTATAGAAGCCCTCACCAAAAAAGTTATAAATGCCAAAAACCCTGCTATCATTTCCGGGAACGAAATTGTTACATCCGATGCGTTGGAAATAATTGATCAACTGGCCACCACCATAGGCGCCGCCGCGTACCAGCAAACGATAGCCTACGGATCACATTTTCTGTCAAAGAGTCCTGCTTATTTGGGGCCCTTATCAAGGGCACAAAGGGAAATTCGGAAGACCTTGGAACCATTCGATCTGTTGATATTTTTAGGCAGCACAGTTTTACAGACATCCGTGGCAAGTGACGTCGACCCAATGCCAGAGGGGACAGGCGTTATCCAAATAGGCCTTGATGATTGGGAGCTGGCAAAAAATTACTCTGCCGATATAGCGATTAGAGCTGATGTCAAAGTGACGATTGAAGCGCTGCTTCCTGAAATTCGAAGGAAAGGTGGAAATGAACTTCGAAAAGTAGCCAAGCAACGTTTGACCGAACTGGAAAAATCCAATTGGAACACTAAAAATTTAAAGGCTCGAGAGGCAGCCCTATCCAAATCTGACTTGCTTCCAATCGACCCTGATTGGCTCATGCTAAGGGTTGTAGATTCACTTCCCGAGAATGCTATCATTGTCAATGAATCCCTCACAAGCTCTCGATCCCTACCAGACCTATTGCCTTACGTTGATAGATACTCCTTTCATGGTAATGCCAGTGGCGGAATTGGTTGGGGTTTGCCTGCCTCTGTGGGTGTCAAGCTCGCTCATCCCGAACGGCCGGTTATTTGTCTTAGTGGTGACGGTAGTGCAATGTATTCAATCCAGGCTCTCTGGACTGCCGCACACCTTAACCTTCCCATTACGTTCGTCATCACGAATAACAGGAGCTACCGTATACTGAAGCAACGCCTCCTTGGCTTTCACAAGAATGACAATTATCTGGGAATGGACTTTGATAATCCAGAAATAGATTTCGCTGGAATAGCGCGTTCACTCGGCGTAACTGCAGAAACGGTTACAGATCCCGACGCAATAAAACCAGCATTGGAGGCGGCATCACGAAGAAAAGGCCCCAGTCTACTTGATGTAATTGTAGAGGGGAATGTGCGGGCTATGTCAAAGTAAGTTCTAAAATAACTCTATTACAATAACCAACCCAGATTCCTAGCCACCGTAAAAGACGGTGTCCCCCAGGTCTCGCATATGCAGGATAGTATCGTCGGGGCGACCATCAAATTCTGCATTGGTCTTAACGTCAGTTGCTTCACCAACCACGATATGATGATCCCCGCGCTCCAAGATCTCTGCAACCTTGAATTCAACGGATGCCGGCGCTGACTTTAATAAAGGTGACCCGGAGGACCCAAGTTCATATTCTTCGCCACTAATTTTGCCATCGGAATGTTCCGCCGGTTTGAAAAATGTGAATGCAGCTCCAACTTGCTCCTTACCTAACATATTAAGTGCGAAATTTCCTGAACCCTTGAGGACATTCAAGGCTCCAGAATCTGCCTTCACTCCGACCACTACCAGCGGTGGATTGAAAGACGTCTGAGTAACCCAGTTCACGGTAGCTGCAGCTATTTCTTTTTCATTTTTGGCAGTCAGGACGTAAATTCCGTATGGGATCATCCTTAAAGCCAATTTCTTCTTATCTTCATCCATAATTTTATCCCCGTTTAATTTCCCGCCAAGTGTAAATATGAATATATCGTTATTTTACAGCTTTTCTATAACAAGCCAATTTTCCTTCGCTACTATGTTTTATAATACCTAAAATGCATTTCATTTTGATATTATTTATAAAGATTAACCTTATGCCCTCTGTTGACAATGAAATCTCTCAACTTACCATTAAACAATGGAAAACAATAACGGTTCAGCATACGGGCGTACCGCTGAAACACCAAGCGAAGACACATTTTTAACCCAGACTGCCTTTGGAACACCGGTTGGTGAACTACTGCGTCGATACTGGCAACCGGTGGCACTATCTAGTGAACTGTCAGATCTTCCAAAACCGATCAAGATTATGCATGAGGAACTTGTTGTGTTTCGCGACTTGAACGGAAACGTGGGGATATTGGACCAGCATTGTTGCCACCGAGGCGCCTCATTGGAATACGGCCGTATAGAAGCCGATGGCCTTCGATGCTGCTATCACGGTTGGCTCTTTGATACCGAGGGCGTATGTCTTGACCAACCATGCGAACCCAATACGAGTGACTACAAGAATAAAGTAAGGCAGCCCTGGTACCCTACACACGAATATGGCGGCCTTGTTTTTGCCTATATGGGACCTCCAGAAAAACAACCGCCATTTCCAAAATTCAATATCTTGGAACGCGACGAAATTAAATTGTATGCCTATCGTAATAACACCAGGGGCGTTGTTGCGGATTGCAACTGGCTACAGATACAAGAAAATGCCGTTGACCCAATGCACACTTTCATTCTTCATTCAGCCAACAGTGGAAACCAATTCACTCCTGCATTTTCGGTTCTGCCGGACATAGATTTTCAAGAAACAGACAATAGCGTCCAATATATTCGGAATGCGACTCTTCCTAACGGCAACAGATTTCATCGAATTGGGGAAGTTTTTATCCCAAATTTTCGTTCTCTTCCTTCACAAACCCCTGAAGGTGATGAGTTATTGCTGGAACCGGGCCGGTTTATTGGCTGGTGGGTTCCTGTTGACGACACCCATACGATTGGATTTCATTTAGAGGCTTTGCCGATAAATGACGGGAAGGCAGAGGGATCAGTATGGGCCGAAGCCTTACCCGGCCTATCCAATAGCAATGTCCCCCCTCCCCAATCATATGAGGACACCCAACGCAGACCGGGGGACAAGGAAGCTCAAACCAGCCAACGTCCAATTGCCGTTCACGCATTGGAAAACCTAGCAACTTCCGATATGGGAATCGTGAAATTTCGTCGTCAATTACGGCTAGCTGCAGAAGCATTACAAAAGGGAGAGGAACCCGCGGGGCTATCTCTAGCTGAGATAAACGTAGCATCGAAAAACGAAATTTTACCCCCTCTTTAAATAATGAAATTTTAAAAATGCTTAATTACGAAGATAACGAATTGTTATGTCGGGTCACGGGGTCCAAACCAATGGGGCAGATGATCCGACGATACTGGATACCCGCGCTATTTAGCAACGAAATCGAATGCGACGGTCAGCCATACCGGGTACGCTTAATGGGTGAAAATCTAGTGGCCTTCAGGGATAGCAATGGTGAAATAGGTTTAATGCAGGAGCTCTGTCCGCACCGGGGGGCTTCATTGTTTTTAGCACGAAATGAAGATTGTGGAATTAGATGTCTCTACCACGGTTGGAAATTCGACGCAGCGGGTAAAATTGTTGATATGCCAACCGAAGATAACGATGAAGCCGTTTTGAATAAAATAAAGATAACAACTTATCCAGTTTATGAAAGTGGCGGCATCGTTTGGGTTTATATGGGCCCGAAGGGACACGAACCGGCATCGGTGGACTTTGAATTTACTAAGTACCCAATATCACATTTAGTCCACACAAAAGTTCATATTCAGTGCAATTGGGTTCAATGTTTAGAGGGGGTAATAGACTCTGCACACGCAAACTACCTCCATGGTGATACTTTTAAACCAACGGCTGATTCAAAAAATTCCGATTATCGGGGCGACAGCCTTGTTGTTGATCGACCTTCGGGAGATGGTAAGCCAAGGTTTGAAATTGAGAATACAGACTATGGATTCCGCTATGCTGCAATCCGCAAGACGATGACGAATACCAGGCATGAATCCTATGTAAGAGTTACCCTTTTTGTGGCTCCCTTTTATGGCCTGTTTGCGGGCCAAAAAAACTGGGGGGCCCTTCAGGCATTTGTTCCCATTGATGACAAAAATACGATGCTTTACTTTGTTAGATATAATTTGAAACAACCTGTCGATAAAAAAGAAAGAGAACGACAAATTGCGTGGTCGGGTCTCATTCCAGGTGTTGATATTGACGAGAACAATAGGATGTTACGGACCCGACAAAACAATTGGCTTCAAGACCGTTTGTCCATGCGGAATGGTCAATCGGTATCCGGACTCCGAGGTGTACAGGTGGAGGATGCTGTGGTGCAGGAAAGTATGGGTCCGCTATATGACAGAAGCAAAGAAAATTTAGGAACAACCGATATTGCGGTGGTTCGAATGCGCCGTTTAATGCTGAAGTCTGTACGAGAATTTATGAATGAAGAAAGACCACCTCTCGGTATTAATATACAAACTCGTTACAACAAATTGCGAGGGGAAGAAGCCATTATACCTAAAGGAGAAAAGTGGCAAGAAATTTGCAAATTGGGACAAACGGAGAATATATAATTTAGAACCTGTCTCGGACATAACTTTAGTTTCAGTGTTGAGGTAAAAATCCACCAGGGTTTTCTCAGCCAGACTTTCTGTTAGAACAATGAATCCACTCAACCAAGAGGATCGACCATCCACTCTCGTACTTTCTTTACCCACCTATTATCGGAGTTACCGTGGCCCAAGTTAACTTGGTAATGATCAAAACCTTCGAAAACGTCCGATATTATAGTACTTC
The DNA here is from genome assembly GCA_964499275.1 of uncultured Rhodospirillaceae bacterium. Taxonomy (GTDB): domain Bacteria; phylum Pseudomonadota; class Alphaproteobacteria; order MPNO01; family UBA2964; genus UBA2964. Next base: position 12,309 of record CAZCKO010000055.1, read on the forward strand.
CCTCATCTTCCAGAGCCGTCACCATATCTTTGCTCGACTGAATAACATGATTAAAGTCCTGGGATCCCCAAGAGATATAGAAAGGTGTTTTATTGCCACCTACATAATGAAGAGGTTCCGCGAGAACTTCATCCTGTATTTTGTTGTACATCAAATCGCCGTAGGTTTTGCCGCTATTGCCGGGTGCCAATACGTCATATTTGTATCGATACCCTGCGCTGGCTGCAAAGCAGGCTTTAACGATATGGCTTGGTAACCCCTTTGAAGAGTAAAGTTCGTGACGTAAGGTAACCAACGCTGCAAGAGTTCCTCCAACAGACCAACCCCCCGTAAAGATTCTGTTTCTGTCCCCACCATAGCTATCGATATTTTCCCAAACCCATTGCAGGGAAGTAATTGCATCTTCTAATGGTGCAGGAAATTTTGCCTCAGGGGCGAGCCTATAGGAAGCTGAAACGAATATTGCAGGAAATTCCAAAATGGCGGGCGCCATAAACCCATTCCATTCTTTGTATCCATGTTGCCAGGCACCGCCATGAAAATAGAGTAATACTGGTAAACCCTTGCATACATTTGTTTCCGGCAGATATAAATCTAGTTTTTGATAATAATCTTCGCCAAAGGGAATATCCAAAATATTACGGGTTAATTTAGCTGCCTCCCTCGATTTGGCTATTGCAAATTCACCATAATTATTAGCAGCATTTGGCTCTCGAGTGTTGAATAAGGTACGAACAGATTGGGGTTTTAGATCATCAAAACTCATCGTCTCGTCCAGATTAAGGAATTGTAAATATCTAGTTAAATTTAAGAATACTATTACAATTTTTTTACAATTTTTTCAAAATATTCATGAGCCAAGACAAGTAATATCTAACACCAAAGATTTTTTTCAAGTCGTTTAATTAACGCGAATGAACTCGATCGATCTCTCGTTATTTTTTTACCACCTTGATTTGTGTATCTAATATACCGTCTTTTGAAACTTCATGGAGTACATACAAGGGGTTTTGTTCTATTGCTTCATCGACGTATTTACGGAGGTCCACCGCAACACTAGGCATAGTGACCGCCGCTGTGCCTGCCCATTTCTCTTGGCAAAAACAATGGACGTGGCCACAGAGCGTCCATTTAACCTGGGAATGCCGGCTTACCAACTCTTCCAACCGATCGCTTTCCTGCTGTCGCCGATATCCCCCCACGTAATGTGGTGCAATATCAAACGGCGGGTGGTGCATGAAAAGAAGAGTTGGTCGATCAGGCTGTTCCGAGAGGGTTTTGTCTAACCATTCGACCCTTCGCATACAAAACACTCCTTTCCGTTCTCCCTTTTCAATAGAATCGAGAGCAACTAATCGTATTGGCCAATCCTCCAACGTATAATGAAGAAAGTCCCCGGTCTGAGGCAGATAAGGAAAGTGATTAAAATGCTCCCTCAGCATATCTAAATGATCACGGTTTCCAGGTACTAGGAGTACGGGTAATGATAATTCGGACAAAATCTCACGCAGTTGTGAGTATTCTTCGGCCAACCCTTGTTGAACGGTATCTCCGGTGTGGATCACTAGGTCTACAGCATTTTGATTGATATCAGCCACACACCGACGTAAATTTTCGACGCGGCTCGTGCCTTCTGGTAACTCGGAAAATTTCGATAAGATATGAGTATCACTGATCTGAGCAATCATCATCAGATTAGTCTCCCTTAACGGTCAATCCAAGGTATCATAGTAGTTCTGCAAGACCTCGACCACCTCACGTCGGCTGAACTCTTCTGGAATACTTTCGCGTTTGGCGAACATTTCTCGTAATCTTGTGCCCGAGATAGCTAGTTGATCGCTAGCATCGTGGGGACATGTCTTGTTCGTTGCCATGCCCTTACATTTGTAACAATAAAAGGTGGTGTCAATTTTTAGCGGACGAGTTTCCAAACAGCCAGGCCGGAGTGTGTCAAAAATCTTATGTGCATCCAAAGGTCCATAATAATCACCTACACCAGCGTGATCCCGGCCTACCACGAGGTGTGAACAGCCAAAGTTTTGACGGAATACCGCGTGTAATAGCGCTTCACGCGGCCCCGCATAACGCATTTCAATTGGATAACCCGCTTGTATTACAGTGCCCGGAACAAAAAATTTACTTACCAATGCTTCGATGGCGTTGACTCTCGTTTCTGCGGGAATATCTCCTGGTTTCAATGCACCAAGTACCTGGTGAACCAGCAAACCATCGCAAATTTCAATGGCAATTTTTGCTAAATATTCATGGCTACGATGCATGGGATTTCGAGTTTGAAACGCTGCTACCCTAGACCAACCGTTTTTCTCAAACATCGAACGAGTTTCCTCTGGACGGTAATAAAGACCTTTGTAGGTTTCCGGAAAGTGACCCTCCGTCAAAGCAACTATTGGTCCCCCGAGGTTAACCGCGGCCTGCTGCATAACCTTCTGGACTCCGGGGTGACCTTCCTTTGTCGTACGGAAAATTTCTCGGCATTCAAAGTTTCTATCGATCGTATATTTTTCGGTAACCGTTTGAATAGCCAAAATTTCATTACTATTAGAATCAACCAAAGCTACTTCCGAACCTATTGGAATGCGTTTAGCAACATCTGTACAACAAGACAGGGTAATTGGGATCGGCCAAAATACACCATTTATTGTAGCCATGTCTTCGCAGCAACCGCGCCAGTCTTCTTTGCCCATAAAGCCGTCGAGCGGTGTATAGGCACCCATCGCCAACATAAATAAATCTGATACCTCTCGGGAACTAATTGGTATTTTCACCAGCTCTTCAGCACGTTTAAGTTCTTCAATTCGTCCCGAGCTCTCTAAAAGCAAGGGCTTAAGCTTACCGCCACCATGGGGAGAAACTAGGTTTGACATAATTACTCATCTCTCTGGTTAAATCTCAAAGCCGGCCATAAAAGCAAAAATGATCTCCGAAAGGAGTTTCAAAGTATACGAGAATTCCTAGGAAACATCGGGTAGAATTTGTACCATCTTTTATTTTTCGTTCTTATTTTTTCAGGTTGATACCGCCATGTAAATATGTCAAATTGCCATGGATAGGTTCGAGCCACATTGAAGAGATCGAATCACAAATTCGCGATAAAATTGGAGGCTCGGGCCGTGTCAACCATTGAAGATTCAGACTTATGCAGTGTGTTACGCATACTGGACCAAGGGTTGCAAAATAAAATTTTAACATTAGTCAGAGCTAGGTTTTGTTTTCCTAACAATTTGACCATCCCCTATTTATCCCTAACTGGCTAATATCTGGAATCGTTAATGTTCTCCATCAATCCTTTTGCCGAGTTATCGGCACACGTCCCTCCTAATGTCATGCAAGCCTATGTTATAATTATGATCTTGTGCGTAATATTAGGCACCCTCTATGACATCTTTCATAAAAAAAGTGCTAAGTATTTTTTTGAAAATTGGCGGAAGGTCAAAATTAAAGGAGATAAAAAGGTTGGCGGTGGAGAAATGGTAAGCCTGTCAATCCAAACCGCGCTCGTGGAAGGCCTCACGTCAGCGGAATTTTGTAACGCTAAGCGCCGCATCGCTCACCTCTTAGGCATGTATGGATTTTTGGCTTACGTTATTACGACTTTTATCATGGTTTTCTGGTATCCAAATAGTTCAACACCTACCCCCGCCATTCTGCCATATTTCTGGTATATCGGTAGTTTATTTGTTTGTATTGGCGGCTATTGGTTCTGGTTTTTTATTCGAGTCGATGTCGCTGCCGAAGGGAATTCACCTTTCCGTATCGTTCGAGCCGATCTTTTTATTCTTTCGCTTCTTGCTAGCAACACCTTTGGTCTAATCTGGGCTATCCTACAAGCGTTAGGGAGTAACTGGTCGTCAGTTTCTTTAGGCCTCTACCTAATAGCTACAACCGTGCTCTTTGGTTCTGTTCCATGGTCAAAATTTTCACATATGTTCTTTAAACCCGCCGCAGCTCTCCAAAAACGGGTCGAGGAAGCCAACGGCACGAGGCGGAACCTACCTATTCCTGCCGACAAACCCGAAACTCTCGGCAGCGCTCGTCGCCTGCCACGTCATTATTAATTATTCCCAATTTGATTTTCAGATACAGGAGATAATTCGCGATCATGCCTACCTTTGTTTATATGACAAGTTGTGATGGATGCGGTCATTGCGTCGATATTTGTCCCTCCGATATTATGCACATCGATAAGACCTACCGTCGGGCATACAACATTGAACCTAATATGTGTTGGGAATGCTATTCATGCGTCAAAGCGTGCCCACAAAATGCCATAGACGTCCGCGGTTATGCAGACTTCGCTCCCCTAGGCCACAGTGTTCGTGTACTTAGAGAAGAAGAAAAAGGCACTATCTCTTGGAGTGTTAAATTTCGTAATGGCGAAGAAAAAAGTTTTGTTTCACCTATCCGAACGACTCCATGGGGATCTATTAAGGGACCCGCTGAATATGAAGCACCCACTGATGCGGATTTCAGATCGGAAGAACTCTCCCATGAACCCACAGCCCTTAACATTGATGGCGGCCTCCCTGCGCTTAAACCTGACGACCTAGAACAAAGGTCGAGCTGATGGGTCTGTTCGGGGGCAAAAAAACAATACGGGTGGACGCCGACATTCTTGTGGTCGGCGGGGGCATGGCCGGCTGTGGTGCAACCTATGAGTCACGATATTGGGGACGCGATTTAAAGGTTGTCTGTGTTGAGAAAGCAAACATTGAGCGCAGCGGCGCGGTTGCACAGGGTCTCTATGCCATCAACTGCTACATGGGAATGCAGTGGGATGAAAACCAGCCTGAAGACTTCGTAGAATATGCCAGTAACGACTTAATGGGGTTGGTCCGCGAAGACCTGGCTTATGACATAGGCCGGCACGTTGATTCAACGGTGCACAAATTTGAGGAATGGGGTCTCCCCATCATGAAGGATCCGGAAACGGGTCGCTACATGCGCGAAGGCAAGTGGCAAATCATGATCCACGGGGAAAGCTACAAGCCAATCGTAGCCGAGGCAGCCCGCAAGGCTGCAAGTGAAATCCACAATCGGATCATGGTTACTC
>CAZCKO010000056.1:0-17003 GCA_964499275.1 uncultured Rhodospirillaceae bacterium
CGACCAAAAAATGCCCTACTATTCAGTGGAGAAATTTCGATTGACCTATCGTATGATTTAATCGCGATCTCTAAAAAATCTGCATAATAAGAAAAGTCTCCATTTAAACAAAGTATTTCAGGGGTTGCTTCCGTGGCCTTAATCGCCATTCTAAAGTTATATTTGCTTGAACTGTCGTCATTTTGTACTTTTGCTATAACTCCCTTTAGTACGTAAATTGGAGAAGGAATTTCGTCAGAAGACTGGTCCAAAAGCGACTCGGCGTCCTTTATCTTGTTGTTCTCTATTAAATTTAACGTCTTTAGAATTTTTTTACCGGTCGTAAGTCGCGCCAACCCGTGGTCCTTTGCAATAACTTCAAAATCAATCAAGAGTTTTTCAAATTTAGTTTTTAGGTCCATCGGAATTATAATTACTTTTCACGTTCTCTTGTTAGGGCAAACAATGCGACGGCGGCGGCATTGGATACATTTAAACTCGAAATAGGTCCGTCCCCTTTTATTTTTAAAAGCTCGTCACAATTTTGTTTAACTAAACGTCTTAAACCTGCACCTTCTCCACCTAAAGTAATTGCGGTTAAATTTTGAGGTACAAAAGAATCTAATTCATTAGCGCCCTGTGAATCTAATCCAACACACCAAAACCCGCTTAACTTAAGTTTATCGATAGCACGCGTTATATTTGTTACTCTAACAACAGAAACATTCTCCGCACCACCCGAAGCCACTTTCGCAATAACCCCGCTAATTTTTGGTGAATTGCGGTCTTGGACTATTACCGCGAGGACTCCAAAAACTGCAGCAGACCTAATAATGGACCCTAAATTTCTTGGATCTGTCACTTGATCGAGAATTATGACTACTCCTCGGCGTTTAGTTTGCGCCTGAGTACAGATCTCATCAAGGGTTACCGATGGGAGCTCCGTAACTAATGCTGCTATACCCTGATGAACGGCACCCGACGGTAATATAGATTCGAGTTGATTTGATGAGACGACTTCAATTTCTACGTTAGTGATTGAATTATATAATGTTCCATCGAATTGGCTGTTGGTAGCTTGGAGAATGCGTCTAGTCTCTCGATTTGGATTATTTATTGCTGCTAATACCGCATGGTGGCCGTAGATCCAGATATCCGCAGAATTTTGCCTTGCTAGTGTTTTTTTACGGTTTCGTGAACGACCTCCTGCCATGGCTTAGTTCTCCTTGCACTTCCCATTTGGCCCTTCTATATTGCGCCGTAATTGAACAGTAATGCAAATCTTCCTATTGCGGTTTGGTATTGTTGAGGTCTAGAGAGTTTTATTTTAGCTGATATAGGACATTGACAAGTAGACCTAATTTCTCGTATTTGCTCGCTGATTCTTCTATTTGGCTGGGTTAGGACTAGGAGGGGTGCCCGAGTGGCTAAAGGGGACGGGCTGTAAACCCGTTGGCTTACGCCTACGTTGGTTCGAATCCAACCCCCTCCACCATCCAATAGGATTTGGAGGGGTATTAAAGTATAGGGGTAAATTAATATTTATTTGTTTGAAAGGATTTTCACAGACATTAATTGAACAATACTAGCTTCATGCGGGCGTAGCTCAATGGTAGAGCCCCAGCCTTCCAAGCTGGTTATGAGGGTTCGATTCCCTTCGCCCGCTCCATCATTGGGGTAAATAAGTTCTTAAAAAATGTTTGTTGTAATGGTTTAATGAATATATGACGATCCAAAATTAAAAGGATATTATTATGGCGAAGGAGAAGTTTGAGCGTACGAAGCCGCATTGCAATATTGGCACGATTGGGCACGTTGATCATGGTAAGACGACCTTGACGGCGGCGATTACGAAGGTTCTAGCCGAGAGTGGTGGGGCAGATTTTACGGCGTACGACCAGATTGATAAAGCTCCAGAAGAGAAGGAGCGTGGTATCACGATTGCTACGGCGCACGTTGAGTATGAAACGGATAATCGTCATTACGCACATGTGGACTGTCCCGGTCATGCTGACTATGTGAAGAATATGATCACAGGTGCGGCGCAGATGGATGGTGCTATTCTAGTTGTTAGTGCTGCTGATGGGCCTATGCCGCAGACACGTGAGCATATCCTTCTTGCCCGTCAGGTTGGTGTTCCTGCGATTGTTGTTTTCATGAACAAGGTGGATCAAGTTGACGATCCCGAGTTGTTAGAACTTGTTGAACTTGAGATTCGAGAGCTTTTGAGTTCCTACGAGTTTCCAGGAGACGATATCCCGATTGTTTCAGGTACGGCTTTGGGCGCGCTAGAGGATAGCGATCCAGCGACGGGTAAAGAAAAGATTCAAGCTCTAATGGCAGCGGTCGATGAGTATATTCCTCAACCTGATCGCCCAAAGGACCTTCCTTTTCTAATGCCGATTGAGGACGTTTTCTCAATTTCTGGTCGCGGTACGGTTGTTACAGGCCGTGTTGAGCGCGGTATTGTTAATGTCGGTGACGAGGTCGAGATCGTCGGGTTGAAGGATACAGAGAAAACGGTTGTTACGGGTGTTGAGATGTTCCGTAAGCTTCTGGATAGTGGGGAAGCTGGGGATAATGTTGGTTGCCTGTTGCGTGGAGTTGATCGTGAAGATGTTGAGCGTGGTCAGGTTTTGGCGCAACCTGGATCAATTACACCACATACGCAATTCATGGCAGAAGCCTATATCTTAACGAAAGAGGAGGGCGGGCGTCATACACCGTTTTTTTCGAACTATCGGCCCCAGTTTTACTTTAGGACAACCGATGTGACGGGTTCCGTGGTGTTACCAGAGGGTACTGAGATGGTAATGCCTGGAGATAATATTACGATGGAAGTGAACTTAATTCAGCCAATTGCGATGGATGATGGTCTTCGGTTTGCTATCCGAGAGGGCGGCCGTACCGTTGGTGCTGGTGTCGTCGCTTCTATTAAAACTTAAGAGTTGTTGAAATTTAGAGGGTTGTTGGAGAAAGGTTAGGCAGATGGATAACCAGAGCATACGCATTCGGCTTAAAGCGTTTGATCACCGAGTACTCGATACTTCGACCCATGAAATCGTGAACACTGCTAAAAGAACCGGCGCTGAAGTTCGGGGGCCTATACCGCTGCCCACAAAAATTGAAAAATTCACCGTTTTGCGGTCTCCGCACGTTAATAAAAAATCACGAGAACAATTTGAAATTCGAACCCATAAACGGCTTCTGGATATAGTTGATCCGACGCCCCAGACGGTTGATGCCCTTATGAAGCTCGATCTCGCTGCCGGCGTCGATGTAGAAATTAAACTATAGGATGGTTTTGATGCGTACCGGTTTAATTGCACAAAAAATTGGGATGACACGGGTTTTTTCATCGGATGGGCAGCATGTGCCTGTTACTGTATTGAAGGTGGAGAATTTACAAGTGGTTAATGTCCGAACAGAAGACGCAAATGGCTACAACGCTGTTCAACTAGGTTGGGGCAACGCAAAGGCAAAAAATGTCTCTAAGCCGATGCGCGGGCATTATGCGAAATCTAAAGTAGAGCCAAAACTTAAATTAGCGGAATTTCGTGTTAGTGAAGAGGCCATTTTACCAATGGGTGCAGAACTTTCGGTTGAACACTTTTTAGCTGGCCAACGCGTAGATGTTGTCGGCACTAGCATCGGTAAAGGGTTTGCCGGTTCGATGAAACGACACAATTTCGCTGGGTTAGAAGCTTCTCATGGTGTTTCAATCAGCCATAGAAGCCATGGGTCAACAGGAAACAGTCAGGATCCAGGCAAGGTCTGGAAAGGAAAAAAGATGGCTGGCCATATGGGAGCCGAACGAAAAACCATCCAAAATTTAGAAGTTTTTTCGACTAATACGGAACGGGGTCTCCTTTTAATTAAAGGTGCGGTACCGGGTTCTAAAGGTGGTTATGTCCTTGTATCTGATGCAAAGAAAAAGTCTATGCCCGAAAACCTAGCCTTTCCGGCTTCTATACTTGGTGTAGAAGAAATTGAAGATGACAGAGAAACCGACGACCTGAGCAAAACTAATAGTGATAATACTGTTTCCGACGTCCCTTTGGGCGATGGTAATGACGAAGAAAAGAAGGATTAAGCACTATGAAGTGCGATGTCATTACGCTTGAAAATAAAAAGTCTGGTTCCGTCGAATTAGACGAATCAGTATTTGGGGTTGCCGTGCGTAAAGATATTCTTGCGCGTATGGTAAATTATCAGCGTGCTAAAAAACGTAGCGGCAATCATAAGACTAAGACCATCGGTGAAATTAGGGGAACCACTGCAAAGCCTTGGAATCAAAAGGGGACAGGTCGTGCGCGAGCAGGTAGTAGGAGAGCAACTCAGTTTCGTGGTGGACAGACGGTTTTTGGACCGGTTACAAGGTCACATAATATTTCTTTAAATAAAAAACTTAGAAAGCTTGCGCTTAAGACAGCATTATCTAGCAAACAGGCTTCTGGGAAGTTAATTGTTTTAGATGAAGCGAAGTTGGGCGTCTCTAAAACCAAGGACTTGGCAAAGAGTCTTTCCGCCATTGGTCTCAAGTCAGCTCTAATTGTTTCGGGTTCTGAAGTCGATAAAAATTTTGCTAGGGCGGCCGCCAACATACCTGAAATTGATGTTCTTCCTCAACAGGGCGCGAATGTTTTTGATATTTTACGACGAGATAAGCTGGTGCTGACAAAGGATGCAGTAAACCATCTGGTGGAGAGATTGAAATGAGTGCCCGCAGAGAAAAACAGGTGTCGGTTTCTACTAACCAGGCATATGATTTGATCCTTGCGCCGTTAGTTACCGAAAAATCTACCATGGGTTCAGAAAATAATCAGGTTACATTTCGAGTTCCGTTGACTGCGACCAAACCACAAATCAAGGCGGCGATAGAAATGTTGTTTAAGGTTAAGGTGAATTCGGTCAACACGCTTCGACAAAAAGGAAAAGTCAAACGGTTCCGAGGTAAACTAGGTAAGAGACCAGATTATAAAAAAGCTATTGTTTCACTCGCTGAAGGCGAGATGATCGATGTGACGACAGGTATATAACATTATGGCCTTGAAAAACTTTAAACCAACGACCCCATCACAACGCGCTCTGGTTTTAGTGGACCGTGCCGAACTATGGAAGGGTAAGCCTGTAAAATCCCTCACTGAAGGTTTGAATAATAAAGGTGGACGAAATAATCTTGGGCGTATCACTATGCGGCGCCGTGGCGGGGGGCATAAACGACGATATCGTAAGGTTGATTTTAGGAGGGCTAAAGCCGATATCACGGCGATTATCGAGCGGCTAGAATTTGATCCTAATCGGTCGGCATTTTTAGCATTAATAAAATACATTGATGGCGACGTCTCCTACATTCTTGCGCCACAACGTGTCAATGTAGGTGATCAGGTTATTTCGGGCGAAAACGTAGATATTAAACCCGGTAATGCTATGCCCATGGAAAACATACCAGTGGGTACAATTATTCATAATGTTGAAATGAAGCCTGGCGGGGGAGGACAAATAGCCCGTGCTGCGGGTACGTATGTTCAACTTATTGGTAAAGATGCTGGTTATGCACAGTTGCGGTTGGGGTCTGGTGAACTCCGGATGGTACCAGCACGATGTATGGCTACGGTTGGTGCAGTTTCTAATGCTGATAATAAAAATACCAACATGGGAAAGGCAGGCCGAAATCGTTGGCTTGGCAAGAGACCGTCGGTTCGAGGTGTTGCTATGAATCCGGTTGACCATCCACACGGGGGTGGTGAGGGGAGAAGCTCTGGTGGTCGACATCCAGTTTCTCCATGGGGCGTTCCAACAAAGGGTAAACGGACCCGCGGTAAGAGACCAAGTGATAAATATATAATGCGGCGCAGGCATAAAAAATAGAGGAGTGGACTAGTGTCTCGATCAGTATGGAAAGGACCATTTGTTGATGGCTATCTGCTTAAAAAGGCAGAAGCAGCAAGGAGTTCTGCACGCAAAGAAATTATTCGTATCTGGTCGCGGCGCTCGACTATTTTGCCACAATTTGTAGGCCTTACTTTTGGGGTATATAACGGCCAAAAATTTATCCCAGTGCTGGTTACAGAAAATATGGTTGGGCACAAATTCGGAGAGTTTTCTCCGACAAGGACCTATCGGGGACACGGGGCTGATAAGAAAGTTAGGAGGGTGTAATGGGTAAAAAGTCTACCCCACGCCGTTTTAACGAAAATGAAGCAATGGCGTATTCAAAAGCGATTAGAGTCAGTCCACAGAAACTTAATCTTGTTGCTGGTCTTATACGCGGCAAAGAGGCGTCTAAAGCGTTGGCTGATTTAACATTTTCGTCAAAACGCGTGGCTGGCGATGTTAAAAGAGTTTTAGAATCTGCGATTGCTAATGCGGAAAATAATCATCAACTCGATGTTGATCGTCTGTATGTTTCTGAGGCAACTGTTGGTCGTGCTTTTGCGTTAAAGCGTTTTAGGCCAAGGGCTCGAGGGCGTACCGGAAGCATTACAAAACCTTTCAGTAATTTAACTGTTGTAGTACGTGAGCGGGAGGAGGCCAATTAATGGGACAAAAGGTTAACCCAATCGGGCTCAGGCTCGGCATAAATAGGACATGGGATTCGCGGTGGTACGCTGATGAGCAGTATGGCGATATGCTGCACGAGGACATTAAACTTCGTAATTTTCTTTTCGAGAAGTTAAGTCAGGCTGGGGTTTCCAAGGTAGTTATCGAACGTCCCGCTAAGAAAGCACGCGTAACAATTCATTCGGCACGACCAGGCGTTGTTATTGGGAAAAAAGGAGCGGACATTGAAAAGCTGCGCCTTGAACTATCACGGATGACCGGAAATGATGTTAATTTAAATATTGTAGAAATACGAAAACCCGAAATTGATGCAAAGCTTGTCGCGGAAAACATCGCCCAACAGTTGGAACGCCGGGTAGCTTTCCGCCGTGCTATGAAAAGAGCAGTTCAGTCTGCTATTCGCCTAGGGGCGGAGGGTATTCGTATCAATTGTGGTGGTCGATTGGGAGGTGCTGAGATTGCCCGTACCGAATGGTATCGAGAGGGAAGAGTTCCGCTGCATACACTTCGGGCCGATGTCGATTATGGAACAGCAACCGGTCAAACAACCTATGGCGCCTGTGGGGTTAAGGTTTGGGTCTTTAAAGGTGAGGTTCTCACTCATGATCCGATGGCACAGGATAAACGTGCACAAGAACAGCAGCCAGCACGTTGATGGTAAGTGATAAGAAGGATATTAGCTATGTTGTCTCCTAAGCGCACCAAGTTCCGAAAGGCACATAAAGGCCGAATTCATGGGAATGCCAAGGGAGGTACGTTGTTGAATTTTGGTTCTTTTGGGCTGAAAGCAATGAGCCCGGGTCGAATTAGCGCCCGGCAAATTGAAGCTTCTCGGAGGGCAATTACAAGACATATGAGACGGGCAGGACGTGTATGGATTAGGATTTTCCCTGATGTACCTGTTTCCCAAAAGCCTGCAGAAGTTCGCCAAGGAAAAGGTAAGGGTGCGCCAGAATATTGGGCCTGCAGAGTGAAGCCTGGTCGTATTATGTTTGAGGTTGATGGAGTCTCAGAACCAATAGCAAGAGTTGCATTGGGTTTAGCAGCAGCGAAGTTGCCTCTTCAAACTCGTGTAGTAAAACGGTTAGCTGAATAGGAAATTGATAATGGATGCGGCTGATCTCAGAACAAAAACTCAGGATGAGCTTACTGATCAATTACAAGAGCTCAAGAAGGAGGCGCTTAATTTGCGTTTTCAGCGGGCCAGTGGTCAGTTGGAGGCCACAGCACGAATACGTCAAGTTAGACGAGAAATAGCGCGAGTTCGTACCGTAATGGGCGAGCGTAATCGAAATGTGGTGCAGGGGTAAATTATGCCAAAAAGAATGTTGCAGGGTGTCGTCGTATCTGACAAGTCTGATAAAACGTTAACCGTTATAGTAGAACGCAAAATACGTCACCCTCTTTATGGAAAATTTATTCGCCAATCAAAGAGGTATGCTGTTCATGATCCCGAAAATACGTTCAAAACGGGCGATAATGTCAGAATTCGGGAATGTCGTCCTATTTCAAAATCTAAGCGTTGGGAGGTCATGGTTGACGGTGATTAATGCCGTCCCTTCTTGAAAGTTAAAACAATGATTAACGTCGAAACTAATTTAGAAGTAGCAGATAATTCGGGTGCACGCAGGGTACAATGTATACGTATTCTTGGTGGTAGCCGTCGGCGCAGTGCCAGCATTGGCGACGTTATTGTCGTAACCGTTAAGGAGGCAATACCGCGCGGCCGAGTAAAAAAAGGTGATATTCATAAGGCAGTAGTCGTTCGTACCGCCAAGGAGATTCATCGAACTGATGGTAGTTCAATAAGATTTGATCGCAACGCTGCCGTTTTAATTAATCCGCAGGGTGAGCCAATTGGAACTCGGATATTTGGACCAGTAACCCGAGAGTTACGAGGACGTCGGTTTATGCGGATTATCTCTCTTGCACCGGAAGTTTTGTAGGAGAATGTGTGATGAAAATTAATCATAAAATTACAAAGAAAATTCGTAAAGGCGATAACGTTCTGGTGCTTACAGGTAAAGACAAAGGAAAAACCGGAGATGTCCTAAAGATATTAAGAGACGAACAACGTGTAATTGTTCAGGGTGTCAATATTGTTAAACGTCATACAGCCCCTTCTCAGAATAACCCCGGAGGAATAGATCAAAAAGAGTCTGCGGTCCATATTTCTAATGTTTCATTGGTTGATCCTGAAAGTGGTAGACCGACGAAGGTGGGTTTTAAATTACTAGAAGACGGTCGAAAAGTTCGCGTAGCTCGCGGTTCCGGCGAAATGATTGATTAAAGGCAACGAGATGACACGTTTGCAAGAACATTATAAAGCGGTTGTTAAACCCGAATTGATTTCTAGTTTCGGCTATAAAAACCCGATGGAAGTACCCAAGGTTGAAAAAGTTATAATCAATATGGGAGTGGGAGAGGCGGTAGCAGACTCAAAAAAAATAGATTCTGCAGCAAATGAGTTGGCACTTATTTCGGGTCAAAAGCCGGTAATCATTAAATCACGAAAATCAGTGGCAACTTTTAAATTACGTGAAGGAATGTCGGTTGGCTGCAAGGTAACACTTCGTCGTGAACGTATGTTCGAATTTTTAGATAGATTAATTAACATAGCATTACCCCAAGTGCGGGACTTTCGCGGTTTATCACCCAAAAGTTTTGACGGACGCGGAAACTATGCTCTTGGCCTTAAAGAACAAATCGTATTTCCGGAAATAGAATATGACACGGTAGATGAAATCCGGGGAATGGATATTGTAATCGTTACATCTGCAAAATCAGACGGCGAGGCGAAAGCCCTGCTCAAGGGTTTGAATTTGCCTATTAATTAAACAGAGAGACGCGGGAGGGTTAAATGGCGAAAGTTAGCGCTGTTGAAAAAAATCGAAAACGTATTCGCATGGCGAAGAAATTTGCTTCTAAACGGGCACAGCTAAAGGCAATTGCTGCCGATCAGTCTACACCCGCCGAAGCTCGGTTTGAAGCACGGCTCAAACTTGCAGAATTACCGAGAAACTCTGCACCATCAAGAATAAGGAACCGCTGTGAAGTATCGGGTCGTCCTCGGGGTTATTATAGAAAGTTTAAGATTTCACGTATTGCCCTAAGGGATCTCGCATCTAGTGGGCATATTCCTGGAATGGTTAAGTCTAGTTGGTGAGAGAGAAGTAACAATGACAATGAGTGACCCTATCAGCGATATGCTGACGAGAATTCGAAACGGGCAAACCGCTAACAAAGGTGCGATAAATAGCCCGGCCTCAAAACTCCGAGTGAGCGTTCTGGCTGTATTGGAACGTGAAGGTTATATTCGGGGATACAAGGTCCAAAAGGATGAGCAATCGTTACCCGAAGTTCGAATAGAGCTCAAATATCATGAAGGTGAACCAGTAATTAAAGAAATGCATCGGGTTTCAAGACCTGGCCGCCGGGTCTATTCAAAGATAAAAGACTTGCAGCGGGTATATAACGGGTTGGGTATATCAATTTTGTCAACGCCTCGGGGTGTGCTCTCAGATGGAGAGGCGCGCGCTCAAAACGTTGGCGGTGAAGTAATTTGTACGGTGTTCTAGGAGATATTCATGTCACGTGTTGGATTAAGCCCCGTCAAAGTACCAGATAGCGTTACAGTTAGTATTGCTGGAAAGATTGTGACAGCTAAGGGAAAACTTGGTGAGTTGAGTATTGATGTCGTTGATGACGTCGAGGTTATTCAGGAAGAAAGCCTTGTGCGTGTAAAACTAAGAAATGATACAGCTCATGCTCGTGCTATGTGGGGAACGACACGTAGCTTGTTACAAAATATTGTCACTGGCGTAGATGAAGGCTTTTCCATCAATCTTGAAATTGTCGGCGTTGGATATCGGGCGGCAGTGGAAGAGAAAAATCTCGTTTTGCAACTCGGATTTAGCCACGAAGTTCGCTATCCGATCCCAGAAGGCATAACAGTTAAATGTGAACGCCCTACGGCAATTACTGTTAGCGGCGCTGATCGGCAACAGGTTGGTCAGGTGGCGGCAAACATAAGAAAATTTAGGAAACCTGAGCCTTATAAAGGTAAAGGCATCAAGTATGAGAATGAATTTATCCTCCGCAAGGAAGGCAAGAAAAAGTAGGACCGTTAAATGTTGAAAATTTCGCGTTTAAAAGAAAGACGGAAGAAGCGGGTACGCTCAAGTATTCGTAAGGCAGGCGGGACACGCCCTCGTCTATCTGTTTTCCGGTCTAATAAGAATATTTATGCTCAGATAATCGATGATTTAAAAGGTCAGACCATCGTTTCCGCCTCATCAATTGATAAAGAAGTGTTGGATCACTTAACATCTGGATCATCAAAAGAAGCCGCTTCGGCTGTTGGTAAATTAGTTGCCGAGCGTGCTACCGCGAAGGGCTTGGAAGAAGTTATATTCGACCGTGGTTCTTATTTGTTTCATGGTCGCGTAAAAGCATTGGCTGATGCTGCGCGCGATTCTGGCCTTAAATTTTGATGGAGAGCAATTATGGCACGTAATGACCAGCGTCGGGGAAGAAGTCGCGATAATAATCCGGAACAAAATGACCTTGTTGATAAATTAGTTGGTATCAATAGAGTTGCTAAAGTCGTGAAAGGGGGACGTCGCTTCGGGTTTGCAGCCTTGGTTGTTGTCGGTGACGAGAAGGGGCGTGTAGGGTATGGCTCAGGTAAAGCAAGAGAAGTACCAGAAGCAATTCGTAAGGCGACCGAACGTGCAAAATCCCGTATGATCCGCGTACCACTCCGTGAAGGGCGTACACTGCATCATGATGTTCGGGGCGATTTTGGTGCAGGCCACGTTGTTTGTAGGACTGCCCCAGCCGGAACAGGTATAATAGCTGGGGGACCGATGCGCGCTGTTTTTGAAACGTTGGGTGTTCAAGATGTTGTCGCTAAATCTACTGGCTCTCAGAATCCATATAATATGGTAAAGGCAACGTTCAAGGCACTTAGTAGTTTGCAGTCGCCACGTTTGGTCGCGGCTCGTAGGGGTCGTAAGGTCTCAGATATCTTGGGTCCTCGTGCTAGCGCTGCAAATGCTAATGGACCCGCGGGTACGGAGGCTACAAATGGCTGACGGTAAATTAAAAGTCATCCAGACGGGTAGTCCTATTGGACGTCCTGCAGATCAGCGTGAGACATTAATTGGTTTAGGTCTAAATAAAATGAATCGCAGTAGACAACTTGAGGATACTCCGGCAATACGGGGAATGATCAAGAAGGTTAGCCATCTTGTCAGAGTCGAAGAAAATTAGGATCTGGCGAGCAAATACAACGAGGTAATACAATGCAATTGAACCAGCTTTCTGATAACCGAGGAGCCAGAAAAACGCGTAAACGTGCCGGTCGTGGGGCTTCTTCGGGTTTAGGTAAGACTTCTGGTAAGGGCCAAAAAGGCCAGAAGTCACGTAGTGGTGTTGCATTAGCCGGTTTTGAGGGGGGACAAATGCCACTTTTTCGGCGTCTCCCTAAGCGTGGGTTTAACAATATTTTTAGAAAGAATTTCCGAGAGGTCAATTTGAGTAAGCTTCAAGCTGCTATTAATGAAAATAAGCTCGATAGTTCTAAACCCATTACTGCCAAAGTTTTAATATCTTGCGGATTAATAAAAACCGTTCGGGATGGAGTCCGGCTGCTGGCTAAAGGTGATTTAAAATCTAAGATTGAAATTGAGGTTACAGGTGCTTCAAAAGCGGCAATTGTTGCTGTAGAGAAAGCAGGTGGTTCTGTGAGGTTGCTTAAAGCGGAGAATTCAAACCAAAAATCAAACAAGCAAAATATACAAAAAGTACGTCCGCCTGAGGAAGACACTACTAATTAAATTTTAACGGTATTTATTTACATCGGAGAACGGTATGGCCTCTGCTGCTGAACAATTAGCTGCTCATATCAATTTCGGTCAGCTCTCAAAAGCGACTGAATTGAAAAAACGGCTATGGTTCACGCTTGGTGCGTTGATCATTTATCGCCTCGGAACGTATATACCGTTGCCGGGAATTGACCCGAATATCCTTAAAGAAATATTCCAACAGCAGGCCAGCGGTATTCTGGGTATGTTCAATATGTTTGCTGGCGGTGCGTTCGGTCGAATGACCATATTTGCACTTGGGATAATGCCCTATATCTCAGCTGCAATCATTATGCAGTTACTAACAGCCGTATCGCCTTACTTTATAGCGTTGAAGAAAGAGGGCGAGCCGGGACGCAAAAAAATTAATCAATACACAAGGTATGGCACAGTTTTGCTTGCTACACTTCAAGGCTATGGTATCGGCGTTGGGTTAGAGGGTATGACAGGTTCTCAGGGGTCTGCAGTTATTGATCCAGGCCTCTTCTTTAGAGCTACAACCGTTATCACCTTAGTTGGTGGTACGATGTTTCTAATGTGGCTTGGTGAACAAATTACCGCTCGTGGTGTTGGAAATGGAATCTCTCTAATAATTTTTGCTGGCATTGTTGCTGAATTGCCCTCTGCATTGGCTGGAACATTAGAACTTGGGCGGACGGGAGCCTTGCCTGCAGGATTAATTGTATTTTTTCTATTGATGGCCTTGGTCGTAATTGCCGTAATTGTTTATGTAGAGCGTGCACAACGCAGGGTAGTAGTACAGTACCCCAAAAGGCAGGTAGGCAATAAGATGTTTGGTGGTGACAGTTCTCACTTGCCACTGAAACTTAATACCGCTGGTGTAATTCCTCCAATTTTTGCGAGTTCACTTTTACTGCTGCCAATTACATTGGCGGGGTTTACTGCTAATGCTGGTCCTGAGTGGCTCAACTCCATGGTTGCTTATCTTGGGCGTGGACAACTTGCATATTTGCTTCTGTATGCCGCGCTAGTTGGTTTTTTTGCATTTTTCTATACTTCAGTTGTATTTAACCCTACAGAGACTGCTGATAACTTGAAGAATAACGGCGGCTTTTTACCCGGTATTCGTCCTGGTAAAAATACTGCAGAATATCTCGATTTTATTTTAACGCGTTTGACGGTTTTCGGGGCTCTCTATCTTATAGCGATAAGTATTCTTCCGGAAATTTTAATTTCAAAATACTCGGTTCCATTTTATTTCGGCGGGACTAGCTTACTTATCGTTGTGACGGTTACAATGGATACTGTTGCCCAAGTTCAGTCTCATTTGTTGGCACATCAATATGAAGGTCTAATTAAAAAATCCCGTTTGAGGGGGCGTAGGGGATGAATATTATCCTTTTGGGACCGCCTGGGGCAGGAAAGGGTACACAAGCGAGGGAGCTTGAAAGACGCTATAGTCTTTTACAGCTCTCAACAGGTGACATGTTGCGTGAAGCAATCACCTCAGGCAGCCACCTTGTAAAAGGAATAAAATCTATCATGGAATCTGGGTCTCTAGTTCCGGATGACATAATGATAAGAATGATATCAGGACGAATAGAACGATCGGATGGTCAGAATGGGTTTATTTTAGATGGATTTCCGCGTACCACTGCTCAGGCAGAGGAGTTGGACGTGATGCTCGCTAAAAAAGACTTAAAAATTGATTTTGTGATTGAATTGTTAATTGACCCCGACTTACTTAC
Source organism: uncultured Rhodospirillaceae bacterium (assembly GCA_964499275.1). Classification (GTDB taxonomy): domain Bacteria; phylum Pseudomonadota; class Alphaproteobacteria; order MPNO01; family UBA2964; genus UBA2964. The sequence goes on from CAZCKO010000056.1 coordinate 14,120, forward strand.
CCAACGTATATCTGGGCGATATAATTGTTCCAACTGTGGTGCCGGGTATCACGATGAGTTCCGGAAGCCGTCTACGGATGGAGTTTGTGACCAGTGTAGAAGTACAGAGTTTACTCGACGTTCTGATGATCAACCGCAGACAGTAAAGGCGCGGCTCTCTGCCTATGAGTTACAGACTGCTCCATTACTACCGTATTACCGAAAAAAAAATAATTTAATAACCATCGATGCAATGGCAGAAATAGCGGATGTGACGTCTGAAATTGAGAGAGTAATTGGTGCCTCATGATTGTTGACTTGCAATTGAGAGTTCCTATAATCCCGCACCTTCGGGTTTGGGCGGCAATTAGTGCATATCAGGGCGTTAATGACCAAGAAAAGGAGAACGCATAATGGCACGGATATCAGGAATAAATCTTCCAAATAAGCCAACAGGAATCGCCCTTACATATATTCATGGAATAGGACAAACGACAGCATCCGAAATTTGTGCTGCTGTTGGCGTGGATGCAACAGTGCGCATGAATGAATTAAGTGATGACGAGGTAGGACGTATTAGAGAGGTTATAGATCGTGATCATCGAGTTGAGGGTGAGTTAAGACGTGATATCTCAATGAATATCAAACGTTTGATGGACTTAGGTTGTTACCGCGGATTGCGTCACCGTCGTGGCATGCCAGTGCGTGGGCAGCGCACTCATACAAACGCTCGAACCCGAAAGGGTCGTGCACGTCCAATTGCTGGTAAAAACTGACGTACGATAGGAAAAATTATGGCCAAGGCTGCAGCTCCTCGTGTTCGTAAACGCGAACGTAAGAATATTACATCGGGTACCGCCCATGTAAACGCTACTTTTAATAATACAATGATTACTATCGCTGATGCACAGGGTAATACTATTGCTTGGTCATCTGCTGGACAGGCAGGTTTTAAGGGCTCGAGAAAATCTACCCCATATGCGGCACAAATTGCTGCTGAAGACGCGGGCCGAAAAGCCATGGAGCATGGTATGAAAACGTTAGAGGTAGAGGTTAAGGGGCCGGGTTCGGGAAGAGAGTCCGCACTTAGGGCTTTGCAAACTGTGGGATTTACAATTACTGCAATTAAGGATGTCACACCAATACCACACAATGGTTGTCGACCGAGAAAACGTCGGCGAGTTTAACGAAAATATACTAAGTTTATAGGCGGCATAAACCGCCTGTACAGATTAATTTATAAGGGGCTTTTGTCCCTAAGTAAGAAAAAGGTTGCACTCGTGATTCAAAAAAATTGGCAAGAACTTATAAAACCTAATAAATTAGAAGTTACACCGGGACTAGATGAATCCCGAATTGGGACTATCATCGTCGAACCACTGGAGCGTGGTTTTGGTCTGACACTGGGTAATGCGTTGCGAAGGGTTTTACTATCATCACTGCAAGGAGCCGCGGTTACAGCAGTTCAAATCGATGGGGTATTGCATGAATTTTCATCGATACCTGGAGTCAGAGAGGATGTCACAGATATTGTCCTGAATCTTAAATCTTTATCATTACGTTACCACGGTGATGAAGCTCGCCGTATATCTTTAGCGGCAGAAGGGCCGGTAGAAGTCACAGCAGGAATGATGGAAGCATCACATGATGTGGAGATAGTAAACCCGGATTTAGTTATTTGCACCTTGGATGATGGTGCTAAGGTTAATATGGAAATGACAGTCACGACTGGTATGGGATATTTGCCTGCGGTTCAAATGAGAACGGAGGATCAACCAATTGGTCTCGTTCCAATAGATGCTATTTATAGCCCTGTGCGTCGCGTTTCTTTTCGTGTTGATAATACGCGTGTTGGACAGGTTACAGATTATGATAAACTTACGATTGATATAGAGACGGATGGTACTGTTGCGCCAGATGATGCAGTAGCGTTGGCAGCTCGTATTTTACAAGATCAGTTACGGCCTTTTGTGAATTTCGAAGAGCCGGCCGTTCCAGAAGATACAGTTGTAGCAGAAGAACCTAAGTTTAATCGGAATCTTCTTCGAAAGGTGGACGAACTTGAGCTTTCTGTTCGCTCTGCCAATTGTTTAAAGAATGACAATATAATTTATATAGGCGATTTGGTCCAAAAGTCGGAGCAGGAAATGTTGCGTACTCCAAATTTTGGTCGTAAGTCTCTAAATGAAATTAAAGAAGTGTTGTCTCATATGGGCCTCCATCTGGGAATGGACATATTGGAGTGGCCTCCTGAAAATATCGAAGAGATGGCTAAGAGGCTTGAAGAACCATACTGATTGGGAGCGAGAAAAATGCGCCATAGAATGAGCGGACGGAAGCTCAATCGAACTAGTTCGCACCGCAAAGCTTTGTTTCGTAATATGTCAGTTGCGTTGCTTAAGCATGAGCAAATAAAAACAACATTACCGAAAGCTAAAGAGTTGCGAGGAGTCGTTGATCGTTTGATCACTTTAGGTAAACGTGGCTCGTTGCATACTCGGCGTCAGGCCTTGAGTCGTTTAAATCATGACACTGAAATAGTGGAAAAATTGTTTACGGTTCTGTCAGAGAGGTATGCCGATCGTAATGGCGGCTATACAAGAGTTTTAAAAGCCGGCTTCCGTTTTGGGGATAATGCCCCAATGGGAATTATCGAACTGGTAGACCGCGATGAAGATGCTAAAGGGCAAAATTCAGGACCATTACAAAATGTTTCGGAAGATACCGAGCCAGAAGCTGCCTGACAAAAAGATTTATAAAAGATAAAAAAGAGGCAGCCAGTGGCTGCCTCTTTTGTTTTGGTTCAACAGGGAAGATTTATGATATTGTTATTCAGATGGTAGAAATGGCGGAAGTTTTAAATTTCATTCGAAATAGGACCACAACTTTCTTTGTGTGTTTGGCC
>CAZCKO010000057.1:0-16858 GCA_964499275.1 uncultured Rhodospirillaceae bacterium
GTTAAATTCGTACGACAAGAGAGCGGTGAATGGGAATTGGAACATTTATGGCCGGTTCGATTTGTTCCTATGCTGGAAGGAAAGATTGAAGAAAACTCCGATCTTTAGTTTTCAAAATAATTAAAAATTTTTAGTTAACTTGTCTAGATTTATGTACCTTAGGTTCGGATACAAATTTATTTTAAAGATTTCCCTTTTGGGGCTCGTATTTGTTTTATCTGCTTGCGCCAGAGTTGATTATAATCCAGTTATTTTTGATCAAGATAAAATTAATACTTCATCAAGAATTAACCAAATAAAATCAACTTCTACTGGTCAGACCCTGATCAAAAAGGGTGACACGCTCTACGGGATTGCTAGATATTATGGAATTCCTATTAGAGAATTAATTGAAATTAATAAACTCCGTCCGCCTTATTTAATTTATCCCGGTAAAACCCTAACTGTACCCAAAAAGAAGTTCCATATTGCCCGGGCGGGAGAAACAGCATACCGAGTTTCTCAGGTTTATAACGTTAATATGGGCATGTTGGTAAGAATTAATAAAATTAAGCCTCCTTATCATTTAAAAAATGGTCAGAAACTCCTGTTACCAGATCAAGTGAATAAAAATAAGACTTTGAGATTTAGAGGAGGGCGGACCTCTGATTATAAAGTCCAAGGGGTCTTAGGACGAAGTAGGCTATCTAAAACGTTTGCAAGTCGTGCTAGTATTAAAAGTCAAATTTCTAAACAAAAGTTAATTCCTTTAAATCCTCCTCCGAGAAGAAGCGGGCAGAAATTCCTTTGGCCGGTCAAAGGAAAAATTTTAGTTGGGTTCGGGCCAAGAAAAGGGGGTTTTCACAATGATGGAATTAATATTTCTGCCCGGGCTGGGACCCCTGTCCTAGCTGCAGAGAATGGAGTAGTGGCTTACGTTGGGAATCAATTGCCGGGCTACGGTAATCTAATCTTAATTAAACACGCGGATGGATGGATGTCCGCCTATGCCCATGGGTCAAGTGTTCTTGTTCAAAGGGGTCTTTTTGTTAAACGAGGTGAAATAATTGCGAAGGTAGGGCGTACGGGAAATGTAAATCGGCCACAATTGCACTTTGAGTTGAGACGCGGTGACAGAGCCGTTAACCCAACTCGCTACTTAATTCGTTATGCATATTTAAACGCCTTAAAAAATTTGCTTTCCTAAACGACCCGCCAGGTCCTGGATAAATTGCCAGGCCACTCTTCCCGAACGGCCCCCGCGGGTTGCAGACCATTCTATAGCCTCGCTGTATAATTCTTTTTGCTTAATATTTAGTTCAAAGGCTTCAGCATAGCCTAAAACCATTTCTAGGTATGTCTCTTGATCACAATTATGAAATCCAATCCATAAACCGAAGCGATCTGAAAGGGATATTTTTTCATCTACCGTTTCTTTTGGATTTATGGCGGTTGATCTTTCATTCTCAATCATATCCCTTGGCATTAGATGACGCCGATTTGATGTTGCATAGAAGAGGACATTCTTCGGTTTACCTTCTATTCCTCCTTCAAGAACCGCTTTTAATGATTTGTAGGAATCATTCTGTTGATCAAATGAAAGGTCGTCACAAAATAAAATAAAACGGTAACTAGGGTTTTCTCTTAGCATTTTGAGTAAAATTGCAAGAGAGGAAATATCTTCTCTTTGGATCTCTATTAAAATTAAATTGACGACTTTTTCTGAAATACTCCAATGAACAGATTTTACTAGAGAGCTTTTTCCGCTTCCCCGAGCGCCCCAAAGAAGTGCATTGTTGGCAGGAAAGCCTTTTGCAAACCGTAAAGTATTTTCGAGCAATGTATTCCGTGCGAGATCGATCCCTTTTAACAAATTAATAGGAACTCTATTTATTTCCTCCACAGGTAAAAGTAGCGCTTGATCTGCATTCCACACAAATGCATTCTCTATTTCAAAACTAGGGGCTCTACTTTTTGGCGGGTGAAAATTTTCTAAAGCCTCTGCAATACGGGTCAACAAGGGGATGAATTCTGAATTTGTCATTCAACACATCATAAAATTAAAGAAAAGGTTGGGGACACTATCATACCGCTAAGTTGGGTTAAACCAATTATGGTTCAAATATTTCAATAGACTATACAACGGATTTGCAACATTTATTTAGAGCTGTATAGTCCGCCTGCGCTCAGTCGAAATTAAAAGGAGATTTACAGATGATTATTTCACCAGCCTTTGCGCAAAGTGGCGGTGGAGGTATGGGCGGGTTAGAGTCGCTTTTGCCGTTGGTTCTTATTTTTGTTGTTTTTTATTTTTTACTTATTCGTCCTCAACAAAAAAAACAAAAACAGCATCGGGCGATGCTTGAGGCGTTGCGACGGGGTGATAGAATCGTAACAGCGGGTGGAATTATTGGAACTATAACTAAATCAAGTGAGACCGAACTTACTGTAGAGATCACGGAAGGGGTTAAGGTTAAAGTTATGAGAGGAATGATTAGCGATGTGTTAGCTAAAACCGAAGCACGTGATAGTAATCAAGATGATGACGAAAAAGATGAAAACAAATAATTGGTTTTGTTTAACGTTGATAAAGTCAAGGGATATGTAGGGCGCCTAAATGGTCCAAATTAGTAATTGGAAAGTAGTATTTGTTTTTATAATTTGTGGTTTTGGGGTTTTATTGGCCGCTCCCAATGCCTTTTCGCCTGATAAACTTGCTCAAATACCTTCTTGGCTTCCTAAAAAACAAATGAATTTAGGCTTAGATTTAAGAGGTGGTGCTCACCTTTTAATCGAAGCAAAGGTGGATGAGGCCTTAAAAGAAGGCCTCGATAATTTACAGCAAGGTGTCCGTAGTGCCCTTCGAAAGTCTCCCAATATTGGCTATAGAAATCTAGGTCTTATACGAAATGGTGTGTCGGTCTCAATCCTAAAAGAAAAGGAACTCATCTCCGCAAAAAAGAGATTAAAGAAAATTGGCAACGAAATGGTTCTTGAAAGAGACGGAGATACATTCAGTCTCAAATTTACGGAGGAGCAACTGCGAGATCGGCGCGCTAATATACTTGAACAAGCAATTACTATTTTAAATATTAGGGTGAATGAATTAGGACTGACTGAACCAAGTATACAAAGGCAAGGAGTAGACCGCATATTAGTTCAGGCACCAGGAGCAGACCCTGAGAAATTAAAAAAAATAATCGGTAAAACCGCTAAAATGACTTTTCATTTAGTTGATTCAGAAGTTTCTACTCTAGATCCCAGGCATCGCGTGCGACCCGGAACGATGTTACTCAAAAGCGTTGACGAAAAGGATCGAATGGGTCGCCCGGTATATTATCTAGTTAAAAAACGTATCGAGGTGAGCGGAGAAAATTTGGTAGACTCTCAACCCACAGTAGAACAAGGGATGCCTGTTGTAAGCTTTAGGTTTGATCCCATAGGCGCCCGTCGGTTTGGGAATACAACCAAACGAAATGTAGATAAGCCATTTGCTATTGTTCTTGATAAAGAGGTAATTAGTGCGCCCGTGATAAGGGAACCAATCCTTGGGGGCAATGGAATAATAAGCGGAAACTTCACGACCGAATCCGCACAGGAATTAGCATTATTACTTCGAAGCGGTGCTTTGCCGGTTCCTTTGACAATCATCGAGGAGCGTTCGGTCGGGCCTAGTTTAGGTGCAGACTCTATCCGCGCGGGTAAGGCTGCTAGTATATTTGGTTTGATAGCTGTCGCTATTTTTATGATTATGGCCTACGGAGGCTTTGGAGCTATGGCTGTTTTTGCGCTGGCTCTTAATTTAATATTAATTGCTGCGGCCCTCTCTCTTTTACAGGCTACTCTAACTCTTCCAGGTATCGCCGGTATAGTTTTAACAATTGGCATGGCTGTAGATGCCAATGTTTTGGTATTTGAACGAATAAGGGAGGAGCAAAGAGCAGGGAGAACTCCAATTTCTGCAATTGATGCAGGTTATTCTAGGGCGCTTACCACCATTATTGATGCCAATCTTACGACATTTATAGCGGCTTTATTACTCTATATGTTTGGGTCTGGGCCAGTTAAAGGGTTTGCGGTAACACTTGCAATCGGACTTTGCACGTCTATGTTCTCTGCATTGATGGTAACAAGAATAATGGTCGTAAGTTGGCTACGGCGGCGTCGACCGCAAAAATTACCTATATAGGTTTGGCTTTTGACTATGAAGTTAATTAATTTAATTCCAACCGGCACAAAAATTAACTTTCTGCTAATCCGTAAATTAGCAATTTGGGGTTCGTTAGTTTTGTGCCTAAGTTCGGCAGGTCTTTTTGTTTTTAAAGGATTAAATTATGGAATTGATTTTCGGGGTGGTATCCTCCTTGAGATTAGAACTAATCAAAAAGCCGACTTAAGTAGTATTAGGTCGAATTTAGGGTCTCTGGGGCTGGGAGAAATTGAACTCCAACGGTTTGGTAATGACAGAGATGTTTTAATCCGAATTGAACGTCAACCCGGAGGGGCAACCGGACAGAAACTTGCGGTAGATAAAGTCAAACGAATTCTTGGCCCGACTATCGATTACCGCCGTACTGAGTTTGTTGGACCAAAAGTGTCTGGAGAATTAGTCGAAGCAGGGGTTACCGCTGTCATTTTAGCTCTCATTGCGATGTTAATGTACATTTGGTTTAGGTTCGAATGGCAGTTTGGGGTCGGTGCGGTTGCTGCTCTTGCTCATGACGTTATCCTCACAATCGGCGTTTTTTCGGTTCTTAGTTTAGAATTTAACTTGTCAACGGTGGCAGCCATTTTAACTATTGCTGGGTACTCAATTAATGACACAGTCGTGGTGTATGATCGTGTTCGTGAAAATTTACGAAAATATAAAGTTCGACCTTTAGAAGACGTGCTCAATATGAGTCTTAACGACACGTTATCACGTACATTGCTGACATCGGTCACGACATTAATCGCACTTTTAATTTTATATTTCTATGGTGGCGAAGTGATAAAAGGGTTTAGTTTCGCAATGATCTGGGGGGTTTTAGTGGGGACCTATTCATCTATTTATGTGGCAACGCCGCTTTTGATACACATGGACTTGAGAGCTTCGGCTGTTGCCCTTCCCGACGACGATAATGCAAAAGAGTCACCATAACGGAAATAATGGCAGATATTTCGTCGAAACTTATCTTTGAAAAGAAGATCATAGAAGGTTATGGCGATGGCGGTTTCAGGATAAGCGGGCAAAAGATTATTGGCTCGGTCATTGTGACCGTTAAAGAAACAATTTTATGGGATGTCTACGATGTCAGTGACATCGATCCAGATGAACTTTTGAAAATTTTTGCAAGAGTTGAAAATATTCGGACACTTTTAATAGGTACCGGGCCGGTGTCCGTATATCCAGATAAAGGCTTGATAGGAAATATTAAAAGTCTGGGTATGGGCGTAGAATTTATGGACACCGGAGCGGCTTGTAGAACATTTAATGTGTTAACCGAAGAAAATAGAGAAGTAATCGCTGCTTTGATATCCTTATAAATAAACGGAGGGCATAAGCCCTCCATTTATTCTAAGTATACTTTCTTAAAAAATGTTTTGAGCTGATACCATACAATATAACATTGGGATTGAGAGCATCGTATTCGTCCGAGAGAATAACATTGCCGTTCTGCCTGCGATTGGCTTTGCAGAATCTTCCGCTTCGACGATACCTAACGCAATTTTTTGAGCCGGCCATATAATAAACCATACATTATACCACATTATAGCTCCAAGCCACATACCTATCCCGATAGCGGAAGCCTTTGCTGTTCCTGTGGACAGTAGTCCAATAGTGATTGCATCCACCAAATAGCCACTTAACCAGGCCAAAATTAAGCCAGTGACTATTGTCGACATTGCACCCCAACGAAACCAAAACAAAGCTTCAGGGGCTATCACTTTAGTTACGGCTGGTTTTTGTTCGTCTGGAATATTTGGCATATTTGGTATTTGTACAAAATTAAAATAGTACAAAAGACCTATCCACATCACACCTGAGAGGACATGGAGCCAACGAAAGAAAAATTCCCACCATGCCTGATCATTTGCAAACCCACCGTTGTGCCATTGCATCATTATTAAAACAAAAACAACTGCCAGAACAAAACCAGCGATAATTGTATTGTTTAAACTTGTTAAAATTTTAGCCATTTCCTGCACTCCCATTACATAGAGGACTTGAACATAAACAAAATATAAAATCTTGAAAGTTGCAAATGATTATAACATTCTGATTGAATCACCGAAACCCTTCTTAAAATTTTAAGTTTTTAACCAACTGGGGCAAATTTTTTTAATTAGGACCTTTGATCCGTTCCATAGCTAGATTTGCTGTTAGATTTCCCGAGGTTATACTCCCTTCGATTGATGCCGGAAGCCCGGTATTGATCCAATCTCCGGCTATAAAAAGATTATCAATATCCGTTTCTGGTTGTGGTCTAGATTGAAAATTTTGAGGAGTTTGGGCGATGGTCGCTCGTCTTTCCTTGATTACTCGCCATAAAGGTAATTGTTGATAGTTAATCCCACAAATATTTTTTACTTCAGTCCACAATAGCTCGGCCAGCTCCAAGTTTGGCATTTCAACATGGTCTTTTGCAGCACTAATGGTCGCCGATATAATATTTTTGCGGCTAAAAATCCATTGGGAATGGCTTCCTATCAATCCTAAGAATGGTTGTCCACCGGGTAATTCTATTGGTTTATCTATTCTAAAGTGAATATTAACAATTGGTAATGTTTTAAATTCAGTATTAAATTTAGGCCACAAGTTGGCACAAGACTCTGGAGGTACTGCTAAAACTACGGCGTCGTTATTGCCGATGTCAAAATCAGTATCGGATGTTTTTAGGCCAATTACTTTATCGTTTTCAAATTTTAATTCTTTAATTCTGGTTTTATAACGTACCTCTGTATGATGACTTTTTAGGTAATTCAAAGCAGGGGTTATAAGAGTAGCTGATAAACCTTCATTAAAAATAACAGGCCTACAGGCCTTTTCGCCCTTTAAAAAAGTTTTTTTTATTACTTTCCACAACATCTTCGCTGATGCCTCATCGGCACTCGTATTTAAAATAGCCTTAGAGATCGGGTCCCATAGGGTCTTGTATAATGGACTGGTTCTACTCACAATTTGTTCGACGGTATCATTCTCCTTTGCTAAAGCTAGTTTAAAAGCTTCTAAATAATGAAACGGTTTTGAGTTAGGAACTCGTTTTCGAGAATTCAATATCCAAATCGGAAGATAGGGATTGCCAGGTTTAATTGTCCAATAACTTTTATTGTTAATATCTAAGAATGGAAATGTGGCAGGAGCGATTTCAGTTACTAACTTTCTTGTTCCGATATTGTTTAAATAGTTGAGTGTTTTTAAATTTCCGCCAAGTAAGATGTGGCTACCGTTGTCAATTAAACAGCCCATGTTGGTGTCTTGATACGAACGGCAACGCCCACCTGCCCGGGGAGCTGCCTCATAAATTATTGAAGGTGTATTGCTCTTAGAGGATCTTATAGCGCAGGAAAGCCCGGCTAAACCTCCTCCAATGATATGAAGAGTGCCCATTATCGTTTTAAAATCCCGGAAATGATACCTTTGATGATACAGGCGAGATATTGATATTTTGTTAACTTAACTCGTTCTGATATAGGGTCTCGTTGTTTTAATTTTATGGATAGCTTTTTAGCTATAGAAACTATAATTGCAGTTTCTAATCTTAGGCCAAAGTGAGGAATCTCTTTGGGGGCGTTGCTCGCAATCAAAATTAATTCATCCACTCGATTTAATACTGAATCCAAAACATCTCTTAAGTTTTTGTGAGCATAATTTGCCGCTAGGTCTTCAATTTTAGCATTATGCTCCATAAATATTTTCTCTGGGATATATACCCGATTAAGGCTCAAATAATCCTCTTTTGCGTCTTGTAAATGATTTAAAATTTGTAATGCTATACACAGAGCATCCGTGGAATTTCTAGAATCCGTATTGCAACCATGAAGCTCAAGCAGATATCTACCAACCGGGGCCGCTGAAAAACGGCAATAATTTATAAGCTCAGACCAATTACGGTAACGTAATTTAGTAATATCCATCGTAAATGCCTGAACCAAATGGCGAGCATATTCAATTGAAACTCCTGTCTCTTCGGCGCTTTTGCGGTGTAGAATAGCATATTGTAAACTTTTGTCGGGAGTCTGATTCCCTGTCAGGGCGTCATCTATTTTCTTTAATATAAATTTTTTCTCAGTGGATTCGAGTTGAATACTATCCGCAACATCGTCAGCTGCACGGACACAGAGATAAAACGTATTAATATGTTTTCGGATTGAAGGTTGTATTAACCAACTGGCTACAGGAAAATTTTCATCCTTTTGCGTCTTGTTTGACTTAAACAAATTCTATTTCCGTATTAAGGATAAAAAAATTAAACTAATTAATGTCATAAAGTTAAAATAGTTTTCAATTGTTAAAAAGGACCTTTAAACATTTGAACCAGCTTTCTTTCGAACCTTTATCTGCAAAGAAAATTCAAGACGCTAAGGATTACTGTAATTTACAAGTTAAAACTAACGATCCGGACCGGTATTTGATAGCACTCGCTGCACCTAAGGAGGCCCGTGATTCTCTGTTTGCTATTTTTGCGTTTTACCTCGAAATTATAAAAATTTCTGAAACAGTGTCTGAAAAAATTTTGTGTCAAATTAAGTTTCAATGGTGGCGGGAATCTATAGAGGAAGTTTATGCTGGAGTACCTCGCAATCACGCCGTTCTTGTTTCTTTAAAAGAAGTACTAAATAGGTTCTCAATTAAACAATCTTTGTTACAAGAAATCATTAGTAGTTCTGAGTTAGATCTTGAGGCAAGGGAGCCTAGTGATTTTGGAGAACTCCTTGCTTATGCAAAAGGAACCTCGGGTAATTTGTTAAAGCTATCTGGGGTGATATTAGGGGTGGATCAAAAGACTTCGGAAAAGCTGGGCACAGCTCATGCTCTGTTAGGTTTAATGAAATGTATTAAATTGCATAAATCCCAGGGCCGAAGCTATTTGCCTTCAGTAAAAGTTTTAGATTTAGATACCAAAAAAGGGTACACAGTTTTCTTGGATGTTTTGAGCGAAGCATCAGAAATACTTGCCAACATTACAGTAGACGACAGCAAGTTTTTAAGAATTTTGAAATGGGTTCTCGATTACGATCTGGAATATTTAAATCAAAAAGGAACTACCACTTTTTCTCAGTCTCAAAAGACGGTGACATGGAGAAGGTGTAGAATAATTTTAAAAATACTTTTTAGTCGTTAACGTTCACTTTATTTCAAGCCATCGGTCTATATCATTTAAGGCTCTCTTAGCATGAGCAGCTTTCCTTGCCTTTTTGTTTGTTTTTTCATTAAGAGGTGGAAATAATCCAAAATTTATATTCATAGGTTGGAAGGTTTGTTCAAAAGCGCCTTCGGTAATGTGAAATAAAAGAGAACCCATCGCAGTACTGATAGGAGGTCTATTAATATTCTTGCCTTTACTTTCGGAAATTGAAAAACGAGCCGCTAACAATCCAATAGCTGCACTTTCAACATAACCCTCACAACCGGTAATTTGGCCAGCAAACCTAATGTGTGGCAAATCCTTTAGCCGTAAAAATTTATCTAGAATCCTAGGCGAATTAATAAATGTATTACGATGCAATCCCCCAAGGCGTTCAAAGGTTGCCTCCTCAAGACCAGGGATCATTCGAAATACCTTTAATTGTTCGCTGTGCTTTAACTTCGTTTGAAATCCAACAAGATTGAAGAGTGTGCCAAGTTTGTTATCCTGTCTAAGCTGCACGATAGCGTGTGGTTTTTCGTCGGGTTTATGAGGGTTAGTTAAACCCACAGGCTTCATAGGTCCGTAGCATAACGTTTGACGACCACGGGATGCCATAATTTCAATTGGCAAACATCCTTCGAAATAAGGGGTATCTTCTTCCCATTTTTTAAATTCTATTGTGTCCCCAGCAATCAGAGCATCCAAGAATAAATCATATTGTTCAGAGTTCATTGGACAGTTGATGTAATCCGCTCCATCACCTTTATCATAACGAGACTGAAACCAGGCCTTATTCATGTTTATTGTATGTTTATTTACTATTGGAGCAATTGCATCAAAAAAGGCCAAAGAGTCTTCCCCAGTAGCATTTTGAATAGATTTAGCCAGCGGATCCGATGTTAAAGGACCGGTTGCAATAATGGATTGACCCCACGAATTTGGAGGTAGTTCTTTTATTTCTTCACGGCTAATAGTTACTAAAGGATGGTTTTCTAGAGTATTTTGAATTTCCTGCGAAAACTCATTTCGATCAACCGCGAGTGCGCCGCCTGCCGGAACCCGATGAATATCAGCAGATTTGAGTATCAAGGATCCTGCTCGTCGCATCTCTTCATGTAGTATTCCGATTGCGCTACGCTCTGCCTGGTCCGAACGAAAGGAGTTTGAGCATACTAATTCAGCAAAATTATCCGTTTGATGGGCGTCAGTTCCTTTAACAGGTCGCATTTCATGAATAATTACCGGAATATCATTATTTATTATTTGCCAGGCGGCTTCGGAGCCTGCGAGCCCCGCTCCAATAATATGGATTGGCATACTTATCATCTCGTATCAAATTGTCTTTCTGTGTATTGTTGTTAGACGTTTTAGGTTTTATCTCTATAGCAAATAGTATTTGTAATGCCACTGTTTCTTAAATTAAATCAATTGGTCAAGAAAATCGAAGGGGGTTCACTAGTGGTTTTGCCTCCAGACTATAGTTACGTACCTATGGCATCGGTTTTTTCTTTGATTAAACAATCGGTAAAAAACTTAGATATATTGTTTGCCCCAATTGGTGGATTGGCTGGCGACCTTTTAATTGGGGCGGGTTGCGTTAAGTCAGTTGAAGCAGGGGCTATTACATTAGGTGAATTTGGAGCAGCTCCGCGCTTTACTGATGCAGTGGTGGGTGGATCTATTGAAATTAAGGATTCTACTTGTCCAGCAATTCACACCGCATTGCAAGCTTCGGAAAAAGGGGTTCCTTTTATGCCATTACGTGGGTTGATTGGAAGTGATGTTCTAAAAAACCGACCTGATTGGAAAATTATAGACAACCCATTTGTTGATAACCAAGATAAGATCGTTCTTCTACCATCTATTAAACCTGATATAGCTTTAATTCATGCTCCATTAGCGGACCAGTACGGAAATATTTGGATTGGAAAACGTCGTGAATTGTTAACTATGGCTCACTCCGCAGAAACTACCTTTGTAACCGTAGAAAAAATTCAAAATGATGACCTTCTATCTAATGAGAAGAGTGCGGCAGGGACTATCCCAGAGATTTACATTGGAGGTATAGCATTAGCTGAGAATGGTAGCTGGCCTCTCGCTCTCCCAGGTTATTATAAAGAGGACATAAGAATTCTTTCTGAATATTGCAAAGCCGCCCAAACGCAAGAGGGATTCGATAAATGGATTCAAATTACCCTAAAAGCTAGATTTGATGAAATATAATCAACAAGAATTCATGATTTCAGCGGTTGCCGACCTACTAACGGATTCGCAACATGTTGCTGTAGGCATGGCTTCTCCTGTAGCTGGCTCAGCGGCTTTGCTTGTTCGTGAGGAAACTAGCAAGCGTAATAGGCCCTTAAGGGTGTCGATGATTGGTGGAAATGCAAACAACCCCTTTACAGACGGAGGACGGGAGTTATTCGACTGTGCAGGTCAAGGGAGAATAGACACTTTTTTTCTGGGCGGTGTCCAAATCGATGGCAAAGCAAATATTAATTTAGTTGGAACAGGCAAATATCCCAACATGGTTCGGCGGTTTTCAGGTTCGTTTGGGTCATCATACATGTATTTCATGGTTCCTAGGGTAATAATTTTTAGACCAGAACACACAAAAAGAGTTTTAGTACCAAAAGTAGATTTTATAAGTGCCCCTGGAATCAGTGAAAATGGCGTTTATCGTAACGGAGCCCCATATGCACTGGTAACTGAGTTATGTGTGATGCTTTTTGATCGGAAACGTTGTCGTTTTTGTTTATCTTCGGTTCATCCTCATTCCAGTATAGAAGAAATAAAAGACAATACAGGATTTGAATTTGATCAACCTGATTTAATACCAGAAACAGCGGTTCCTAATGAAAAGCGCCTTTCATTACTTAGAAAGACAATAAGAATTGAAATTGCCAAAACCTATCCAAAGTTTGCAAAAGACGTTTTCAAATACGTTACTTAAACACCCTGTTTATTCAACTATTTACATAGGTGTGGTTCCAAGTACTTACCCGTATAACTCTCCTTCACTTTTATAATTTGCTCTGGGGTTCCTGAGGCAATAACTTTACCGCCTTTATCGCCACCCTCAGGCCCAAGGTCAACAATCCAATCAGCGGTTTTGATGACCTCGAGATTGTGCTCTATTACTATTACTGTGTTGCCCTGTGCAACTAATGTGTGAAGAACCTCGAGCAGTTTTCGGACATCCTCAAAATGTAAACCCGTAGTTGGTTCATCTAAGATATATAAAGTCTCACCAGTTGAACGCTTAGCAAGTTCTTTAGAAAGTTTTACTCGCTGTGCCTCTCCGCCTGATAGGGTAGTAGCTTGTTGGCCAATTTGAATATATCCTAAACCTACTTTCTGAAGCATTTTTAGTTTATCCCGTATCGATGGGACTGCTTTAAAGAACTCAAAACCATCATCAACGGTTAGATTAAGAACATCAGATATATTATTATTTTTAAACAATATTTCTAAGGTTTCTCTATTATACCTTTCTCCCTTACAGACATCACATTGGACATAGACATCTGGCAGGAAATGCATCTCAATTTTAATTACGCCATCACCCTGACAGGCTTCGCAACGCCCGCCTTTAACGTTAAATGAGAAGCGGCCCGGTTTATAACCTCTCGCACGGGCCTCTGGTAAACCTGCAAACCATTCTCGGACTGGCGTAAATGTTCCAGTGTATGTCGCCGGGTTAGAACGGGGTGTTCGTCCAATTGGGGATTGGTTAATTTCTATAATCTTATCGATGAATTCCAAGCCTTTAATATCGCGATACTCTCCTGGTATCACTCGTGATCCATGTAACGTTCTGGATACAGCACGATATAACGTATCAATCACTAAAGATGATTTTCCACTGCCAGAAACCCCTGTAACGGTGACAAACGCCCCAAGAGGAATATCTACATTGATATTATTTAAGTTATTGGCGTTGGCTCCATTTATAACTAGCTTTTGGGAAAATTTAGCCGTTCGTCTCGTTGAGGGTATTTGGATGCGTTTGTGTCCATTTAAATACTGGGCTGTAAGACTAATTTTAGATTTAAGGACTTTTGACGGTAGACCATGAGCAACTACTTTCCCGCCATGGCGCCCCGCCCTTGGACCCAAATCAACCAAATAATCCGCCGATTTAATCGCTTCTTCATCATGTTCTACAACCAGAACAGTATTGCCAAGATCCCGTAAGCGTTGAAGTGTTTCTAAAAGACGGGAATTGTCCCTCTGATGCAATCCAATAGATGGCTCATCTAAAACATAAAGAACTCCGGTTAAGCCGGAGCCAATTTGTGATGCCAGACGGATACGTTGGCTTTCTCCACCTGACAGTGTTCCCGAAGACCGGGAAAGATTAAGATATTCCAAACCTACATCTACTAAAAATGTAAGTCTTTCATTAATTTCTTTTAGTATACGGCTAGCTATTTCATTTTGTTTGGGTGAGAAAAATTCAGGGAGAGCTAAAAACCATTTTCTGGCTGCCATTATGGAAAAATCAGCCACTTCGGTAATGTTTAGAGCATTTATTTTTACAGCTAACGCTTCAGGTTTAAGTCGCATTCCCCCACAGGCTTCACAAGCTGATTTGCTTTGAAAACGTTCTAAATCATCTCGGATCCTTGTACTTTCTGTTTCTTGAAAACGTCTTTCCATATTAGGAATGACGCCTTCAAACGATCTTTCAATTGTATAATCCTTTCCGGCATCGCTGTAGGTCATTTTTAGAGGAATATTACCAGATCCCCATAAAATGGCTTCCCTGGTTTTTTGTTTTAAATCCTTAAAAGGTGTGTCCAGTGAAAATCTGTAATGAACAGAGAGGGATTGAAGTGTCTGGTTATAATATGGTGAATTAGAATTGGACCAGGGTACAATTGCCTGCTTCTTTAAACTTTTATCTTGATCAGGAATTATAAGGTTCTCGTCGAAAAACATTGATGTTCCAAGTCCTTCACATTTCGGGCAAGCGCCAGCGGGAGCATTGAAAGAAAATAAACGCGGCTCAATTTCATCGATTGTAAAGCCGGAAACAGGACAGGCAAACTTTGCCGAGAAAACAATCCGCTCTTGATTATCAAAATTCTCTGTAATCGCGATTCCATCTGCGAGGTCCAGCGCTGTTTCAAAGGAATCGGCTAAACGATTACCTAAATCTGGCTCTACAATCAGACGATCGACAACCACCTCGATATTATGTTTAAAGTTTTTTTTAAGAGTCGGTACGTCCTCTATAAGATAAAATTCTCCATCAACTTTTACTCTCTGAAATCCTCTTTTTTGAAGACCGGATAAATCTTTTCGGTATTCTCCCTTGCGGTCTCTTACTATAGGAGCCAATAAATAAATCCGGGTTCCTTCGTTCATTTCAAGGACCCTATCTACCATCTGTGAAATGGTTTGGCTTTCAATTGGCTTACCGGTTGCAGGGGAATGGGGTACACCGACCCGAGCGAATAAAAGCCGTAAATAATCATATATTTCCGTTACGGTACCAACAGTGGAGCGGGGGTTTTTTGACGTAGTTTTCTGTTCGATGGATATAGCAGGGGAAAGACCTTCAATGCTGTCAACATCGGGCTTTTGCATCATTTCTAGGAATTGTCTAGCGTACGCAGAAAGGCTTTCGACGTAACGTCTTTGGCCTTCGGCATAGATGGTATCAAATGCAAGTGATGACTTTCCTGAGCCTGACACTCCGGTGAGGACCACTAACGAATCTCTGGGTAAAGTAATATTGATATTTTTTAGGTTGTGTTCTCTCGCACCGCGAACAACAATTTTACCGGTCATATCCGATCAATCTTACGAAATAATACACTTAAATTTAACCAATATATTAGACTTCTTTTGGCTCCTTCAAGTTACCCTCAACTGCTAAGGGATAAAATGAAGTAAGTTTAAATTCGGACAATCCTAATTGATAAGGCTATCTATTTTGAATAAACGTGCCGCATTGCGCCACAAAATATTTTCTTTTTCTTCATCAGAGCAATTTGCCTCATCAAGAATTTGCAAGCGCATGGTATAAAGGGGGGCCGGTTCACGGACACAACTCCAGGTTGCGGACCAATCGGAACCAAACATAATACGTTCTGAGCCTAATAAATCTAGGGCTTGCCGAAGGTGATCTCCACTTGTGCCTACTATGTCAAAGTAAACGTTTTCATTACGCATACCTACGGCCATACAAGGTTCAAAATAGGTGGTAAGGCTCCTACCCATTTTGGTTAATATAATTGGGACATCCGGATATCGTGCGGCTACCTCATCTGCCCATACAGGGTGACCATAAAATAATCCACCTGGGAATTGAGACCATGCCGTGGGAAATTGCACCGGTATCTTGTAATGGTTGACCGCATCCATCATCGGAACTAGGTCTTTTGCAATTTTTTCTGGATCAACTTCAGCTGTCATCGAGCGAATAAAAATTTCACCTAAACCGATCATACCTAAATCCTCGATGCAATGAGCTACTTCATCACCCGCACTCTCCCTGACTGGGGATGGATCCTCCATGTATTCATAGGCCGCTTCCTGATCATGACCAATACGCATTAACCCAAACAATCTTTCTGGATATTTTTCGACTGAGAGAGCCACCTGATCATTTGTCACTGATCCCGGGCGAGCCTGAACAAAAGCCTTATCAATTCCAAACTCATCCATGTCCCTGATAAGTTGATCAGAATTATCAATTGGCGCTTCCGTCAACGTACGGTCATATAATTCTGGGCATCGGCTTCGAAAACTTACCAGGTCTTTAGTTGACCTTATATGATCTCTAGCATTGGCTAATGCAGGATAACTCCAAACATGGATATGAGTGTCTATTATCATAATAAAGTTTCTCCTTCATATTACTATGCCACCATTAGGACTTAAAATTTGTCCGGTAACGTATTTACTAGCCTCAGAGGAAAAATATGCGACCGCGTGTGAGATGTCATTTGGTTCACCTTCGTGGCCCAACGGGATAGTGCGGGTTCGTTCAGCTCTGATCTCTTCCTTCCCAGGCCTTTCCGTCATTGGCGTCGGTATAAATCCTGGAGCCACCGCATTAACTAAAATATTCCATGGTGCTAGTTCTTTTGCCCACGCCTTGGTTAACCCGATTAGTGCGGCTTTAGCTCCACAATAATGCGAGCCTGAGTTGGTCCCGGCCATTCCAAAGATAGAGGCAGTGTTAATAATACGCCCACTTTTTCGCATTTTCATACCAGGTATAACTAACCTTGTAGCAACGTAGGCCCCTTTAATATTAATGTCGAACATTTCTGCCAAAATATCATCAGTAATATCTTCTATTGACCTTTGTCGGCTGCTGATACCCGCATTATTTATAAGTACATCAACATTACCAAGATTGGTTGCCATTTTCTTAAAGAGAGTTTCGAAAGTTGTTGTGTCACGAATATCACAAATCAAAATATTTGCCGATCCACCAAGATTTGTGATTAATCTTGCAGTTTCGTTGGCACCATTTTCATTAATATCCTGGATTATGATTTGTGCTCCTTGTTTAGCGAGTAAGACCG
>CAZCKO010000058.1:0-16851 GCA_964499275.1 uncultured Rhodospirillaceae bacterium
ATCCGCCTGGCCTTGCAACCTTCCTTGCTCATTCCATAATGTTGGCCCGTGCCGGATCAAGGCAATCGAAGTCATATTTTTTCTATTTTAAACGAAGGCTGACGCCCCAAAAATTTTGGGGCGTCGAATTTTTCTGCTGTGGTTCGATCAGGCGGCGCTTACTAGTTTTGCGTTGCCGTCAGTTTTAATCTCAATATTTCTAGATTTCAGCTCTTCCGGCACTTCGCGTATTAAATTGATATGGAGTAGACCATTTGCAAGTTCGGCTCCCACAACACGGATGTGGTCAGCGAGTTGAAATTTACGTTCGAAGGCTCGGCCAGCGATGCCTCGGTGTAAGTATTTTCCGCCATCTTTCGCCTCTTGCCCTTTACTGCGAACGATCAGCAAATTTTCTTTAGCCGTCACATCAAGATCGTCATCACTGAAACCGGCGACGGCAATCGAAATCCTGTAATTATTCTCATCAGTTTTTTCTATGTTGTATGGCGGGGAACTGTCTGCATGATAGGCGGATCTCATAGCCGTATCCAGCAGCCTTGGAATGCTGTCAAAACCAATTGATGATCTGAAAAGCGGTGAAAAATCTAGCGTTGTCATAGTTGATATCCTCCTTTGAGCAATACCTTTAAAGGGCTTGTCTGTAGACCCAGCCCGGTTATTTTCAATGAAGGCCCGAAATTGGCGCCTTCCCCCGACATATGGTGTAAAAACCATTTTATTCAAGATAGATATGGCGAAAATTTAAACTTTGCGGGCCTAGTTTATTATTGGGCTTCTAAATCAATTATGACCGGAACGTGATCAGATGGTTTTTCCCATCCGCGAGCTTCAGCAAATATTTTTGCATCTTTAACTTTATTGATTAGGGCAGGCGTTACCCAAATATGGTCTAGTCTTCGGCCGCGGTTAGAGCCGGGCCATGTTCGGTTTCGATAACTCCACCAACTATATAAATGTTCTTCTGGAGGAATAATTTTTCTAACAGCATCCACCCAATTATGCGCCGCCATAACATTTTCGAGCCCTTCAATTTCCAGAGGTGTGTGGCTTACAATTTTTAGTAACTGCTTATGCGACCACACATCGTTTTCCAGCGGCGCGATGTTGAGGTCACCCACTAGAATTCTTTTTGCGGGTTTTTTGTTTCTAAACCACTCTGCCATTTCTTTGATGAACGCTAGCTTGTGAGCGAATTTTTCATTTTCCTCTGGGTTCGGAATATCTCCCCCTGCTGGGACATAGAAATTATGAATTTCTATCCCATTGGCTAGTTTTGCCGCTATATGACGACAATCATCTTTATCACACCACCGCTGTATTTTCATTTCGGCCAGTGGAAGCTTGGAGAGAATTGCCACTCCATTGTAGCTCTTCATTCCTCTATATACCGCGAATTTATACCCTAAGTTTTGAATGTCCTTTGCAGGAAACAGGCTGTCCTCGACCTTGATCTCTTGCAGGCATATTATGTCGGGGGCCAGCGCTCTTGAGACTTTAGCCAAAGTAGGCAATCGCAATCGAAGAGAGTTTATATTCCATGTTGCTATTCGTATATTTTTCATCTTACTGGCTATTTATTTGTTTTAGCATGGTCTCGTGCCGCCTCTCCGAAGGCGGAAAATAGTTTACGCGCCAGCTCGTGTTCCGTTGCTTTCCATTCGGCGTGCCATTGAACGCCGACTGTAAATCTTAGGGCGGCGGGCATACTAATAGCTTCGATTACGCCATCCGGCGACATGGCCTCTATAACAAAATCTTTCGCAACCCTTTCAACGCTTTGGGCATGGAGGGAGTTTACCATCGTTTCAGTTCCCCCCAAAAGCCCATGAAGATAGCCCCCGGGAGTAAGGGAAATTTTATGCCTCGGCGCAAAGCGCTCCGCTTGTATTTCTGTGTCCCGGCGCATTCTGTGATCGTTTTTGCCTGGCAATACATGAACTCGATAGTGGAGTGATCCCCCCATCGCGACATTAATTTCCTGTATTCCCCTGCAAATTCCAAAAACCGGAATTTGGTTTTCAATACACCCCCGGATTAACGGCAAGACCGTTGCGTCACGAAGTGGGTCGATAATTTCATCGGCTGGGAAGGCTGGGCCACCATAATGGTGTGGCTCAATATTGGCTCGGCCTCCTGTGAGTAGCAGTCCGTCAATGGTTTCCAGAATTGATTGGAAATGGGTATTGTCCCCGAAAGCAGGAATAAGGATAGGGGCGGTGTCTGATATCTCCAAGGACATGCGAGCATATTTCTCAGCGGTCGTAAATATCGCTGACATATTTTCTGTCGCTGGAGTAAAATTCACCGGAACACCGATGATAGGTTTTTTGCTTTTAATTGACATTCTCATCTGGCTATCACGAGAACGCCAATCTCGCAACTGATAGCCTAGTCCTGCGGTTCTGCCGGGAAAGCCCAGTCCGGCACTGTGAAATTAAATGTACCTTCGGGAATAGGCTTATTTATGATTGGGTCAAGTAATTTGATGTTGGTGATTATTCCCTGTGTATCCGTTACGGTCCAACCGATAAATGAGTCTGCCTGTTCTGAGAGAATTAGTGTCATAGAGCCCCCGCCTTCGTCACTCAGCCCAGCTATTTTTATTTTTAGAGTACCAGATTCTTTGATAATATTTAAAACTTTTAAACCGTTGGTAAATCTAAATTTATCACTTATCAAGAAAAAAGCTGGAGTTTTTTCCAATGGGATCTGGCTAATTTCTTTTAATTCGTTGTCAATATAAAATAGCCATGTGCCGTTTGCATAAACCTGAAGAGTTATGGGGTTTTTATATTTAATTCGGAGATTTCCTGGTCGATGGAGGAAAAGAGTTCCATGTGCGAACTTACCGTTGGCGGATGATTGCAAAAAAGAGGCTTCCAGAGAGCGGATCGAATTTAGATAACTTTCTGCTGCAAATAGCCATGCCTTATGTTCGTTTTTTTTCGGCTGAACGTGTTGCCCAAACACAGAGGCAGTGTTCAAGCAATAAATGGTGATCAAAATAAATCCTGATATTTTGAGGTAGGCAACCAAAATCAAAACAACCCTGTTAAACTACGAACGTGATTATAATAATGAGAGGAGAGGTTAACGCCAAGCTCTCGCTAGCTTATATATTATCGATGTCTCGCGCTAATACGTCGCGTTTCCCAACATGATTAGCAGAGCTAATAACACCCTCTGCCTCCATTTTATCTACGATACGCGCGGCCCTATTGTAGCCAATTTGTAGATGTCTTTGAACAAAACTTGTTGAAGCCTTCCGTTCACGGCAGACAAGTGCCACGGCCTGATCATACAAGGTATCTCCATGATCACTTTCCATACCGTTAATGTTTTCGCCTACAGGGTGGCTTGGATCTTCACGTGTAACCTCTTCAATATATTCTGGTTCACCTTGTGCCTTGAGTCCCGTAACCACTCTTTCCACCTCTTCGTCGGTAACGAGCGGCCCGTGAACTCGAGATATGCGGCCACCCCCTTCCATGTAGAGCATGTCTCCCTGGCCTAAAAGCTGTTCAGCGCCCGCCTCGCCGAGTATCGTCCTGCTATCGATCTTGGATGTGACTTGGAAACTAATTCGCGTTGGGAAATTAGCTTTTATCGTGCCGGTAATTACATCAACTGATGGTCTTTGTGTGGCCATTATAAGGTGGATACCTGCTGCCCGAGCCATTTGCGCAATACGTTGTACGGAAGCTTCTACCTCTTTCCCTGCTACCAGCATTAAATCGGCCATTTCATCGACGACAACGACAATAAATGGTAGAGCCTTCATATCAAGCGGCTGGTCTTCATATACTGGTTCACCCGTGTCAGGATCAAACCCAGTTTGCACAGTCCTAGTAAGGGCTTCGCCAGTTTTGCGAGCCTCCTCCAGCCGAGCATTGTATCCCGCGATGCTTCTAACCCCTAATGTTGACATAGCACGATATCGTTGTTCCATTTCACGGACTGTCCAGCGTAGGGCAATCACCGCCTTCTTAGGGTCTGTTACAACCGGGCAAAGTAAATGGGGAATGCCGTCATATACCGACAATTCAAGCATCTTAGGGTCAATCATAACTAATCGACATTGATCTGGCGCCAAGCGGTAAAGTAAAGAAATTATCATTGTGTTAATGGCAACGGACTTACCAGAACCGGTTGTTCCAGCAATAAGAAGATGTGGCATACGAGCCAGGTCAGCAATGGTGGGGCTTCCCCCAATATCTTTGCCTATGGCGAGCGAAAGTTTAGATGGGGTTTTTTCCAATTTCTCGGATTCTAATAGCTCACGCAAAGAGACAATTTCGCGGTTCGGATTCGGTAGTTCTATTCCCATCGCATTCCGGCCCGGGACAACTGCAACTCGCGCGGAAATAGCGCTCATAGATCGTGCAATATCGTCTGCGAGCCCAATAACTCTTGATGATTTAATCCCAGGCGCTGGTTCAAATTCATAAAGGGTTACAACCGGTCCCGGCCGAACCTTAATAATTTCCCCCTGCACACCGAAATCTTCTAGCACGGATTCTAGCAGGCGCGCATTTTCAGCTAGGGCATCTTTGTCAGAATTATTCGAGTTATTGTTTGGTATTGTTTTCTCTAGTAGGGCCAGGTCAGGCAATTCATAGGTTGCTGGCACGCCTAAATCTAATCGCGTCTGTCTGGAGGCTTCAGCCATTCGTCCAGGCTTTACCTTGGCAGACCGAGGTGCAACGATTTCCCTCTTTACTAAACTTGTTTCTCCATTCAATGTTGGTCTACGATCTCCGTTTTCTACCCCCCCTAATACGCTCTCACTGACTTGGTTTTGCTTTTCTTGACTAACCAGCATCGGCTCTATTCTTTGTCGAGCTGCTGCGTGGCCTTTGCGCGCGGCGTTGAAAGACCACTTCCCGGCCTTTAGGCCCGCTCGGCCACCCGCGGCACTGACTGCAGCTCCCTGATAGCCAAGCCACCGAAGTCTATTTCCCGCCCGCCCCCAGTCAGAGGCGGAAAAGCCAAGTACCCCAATGAATGTTGCAAAAGCAAAAAACCCAATTATAGCGGCTATCAAATCTGTGCGAAGAGGGTGGAAGGTAGAAACAAAGAGCGCCAAGTTTTGTAAAATAATATCGCCAAAAACACCGCCGAATCCAGAATTTAATGGCCAGCCATTATTTGTCTCAGGCCCTGCCAATGAAATGGCAGCGGCAAAAACTGCAATTGGAAAAAATATCATACGAACCCATAAGAACCTAATTCCACGGTGGGTGCTTATCTGCCAACTCCACCCAAGCAATATAAGGGGTAAAATACAGGCTGCTAATCCAATAGATTGTAATAATAAATCTGATAACCAAGCACCGATTGTGCCAAAGAAATTCGATGGTGCTGATCCGGTGGCTGCGTTTAGGGAGGGATCGAGCGAGTTATAGGTCAAAAGGGAGCCAGCTAGAATTATCGATACAATTGCGAGCAAAATTCCTACAGTTTCTATCATACGTCGCCTGAGAAAAGCGGTTACACCCGGGGGCAATAAAGAAGGGTTTCGCGTCAATTTATTAGAATTGGTGGCCATACTCGCCTCCTAGTCACAAAATGTTTATCAGGCGTTCGAGGGCCTGATTGGTTGTATCAAGATCATGGACTAAAGCGCAGCGGATATAAGAATCGCCCGGGTTAATGCCATCATGTCCTGTCTTGGCTAGGTAACTCCCAGGAATTACCCGCAAAGCCGCTTCTTTCCACAATTTCAGCGCCGAACTTTCGCTATTGCCTACATCCAACCACAAGTAGAAGCCGCCGTCTGGCAAATAATACCCATGTAACCCTAAAAGCTTTTGAGTGGCGAGATCAAATTTTTTGCGATAAAGGGCACGATTTTGTTCTACATGTTTTTCGTCCTGCCAAAGTGCAGTCGCAACAGCTAAAAGTGGCAACGGAGGTGGTGCTCCCCCATAGTCACGAACTTGTTTAAAGCGCGATATAATTTCAGGGTCCCCCGCGACGAAGCCGGATCTTAGTCCTGGAACACTAGAGCGCTTAGATAGCGAATTCATTATCAATACATTGTCGAGAGAACCCCCAAGTTTTTCACAGGCCTCTATGCTGCCAGGGGGTGGCTCCTTATTGTAAATTTCGCTATAACACTCATCGAAGACGATGACAAAATTGTGGTTCCGGGCAAGCTTTATGTTGTCCATAAGGATCTCGATTGATGCCGCAGTTCCCTGAGGATTTGACGGCGAACAAAAGTAAGCTAGAGCTGTGCGGTCTAATGTATCTGTATCAATCGACTGAAAATCAGGTAAAAAGTTTGTCTTTGGGGTAGCTGATATAAAAATTGGTTCTGCTCCCGCTAAGGCCGCAGCCCCCAAATAAACCTGATAAAAGGGGTTTGGCATTAAAACCGCTGGCTTTCTCCCCCCAATTAGCTCCGGAATAACGGTTAGGGCGACCATAAATAAAGCCTCCCTGGTGCCTGATACTGGGATTATTGATTTATCGGGCTCAAGCGTTTTTTTAGATAAGCCATAACGATTTGTTAGCCATTTCCCTATTGCGGCCCTAAATTCCGGGGTACCCCGTACTGGAGGGTATTTTCCCCAAAGACTGCCATTTTCTGCCAAAATTTGCCCAACTATTTCAGGCGAGTTATGCTGTGGCTCGCCTAGAGCTAGCGAAAGCGGGGCGAGCGTAGTGTTGGGCGAACAGACATCTAGAAGAGCTCGCAATCGGTCGAATGGGTAGTCGCCGATTCGGCCAAGCCGATCGTTTAACATGTGCACACTTCTTCAGTTGCCGCCGATAGAAGCAACGTAAACTAATAAAAACACCAGAATTTTATAGCGAAAGGCTGAATCGGCACAAGTGGAATAGGGTGTATACATTTAAACCCGGATAAAACGGAAAACACCGGAGTGTTTTTAAGCACCCCGGTTAAGTTGGGTGGCGCATGAGGAAATGCTCACAGAGTTATGATATTTCCTCTAAATACCCTCCCAGGGAGAATAATATTTTTGAATTAACTACTGAACAGTTTCCCCATGGAGGCTCTGGTCGAGATCATCACGCTCCGTTTCTTCATCTACCCGAAGGCCTATTAATAAATCGATGAATTTTTAAACTACCTTGTGGACAGAGTGGTAGTCTCAGCGGCATGGTGTCGATATGAACATTAAACCAGAAATTTCTTCTTCCCACATTAGCGAAATTCTTATTGTTGGAGGTGGGTTGACCGGCTTGGTCTTAGCCGCTGCGTTGGGTGGTGTCGGAGTAGAGGTGACAGTTGTGGATCCAATACCAAAAGCTAAATTTTTAAATCCAAAGTTTGATGGCAGAACCACAGCGATTTCAGCTGGTTCCCGAGCGGCCTTGGATGTAATAGGCGCTTGGAAATATATGGAGGGTCAAGCCGCTGAAATTTTAGAGATACGTGTTTCAGATACCCGCTCTCCTTTGTTTTTGCATTTTGATCATGCTGATTTAAATGCGGGCCCATTGGGGTTTATTGTCGAAAACAAAAAAATACGCGTCGCTTTATTTAATTCCTTAGAAAATTTATCCACTGTCAAATTGCGATTTGGACAACAGGTTCAACTCTTGAATCAGGATAACCAACTTGTCTCGGCAGAAACAGATAATGGTGACGTTCTGTCGGCGCGACTGGTTATCGCCGCAGATGGTCGCGCGTCACCTATGCGAAAATTAGCGAAAATTGGCGTGCGGCAATGGCGTTATTTGCAAACTGGCATTGTTTGCACCGTAAAACATGAATACAGCCATGGTGGTGTTGCCCAAGAACATTTTCTGCCAGCAGGCCCTTTTGCTATTTTGCCAATGACCAAAAACAGATCCTCTATTGTGTGGACCGAAAAACAGTCACTCGCACCAAAAATTTTAGAATTATCCAACGACGCCTTTACCGAAGAGCTAAAATTGCGTTTCGGTAATTATTTGGGTGACCTTAAAGTTATTGGCCCAATATTTTCGCACCCGTTGGGCCTTCTACATGCGGACACATACATTTTGCCTCGTTTAGCTCTAGCGGGGGATGCTGCACACGCAATTCACCCAATTGCAGGGCAAGGATTAAATCTTGGTATACGAGACGCTGCTGTCCTTGCAGAAATTATAATTAATGCTTTGCGGCTAGGATTAGACCCTGGTTCTATGAATGTATTGGAGGGGTATCAGCGTTGGCGCCGATTCGATAATACGATGATGGTTGGGGTCACTGATGGCCTTAACAGGTTGTTCTCTAATGACATAGCGCCTTTAAAAGCGGCCCGGGACGTAGGTCTTGCGATAGTAAATAATACGCCCCCTATAAAGCAACTATTTATGCGTCATGCGATGGGGCTACTAGGGGATTTGCCAAAACTCATCCGCGGTGAACAAATTTAGCCCTTAAAGGAGGCTAGTTTTGTTGACCGGAAATGGTTTTGTTAGTCTCGTTATCTATGAGGTCCCGATACGGCTATCATGGGTTTCGACTCAGACCATCCCGTTTGAGTGCCATTAAATAATTCTTCCAAAGCCTATCTTGGTCTGTGCCAAGTTCACGTAGCAAGGCCCATGAATATATTCCAGTATCATGAAGGTCATCAAATATGATCCTGATAGCGTAATTCCCCACAGGCTCGATGTTTATTATTCCTACGTGACGCCTTCCAGCAACGATCTTTTTCTGATTGATTCCATGTCCCTGAACTTCCGCTGAGGGGCTTTCTACCCTCAAGAACTCAGCCGTGAGGAGAAACTCTGATCCATCATCAAACGTAATCTCTAGTTTTTTATCGGCCTTCTTTAATTTTAGTTTAGTTGGGCGAGGTTGCATATCTTTAATGGTTCGCGCTATTCATTTTCCTCATCCAATTGCCGCGCCTCTTCCTCCAACATTATCGGTATTCCGTCACGGATAGGATAAGCTAGGCCAGCTGTCTCGCTTATCAACTCTTGGGCCTTTTTGTCATATTGCAGAGGTTGCTTTGTGACGGGGCAAACCAAAATTTCTAGAAGTTTAGGGTCAACCGATGTTTTATTGGTCATAAAAATTTTCCTTATCGTAGCCTCAATGGCTAATCGCGCTGGACCCGCCGCTCTCCCTGATGGCCATTTCGAGCAATGTCATAACGATCTCAGCCTGTGCGGAAAGGTTCTGCGCTTCTAGTATAGCCTGTCGTTCATTTGGACCAAATGGGCAGGTCATTGCAAGCGATGTTATCAGTTGATCATTTGGTGTCCCTTCAATTGCCTCCCAATTAGCCTTGATATCTTGGGCGTCAAAATATTGTTTCACAGTCACCAAAAGGCGCTCTCTTTCAATTGTTAATTTTGTTTCTCGACCTAAATCGTTATTGTATTTCCGAAAGTCCGCAAGGACACGCCTATATCCGTCCTTACTTTTCATTTCTTCTGCAATTTCAAAACGACAAACTCCTGATAGGGTCAATAAATATCGCCCATCTTCAGCTTCTGTGAAACTTGTGATTCGGCCCGCGCAGCCCGTTTTATAAAGTTCAGGCTCTTCTCTATCGGAGCCTGTCGGGCCTCTATTGTCATCAATATCTGGAGTTACAGGTTGCAACATACCGATGATGCGCTGTCGATCAGAAAGCGCATCACGAACCATTGCAAGATAGCGCGGCTCAAAAATATTTAATGGTAGTTTACCCGCGGGCAGAAGCAAAACACCGGTGAGGGGAAATACAGGTATTGTCCTCGGTAGGTCCTCAAAACTTGGATCAAAGATACTATTTTTCATGAAAAAAGAATTGACGATAGTTTCCGGCGACCGGATATGGTTACCGGGTTTGTTGCTCCAAGGACTTCAAATAATTTTAAAAGCTCTATTCTGGCTGCATCTTCGTTCCAATTACGATCTTGACGGATAATTTCCAGCAATTCGTCCGTCGCTGCTTCCGCATCTCCATTGGCATATAGTCCTAGCGCCAATTTATAGCGCGCATCATGATTTTTAGAGTTACTTTCGACAGCAGCCTTTAATGAGCTAAGGTCGCCAACTTCTGCCACTTTGTCGGCTAACTCTAAAGCATTTGAAATGGGTACAAAAACAGGATCGGTCCTTTCTTCCTCCGATAAAGTATTTAGGAGCGCTCTAACTTCATCATGATTGCCGGCTTCGATGCTACAACGTGCCAATCCGGCTTTTGCCTGGAGATTGTCCGGTGCGTGCTGGATAATTTGCGTATAGATCGCTCCGGCTTGATCAAATTGTTCAGCTTCTATGAGTGTGGTGGCCTGGTCCAGCGCTTCTTCTATTGGGGACTTTTCTTTAGTGCCTGAGCTTTGGGAGATCTTTTCTACAAACTCTCTTAGCTGGCTTTCCGGTAAAACCCCTTGAAAAGCGTCTATAGGCTTACCTTGAAAAAAGGCGTAAACGGCAGGAATAGATTGAATTCGTAGCTGTTGCGCTAAATTTTGGTTCTGATCAATATCGATCTTAACCATTTTGACAGCACCATTTGCTTCCGTTACGACTTTTTCGAGTAGAGGTCCGAGCTGTTTACATGGGCCACACCACGGAGCCCAAAAGTCGACAATTACAGGGGTTTCTTGCGATGCTTCTATTACATCTTGGACAAAGGTGCTCTCCGAAGAATCTTTAATTAAATGGCTAGGACTTTCTTGCGGTGATGCATTTGGGTCGAGTATGGGCTCCATGATTTATCGCTTTAGTTGTTTCGTTAAGTTCCCGAACGGGTGCCTGCACCCAGTCAAATATAAATGCTGAATTGAGAAAAGAAAAACAAGGTTATTACTACTCCGAAATATTTTCATTCGTTTTTGTTGCTGTTTCCAAATTAAGAATAAGGGGTAAATGGCCACAATCAACTAAAAATCTTTGTAAACATTTTGGGGTAAGCCCGATCGTGGAAGTATTGATTAAAGGATGATAATTTACCTGACTGGCTTGCATCATTTTTTCATCAAGAACGACAGTGACTTGGGTGCGTTCGGGCCCATCGTCGTTAATCACGCTAAATGGAGTGACTGAACCGGGAGTTACACCTAATTTTTCTAATAATAAATCTGGATGTCCAAAGGATAGGCGTTTTGATCCTAATAATTCTGCGAGAACTTTCATATTCATGCGCCGCCACTCAAGACATGCCAAAAGAAATAACGCCCCCCCTTTTGCTTTTAGAAAAAGGCTTTTGCAATGCGCCCCTGGCAGGTCACCTCTTAGGGCTTTTGCTTCTTCCACATTAAATACAGCTGGATGGTGGTATTCTGTAAATTTAATTTTCAGTTTGCTCAAACGTTCAATCAATACGTCCCGGGTGGCGAATCGTCCTTTGTTAGTGGCGGTGGAATACTCCATTTTTTTTAACGGGCGTTATAAGTTAATTTCAACATGGGCCATTAATAGCAAAGACTTGCAAACCTCGCCTCACTGATTATTATCGCCCGTCCAGATGCGGGCGTAGCTCAGGGGTAGAGCGCAACCTTGCCAAGGTTGAAGTCGTGAGTTCGAATCTCATCGCCCGCTCCAATTTCTTCAACAAATCTCAATCCGTTATGGGGATGGGTTCTGTCGTTAATCTTGCATCACCGGCTTTTTCGGCGCGAGCGAGTTTACGGCATAAATATGCCCACTGGGTTTTGCTACCAATTATAGAGGGGTCTAGTGCTTTACCAGTTTTTAGCTTTTCCAATAGGCCTTCTTCTTCTGGACAGCTGAATTTTAGGCCAGACGCGTTGATGATTAACGCTTCACGGCACATTTTTTCGAGTGCAATTGCAACCAAAACTGGGTCTTCGACTTGAACTCCGCAGGTTACAATACCGTGATTGCGGAGGATAACCGCGTTATTGTTACCCATTGTTTTAACCATGGCGCCGGCAACATCCGTTGTACGTATTAAGTCGTGGCCATCGTCAAAGCGTGGCGTGCGGATTGGCTGCGTAGTGCTTCGTGGTACAATTGTTTCTAAAGGGTCTTCAGCTGAAGAGTATACCGAGGCGTAGAAGGGGTGGGTATGAGCAGTAGCATTTATCTCAGGACGGAGACGCAAAATTTCTGTGTGGATTGGCCACTCACCATGCTTTGCCCCCGCTCCAGATATCTTATTACCGTCAAAGTCGAGTAGGATAAAATCACGGGCATCAAATATTTCACCCAACGCTACCCCAGCTCGCTTCATCCACATGCCGCGGCCTTCTGGGTCACGCCATGCCATATGGCCGACGACCCGGTCTCCCTGGCCCTCAAGTTCTAGAACACGGCAGGCCCTAGCCAGTTCATCGAGACTTGTTCGCAGACTATTACTCAATTTTGACAATGGCCTCTCCACAACTTCTAGCCAAACGCTATCGATACATTTACTTTTTGTCTAGAAGGAGCCTTGCAAAATCCCTAATTGCTAGCCTAGGTTAATCAAATGAGCAAATCATTTGATATTGAGCCCATAGGGGCAAACTTGGGAGCGGAAATTCATGGGCTCGACCTTACCCGGGCGATCGATCGGGCAAACGCAAAGGCCCTAGAAGATGCATTGGTGACATTCAAAGTTATCTATGCGCGGAACCAACACATAACAACAGCTCAGCACTTAGCTTTTGGGCGCCTGTTCGGTGATCTGGAAGTTCATCCATTTCGGCCAAAGGGCGAGTCCCCCGAAATAATGGTTCTTAATAACCACAAGGATAACCCCGTACTATCGACTGATGTCTGGCATTCAGACACTACTTTTCGTGAGTGTCCAACGAAGTACTCAATCCTTCGCTGTCTGATTATACCGCCAACGGGAGGCGATACAATATGGGCTGATATGTGTGCTGCATATGACGGATTGAGCGACTCAATGAAAGATATAATCAAAAATTTAACCGCTGTGCACGACTTCAAAAATTTTCGTGCTTTATTTTCCAGGGATGACCCTGATCAGAAACGGTTGGAGGAAATGGAAAAGCGCTACCCTAACCCAAGCCACCCAGTCGTTCGTACCCACCCCGTTACCGGAAAAAAGGCCTTATTTGTAAACGCACAATTTACCATCCGGCTTAATGGATTCAGTATAGATGAAAGTGATGCGTTGCTGCGGCTTCTGTACGCCCAAGCCCAAATACCTGAATACCAATTCCGTCTTAGGTGGAAGCCAGGAACGATTGCACTTTGGGATAACCCTTCAACCCAGCATTATGCAGCGAACGATTATTATCCTAAAAGGCGCAGAATGGAGCGTGTTGCGGTTGTTGGTGATCGCCCGTACTAAATCAGTACGCTGAAAATTTTTCTCTGAAAGCATTATGCCTCTTGGCGTAAAGATAGATTAGGAACATTAAAAATAGACCAGCTCCAGCTACAATATAAAAACTGGTTTCCAGACCCGCAACTTCGATAATCGCGCCAACTATTGGCGGTAATATTGTATTCATCACGCGGTTCACAGTTGTACGAAGCCCAACGCCTTTTCCCTGGTCCTGTTTTTTTAAAGCCCGCCCCAGTATCGAAATCATTAAAACCTGGCTAAAACCTAAACAGCTACCACGCAAAGCAATAGCCGCCATCAACAAACCATAGATTCCAAAAAATGGTAAATATTGTAATGCCGGCGTTAGACCCATAAATGCAATTACACAAACTACCGATAATACGAGGAAAAAGGCCGGCTCAAGAAAACGGGTGAGGCGGCTTGTTGCTAGAGCACCCAATGCCCCCAATGCGGCTGAGGCGGCAAATAAAGCGCCGATTTCAGTTCCGGAGATATCAATACTCTTTAGGTAAACTACATAAAATGAATTTTGCATTGAGGTGCTGGAGTGGCGAACGAAAGTCACCATTATAATAAATGAAACGGCTGGGATCGCCATCAGTCGAAAAGCGTCTAGATAGTCCGACAGACGTGGTATCAGGTCATGATAGGTTACTTTTTTAGGTTCCCTAACATTAGCGATATGGGGAAGAAAAAGGGCCGCGATATATGACCCTCCCCCCCAGATGCTAAGTGTCGCAAATGCTCCCCATGGTCCCAACCAGTCCCAAATTACTCCGATTAGCAATGGTCCAAAAAAATGTCCGATACGAATTGTGAAGCCTAAGCGCCCAGCATGTAATGCATCCCCTTTCATCACCAGCCCTATCATAGCCTGGGCCCCTGACCATCCCATAGTATCAGCTAGTCCTATCACCATTTGTAAAAGCACTACTGCCCAAAAAAAAGGCAGGGCGGGAAATAGAATAGGACAAATTGCACTTATAAAGGCAAACCAAAGCATTATTCGGCGTGCCCCAAAGCGATCCATTAAGGTCCCGCCATGGATGGATAGGAAAAGTGGCAAAAAATAGCGACTCCCTATCGCGACGCCTACCATAAAAGGTGTCGTCTCTATTGCTATTAGCCATAGAGGTATAACAACCGCCAGCATCATGCCCATGCTGTGGTTAAACGCACCACAGCTATATACTGCGAGTTGAGTTCTCCAAGGGACCTGTTGGTGTTCAATCATGGGGTGTTAATATAAAGACCATATACCTTAATTAATGTTAGTTAGTTTCCATTTTTGTCGTTCATTTAGCTCAGATCTGCATGCCAAAAGTAATAGCGAACGGCTTACATGCCGTGAGGGCAATCGTTTTCCTCCGCGGGTAAGCCGAGAGGGTCCAGGTCCCGCAGTAAGGCAGTGTTCGGGTTGCACCGCTAATTTTAGCCGGTTATTTTTGAAAATCCAGAATGCGCCTCG
Organism: uncultured Rhodospirillaceae bacterium; assembly: GCA_964499275.1. Lineage (GTDB taxonomy): Bacteria > Pseudomonadota > Alphaproteobacteria > MPNO01 > UBA2964 > UBA2964. The sequence goes on from CAZCKO010000058.1 coordinate 14,683, forward strand.
ATTTTCACATGAGCCTAAGACAACGGTTTTATTTTGTTTTCCAGGAGCTCGTTGGGCACAAACCTGGTATCCCGGCATTTTGAGTTGTCCCGCCTTGAAGGCATTAACATCGAATTGTTCGTCTAAGCTCCAAATACCACGCTTGCATGTGTGAAGCACGAGTGGACGATTGACTTTAACACGATCACGGTGACCCCTAATGTCTATACAAAGTCCCCTCGGCTCATCCAGTGGGCCGATGAGTCTTATAAATTTATTCTCATCAGCTAATAGAGGGGCAGAAAAGGTTGTGAAACATCCAAGTAAAATTAACCGAAAAAATAAATACCTAACAATTGTCATACTTCTTCCTATTCTCGTCTTATAACTAGTACTAGCATAGTAATTAGAATTCTGAGGCCGCGGTTGATCTGGATAATTAGGCCACGGGTAAGCTTCCCGGCTACGCTACCAAAATTTTGACAATTAGTATCCTCAACAATTAATCAAGTGTGCTGGCTCTTAATAGGTTGTTTTACTAATCTAGCTAATATTGAAGAATATTTTAATGAGATAAATTTAATGTCCCGTTAGGGGACCTAATTGGAGAAGAGCCTACTCATGAAGTATGATTTTGTACCTTTGCCTGATCGAAAACCTCTGAAATGGCCTGGTGGCTTTCGGATTGCAGTTATAATTACTATTAATCTGGAATATTGGGAGCAGACACGAGATCAAATCGAACCCCTTTATCCCGGGGGGCCCGCAAGTATTCCGCACCCGGTACCTGGAAATGTACCGGATTACGTGAACTGGACCTGGCGTGAATATGGGCAAAGAGTGGGTATTTGGAGAATCTTGGATCGTTTGGACAGTGCTGGAATACCGGCTTCTTGTACTATGAACGCAAAGATGGCTTTAGAACGCCGCCGTATAATAGACGCGGTCAACGAGCGTGGTTGGGAAATTGTGCCTCATAATTGGGCCCAGAATGATATTTTAACATTCTATTCTGACGACCCAGAGAAAGAGCGTGAAATAATTAATAGGACGCTGGAAATATACCAAGAATGTGTTGGTCGACCAGCGAGAGGCTGGCTCTCCTCATCGCTCAGGCCGACCGCTCAGACAGTAGATATTTTAAAAGAAGCAGGCTTGTCTTTTTTTTGTGATTTTTTAAACGATGATCAGCCTTATCTGATAGACACCGACTATGGTCCGATGGTCTGTGTTCCTTATTCAAATGACGTAAATGATTTCAATATGTTTGCGCGTGGTGGGATGACATTGGAGCAGGGGCTTACAGTGTTACGTGAACAATTTGACGTTCTGTATGAAGAGGGCGCCCAGAGTATGCGAATAATGAACCTGGGATTGCATCCTCATGTTATTGGAATGCCCTATCGCATTCGAGCGTTGACAGAATTTTTGGACTATTTGAAAGGATTTGAAAATGTTTGGTTTCCGACCCGCGCTGAAATTGCTGATTGGTATCTTCAGAATCATGAAGAACACATTGGTTGAGCGTCGTTAGTCAGCGGGTGCTGCTAAAGCTTCATCGATGTTCGGTGTGACCAACTTACGTATAATGCGCTAGCTTGTCAGCTTAACTTATCAACGGTTTTGCGTTCACTCATTACACTCAGGCCCTTTGAAAACTTCATGGGTCTACAGTTTAAGTTGGAAACTACGCCACGGTCATCAATTGAGTAAGTTTTTCTTTAGGGTCATAGGCGTAGCGTTCGATAGAATCTAAATCGGTGCCGGTCACCCGAACCCAACGGGCAGGCTTCGGGTGTGCAGTCGAATGAATAACTCCGATATCAAACAAAGCGGCCCTACCGGGTGTCAGGGAAAATGTTTTTTCTTTAATTAACTCAGCATATCCAATTTTACTTCCATCATCTTTGCGGTCCCATATAGTCATATTTGTGGTGCCCGTACCTTGCCCGTACACCGCCCAAGATGACCCGTGGTCATGAGGCTTTCCTACCCGGTTTTCGCTATCAGTTCCGTGTGCCATGACATAAAAATCAAAATCCTTATCGTGGTATAGGACGGACTTATCAGTTTTTTGGCTTAGAAGATGTTCCTCTATAAAATCCTTATTCCTAAGCAATAGTTCTAAATGTTTACGCAGTTTATCGCGCCCTGAAAACAACATGTCTTCCGCGATTGCATCGTGAGCAT
>CAZCKO010000059.1:0-3259 GCA_964499275.1 uncultured Rhodospirillaceae bacterium
GGAAAAGTAATTAAACGAATTGCCCCTCTATTGGGTGTTCATGCCATCGACGAAAAGACAGCAAAATTAGAACGTCAACTAGCTATCGGTTTAATTCCAAGAAAGAAAGGAAAGAGTAGACTTGCTTCTTTCTGAGTTAAGTAAAGCAGACAGAAATGTTCATGCTTCTGGACTAGATCCACAAATACAGGGTCTTACGGCTGATTCGCGCAATGTAAAACCGGGCTATCTCTTTGCCGCTCTTCCTGGTTATGAATTGGACGGTCGCGAATTTATTACCGATGCAATATCAAAGGGTGCTGCGGCAATTCTTGCACCACAGGGTACGATTTTACCTTCGGAGATTGAAGAAATTCCTCTAATTGAGGTGGAAAATCCACGACGGAGCCTCGCCCTATTTTCTAAAGAATTTTTTAAGATCCAACCGCGCATAACCGCCGCGGTTACCGGGACAAATGGTAAAACCTCCGTCGCATGGTTTACCCAGCATATATGGAAACTTATGGGCCACCAATCCGCAGCAATGGGTACACTAGGAACTACTGCATTGAAGACAAGCCAGAAAACCAAAGCGGGACTCACTACTGCAGACCCAGTCACTTTGCACTACGAGCTAAAGGATTTGGTCGACAGAAATATCAACCACGTGGTTCTTGAAGCATCAAGTCATGGCTTAGAGCAATCGAGACTGGATGGTGTAAAACTTACAGCAGGGGCATTCACCAACCTTTCCCAAGATCATCTGGACTATCATGGCTCTATGGAACGCTATCGAACGGCCAAACTAAGGCTTTTCGATAGTTTATTAACCAAGGACGCTACAGCGGTTCTTAACACTGATTCTGCAGAATTTGAACTATTCTCAACCACCTGCAAATCGCGTGGTGTCAACGTAATTGAGTATGGGCGTAAAGCAAAAGATATTCGTATTAATAGCGTTAACGCTAAGCCTAATGGCCAGCGGATCTCCGTAAATCTTTTAGGCAAACGGTACGAGTTAGATGTTAGACTAATTGGGCGATTTCAAGCGCAGAACGTTTTATGTGCTCTTGGTCTCATCATAGCTTGTGGAGATGAACCAGAAAGAGCAATAGCAATTCTTCCCGAAATCCAAGGCCCACCGGGGCGGCTGGAATTGGTATCTCATACCTTAAACGGAGCACCAGTTTATGTTGACTACGCCCACACACCAGATGCTCTAGCGGCGATACTCTCAGCCTTACGCCCCCATACTGTTGGCAGCTTATCCCTTATATTTGGTTGCGGAGGAAATCGTGACAAAACCAAAAGGCCACTTATGGGGACTATCGCCAACAACTTAGCTGATAAAATTTATCTTACAGATGATAACCCACGAGGAGAAAGCCCTTCTAAGATACGTGCGGAAATTAAAGTAAATTGCCCCAAGGCAATCGAAATAAGTGACCGATCAGAAGCCATTAAACAGGCAATTATAAACTTATCATCTGAAGACACCCTTGTGATCGCAGGTAAAGGTCATGAATCTGGTCAAGTTATAGGTGAGAAGATAGTCCCATTTGAAGATAGTGCGGTTGCCCGAAATGTCATTGCTACCATCAAAGAGCGGGAACTATGAAGGGTATACTTTGGACTAAGGATAGTACTTGTGCTGCCACTGGCGGCGCCTGCCAAATCGATTGGTCTGCCACTGGCATATCGATAGACAGCCGAACAACTCAATCCGGAGATCTATTCGTTGCGATTAAAGGGCCTCGAATGGACGGGCATGACTTTGTTGAGCAAGCCTTCAGTAAAGGCGCAGTGGCAGCGTTAGTAGATCATCGTCTCGTTGGAATAGAAAAACAGTTCCCAGTTATTACAGTCAACAATACCAAGGAAGCCTTAGATAAACTTGGTGTAGCCGCAAGAAAAAGAAGTCCAGCACAAATCATTGCCGTTACCGGTAGCGTTGGAAAAACCGGTACTAAAGACGCAATTTATCATTCCTTAATTCCACAGGGAAAAACCTGTGCGAGTGCTCATAGCTACAATAACCATTGGGGAGTGCCTTTATCTTTAGCACGCATGGCCCCGGATTCAGATTATGGAATTTTCGAAGTTGGTATGAACCATGCTGGCGAAATTACCCCACTATCAAGAATGATCCAACCCGATGTTTCGATTATCACTACAGTTGAGCCTGTACACATTGAATACTTTGACTCTGTTGAAGCCATCGCCGATGCCAAGGCAGAAATATTTACTGGAATGATGGGTGGTACAGCAATTTTAAACCGGGACAACCCATTTTTTTACCGCTTAAAACTTATGGCCGAAAAGCAGGGTGTTGATCAAATACTATCTTTTGGTGAACACAAAGAAGCAGATGCCCGACTGATTAGTCGCCTCGCAGATTGTTCCGGAAATAACGTTGAAGCCCTAATTTGCGGACGCCGAATTGGTTATCGGCTTGGCATACCTGGGCAACATCTTGTCCAAAACAGTCTTGCCGTATTATTAGCTATCTCGACTATAGATGCGGACGTCGCCAAAGCTGCAAACTCTCTTAGCAATTTAGTTCCAATTGATGGCCGAGGTCTGCACCATAAAATTGATATTGAAGACGGTTTTTTTACAATTATCGACGAAAGCTACAACGCCAACCCCGCCTCTATGCGCGCGGCTATTGAAACCCTTTCAACTATGACGCCCGGGCCCTGCGCTAAACGCATTGCCGTTCTTGGGGATATGCGCGAACTAGGTGAGAAATCGGAAGACTATCACATTGAATTGGCCAATACCCTTGCGGAGCATTCCATCGACGAGATTTATGCTTGTGGAGAGCAAATGTCCATAATGTTTAATGCCCTACCAAGTGAACTAAGGGGCGGCTTCAGTAATTCTGCAATAGACTTAGGAAACGACGTTAAAGAGAAAATTCGACCGGGCGATATCGTAACCGTGAAAGGCTCCCTTGCAATCGGCATGAAAACTATTGTCAACCAACTCATGGCATTAAAAATCAACGGCGGCGAGAAAACTTCACAAGTGATAAATGGGACCGCTTAGTCATGCTATATAATTTTCTTTTCCCGCTGGCTGACGAATTTGGGATCTTCAATCTCTTCAGATACCTAACATTTAGAACTGGTGGGGCTGTGATTACGGCTCTACTTATTAGTTTTCTCCTGGGCGCCCCATTAATTCGTCAGCTTAAAAAACTTCAAGGGGAAGGCCAACCAATCAGGGAAGATGGACCCGAGACCCACCCCTTAACAAAAAAGGGTACGCCAACTAT
>CAZCKO010000059.1:3269-16685 GCA_964499275.1 uncultured Rhodospirillaceae bacterium
GGAGGCAGCAGCCAGGTTGGGCGTAAGCGGTAGTATGGGCGGTATTTTAATTTTAATTGCGATAAGTACAGCAACGCTTCTTTGGGCCGATTTAAACAATCGGTACGTTTGGGCGGTCTTTTTGGTAATGATTGGTTTTGGTACAGTTGGATTCGTAGACGACTTTATCAAGCTTTCCAAACGTTCATCGCATGGTTTGCCAGGTAAGATAAAATTATTAGCAGAAGTGGTCATTGCCGGTAGTGTAGTATTTTGGATTTCAGAAATTACTGCCGACCCGCTAGCGACCAGCCTCACCGTTCCTTTCTTCAAAAATTTACTGATTGACTTTGGTTGGTTTTTTATTCCCTTCTCAGCACTTGTCGTCGTGGGAGCCTCCAATGCAGTAAATCTCACAGATGGGCTAGATGGTTTAGCCATCGTACCCGCCATGATTGTTGCAGGCTGCCTAGCCTTAATTACCTACATCGTTGGGAACCAAGTTTTTTCTTCATACTTGCAAGTTCACAATATTCCTGGAGCTGGAGAGTTAGCCGTCTTCTGCGGGGCGTTATTAGGTGCAAGTTTGGGTTTCCTTTGGTTTAACGCTCCCCCTGCAATGGTTTTCATGGGCGACACAGGCTCATTATCCGTCGGCGCAGTGATAGGAACTGTCAGTGTAATTTGTAAACATGAACTCGTTTTAGCAATAATCGGTGGACTATTCGTCTTAGAAACTGTCTCAGTCATTGTGCAGGTAATTTCATTTAAATTAACTGGCCGCCGCGTATTTCGCATGGCGCCCCTTCACCACCATTTCGAAAAAAAGGGCTGGAAAGAGCCAACGATAGTCATCCGTTTTTGGATTATTTCAATGGTCCTCGCATTAATTGGTCTTTCTACATTAAAACTACGATGAGGGGTATGTGATAAAAATAGAAAATCGCCGCGATCAAAAAATCGCTCTCTTTGGTCTTGGCTCCTCAGGGCTTACAGCGGCGCGCGCTTTAGCGGCTAGTGGTGCCACAATCCTCGCTTGGGATGATAGCGCGATACAACGGAAAAAGGCAAAAGAAGAAGCCATTCCTTTGCAAGACCTATATTCTTGTGATTTTGGTGATATAGACGCATTAATCGTTGCCCCAGGGATACCTCTAACACACAACCCCCACACTATTGTCAAAAAGGCAAGAGTTGCAAAAAGACCTATTATTGGTGACATCGAACTTTTAATTGAAGCTTGTCCAACTAATCAATTTATCGGTATCACTGGAACAAATGGCAAATCTACGACGACAGCACTTCTAGGACATATTTTAAACAAAGCGGGTATAAAAACGCAGATTGGTGGCAATATTGGACCTCCCGCATTAGGTTTTCGTCAACCCGATAATGATGAAATTATCGTACTTGAACTTTCTTCATTTCAACTTGACCTAACAAAGAACGCAACTTTCGACATCGCCGCTTTTTTAAATTTAAGTCCAGACCATTTGGATAGACATGGAAACATGAGCAACTATCTAAATGCTAAACGGCAAATATTTAGAGATCGAAAAAAAACTACCAACCAACAAGTTGCCATAATTGGTGTTGACGACGAGTTTGGTCGTTCATTGTACAAGGAATTTTCCGCTAATCCGCTATGGAAAACCCTTCCTATTTCAGGTTCCAAAATTATTCCTAACGGATTTTATGTAATAAATGGGAATCTATATGACACAAGTGGTGTAGTTATCTGCGATTTAGGACAAGCCAAGAATCTTTTGGGCATTCATAATTGGCAAAATGCTGCGACAGCGGGGGCTATTGGACACGTTGTAGGCATCAATAACGAAATTATAGCTCAAGCAATGTATAGCTACCAAGGTCTGCCCCATCGCATGGAAGATCTTGGTTCGATTAACAACATTCAATTTATAAATGATAGTAAAGCAACTAATTGTGAATCTACCGCACGAGCGCTAGCCTGTTTTGAAAATATTTTTTGGATAGCGGGAGGACTAGCCAAGGAACAGGACCTAACGGTTTTAGAGCCGTATCTATCAAAAATTCAACATGCCTTTCTGATCGGCGATTCTGCCAAAACATTTGCATCTGTTTTCGCCGGCAAAATAAATATTACACGGTGTCGCGACCTAAAAACCGCAACACAGGAAGCGTTTAGAGCGGCGGCAACAGATATCTCTAAAAAACCCACGATTCTGCTATCACCTGCCTGTGCATCTTTTGATCAATGGAACAATTTTGAAGCGCGTGGGGATGCATTTAAAAATTTTATCACCTCGTTATTGGGGAATTTAGAATGACAGCTTTTACACGGACCGATACATCTTTATTAGGAAAGTGGTGGTGGACCATTGATCACTGGACACTTGCTGCTGTCGCCCTGCTTATTGGTTTTGGAGTAATGATGACCATGGCTGCCAGCCCACCTGTAGCAGACAGGTTAGGATATGAATCATTTCATTTTGTTAGGAGACAGCTTGTTTATTTACCAATAGCGCTAGTTTTTTTAATTGGCGCATCTTTGATGTCACCCCTTGGCATTCAACGATTTGCTATAGGATTTTTTGTCATCAGCCTAGTTCTATTAGTGGCAACTTTCTTTTTCGGCACAGAAATTAAGGGGGCACAACGATGGATAACAATTTCAGGAGTGTCACTCCAACCCTCAGAGTTCATTAAACCGACATTTGCTATTATTACAGCGTGGCTTTTCGCAATGAAAAGCAAAACCGGTAAAAATATTGGTCAAACTACCGCCGTAGTTCTATACGGTTTGGTAGTAAGTTTCCTGCTTTTACAACCAGATTTTGGTATGACCGTTGTCGTATCAGCAGTATGGTTCACCCAGTTCTTTCTTGCCGGGTTACCATTAGTTTGGGTCGCTGGTTTCATCGCATTAGGAATTGCTGGAGCCGTTTGTTCATACTTTTTCTTACCACATGTAGCCAGTAGGGTTGACCGATTCATCGATCCAACTTCAGGCGATAGCTATCAAGTAACGCGTTCAATGGAAGCCTTTATGAACGGTGGTGTTCTCGGTCGTGGGCCTGGGGAAGGGTCCGTCAAGACTGTACTACCAGACGCTCATACCGATTTTATCTTTGCTGTAGCAGCTGAAGAATTCGGTATGATTGCTTGTCTAATTGTTATCGGTTTATTCGCTTTTGTTGTTCTACGCGGGTTCACACGTATCATTAAAGAGACAAATTTTTTTATATTACTATCGGTTACAGGCCTCATAGTCCAATTCGGGCTCCAGGCCCTTGTTAATATGGCATCTACCCTTCATTTAATGCCAACAAAAGGTATGACATTACCATTTATTAGTTATGGGGGGTCCTCGCTAGTTTCTATCGCGCTTTGCATAGGGATGGTTTTGGCACTAACACGTCGGCGCGTAGGTCAGGAGACTGGTTTATGAGTTTTCTGATAGAAAGCCGGCCAATCATTTTAGCAGCAGGCGGCACGGGGGGTCATGTATACCCTGCCCTAGCCGTCGCAAAGGTACTTTTCCAACGTGCGTGGCCAATTGCAATTATAACCGATGATCGTGGTACCGCATTTGGCAATCAAGATTTTGTTTCTGAAATTCACCATATTAAAGCGGCCAGCCCGACGGGGAGTTTATACAACAAACTAGTCAGCCTAACCCAATTAGGTGCAGGCTTTCTCCAAGCCCGGGCAATCCTTAAAAAATTAAAAGCAGTAGCGGCTATTGGGTTTGGAGGTTACCCGTCCGTACCTACCATGTGCGCAGCAGCCCAGATTGGGTTACCCACAATTATTCACGAACAAAATGCTGTACTAGGTAGAGCGAATCGTATCCTTATTCCAAGTGTAACAAAAATCGCTATTTCATTCGATAAAGTAAAGGGTATAAGGCCGAAAGCGGCTCAAAAAATTGTTAAAACTGGGAATCCTGTAAGGTCCGAAATTTCAGAGATAGGAAAAAAAGGCTACTCGGCGTTAAGCTCAGAAGGCAAATTGAATGTTTTGGTCTTTGGTGGCAGTCAAGGGGCTCAAATCCTAAGCCAAGTTGTTCCGCGCGCAATGGCATCCCTGTCCGGTGAATTTAGATCGCGGCTGACTCTTACACAACAGTGCCGACCGGAAGATCTCGACCAAGCCCAGAATATTTATGATGCCGCTCATATTCAAACAAATTTACAACCATATTTCAACAATATGCCAGAGCTGTTATCTGCTGCAAACCTTGTTATTGCTCGAGCAGGCGCCTCCACAATTTCAGAATTGGTAGCTGCCAAAAGACCGGCAATTCTTGTGCCCTATCCACACGCCACTGATGATCACCAAACCGCAAATGCAAGCGCAATAACATCCAGCGGTGCTAGTTGGTGTATACCTGAACACAGTTTTACAGCCAAGCTGCTGGCGCGGAAAATTCAAGAGTTGATGGATAATCCCAATCTATTGGCTGACGCCGCGGCCAAATCAAAATGTTTATCCAAACTCAACGCCGCGGAAAACCTTGCGGATACTTTAGAAAAAACAATTAGAAAACGAAATAACGGTGGAGCGGTAGCATGAGAACTTTACCGACTTCCATTGGCCAAATTCATTTTTGTGGTATTGGTGGTATTGGGATGAGTGGTATAGCGGAGATCTTACATAATCTTGGTTACGCTGTTCAGGGAAGCGATATCACCCAAAATACCAATGTCAAACGCCTTATGAAAATGGGCGTCCCCGTATCAATAGGCCAGCGCGGCGATAATCTTGGCGAAGCTGGTGTAGTAGTAATATCGTCTGCTATCAAATCAAATAACCCAGAACTTATTGTTGCCCGCCAAAACCAAATTCCAATTGTTCGCCGTGCCGAAATGCTCGCCGAACTTATGCGCCTTAAATGGTCGATAGCGGTGGGTGGTACACATGGTAAAACCACGACAACCTCTTTAATTGCTGCAATTTTAGACACTGCAAATGCGGATCCGACAGTAGTTAACGGGGGTATAATTAATGCATATGGCACTAATGCCCGATTAGGCGAGGGCGAGTGGATTGTAGTAGAAGCGGATGAGTCTGATGGAACATTTATAAATTTGCCGGCGACTATTGCTGTGGTGACAAACATCGACCCTGAGCACATGGACTTTTATCAAACATTCGAGGAGGTAAGAAGTGCTTATAAAGCATTCGTATCAAATATTCCTTTTTATGGCCTGGCAGTTTTGTGTATTGACCACCCAGAAGTTCAGGCATTAATCCCTCAAGTTCTTGATCGGAGGGTTATTACATTCGGCTTTAATCCACAAGCAGACATCCAGGCCAATAATTTTTTAACCAACGAGGGAAAATCAGAATTCGACATTATCTTCTCTGGTCGGTCTTCAATGGTAGGTAAGACTTTAGAAAGAGTTATTTTACCCATGGTTGGGAAACATAACGTCCAGAATGCTCTAGCCGCCGTCGCTATAGCACAAGAGATGGAAGTTCCACCGAAAGTTATAAGAAAGGCCCTCGCTACATTTGCAGGTGTCAAGCGCCGGTTTACAGTTACAGGTGAAGTTAATGGTATCACTATTATAGATGATTACGGACATCATCCGATCGAGATTGCAGCGGCCCTCACCGCCGCACGAGCTAGTAGCAAAAACCGAGTTATCGCAGTAGTCCAGCCTCATCGTTTTTCACGACTCAAATTATTATTCGAAGAATTTTGTAAATGTTTTAACGATGCAGACATCGTTATTATCGCTGATATTTATCCAGCGGGTGAGCTGCCGATTGCAGGCATCAGTCGAGACAGATTAATCGAAGGTTTAATAGCACATGGCCATCGAAAGGTTTTAGCTCTGGAAAAACCTGAACTCCTTCCAAGCTTAATCGATAGCATCGCCAATAATGGTGACATGGTAATCTGTTTAGGGGCGGGCAATATAACGGCATGGGCCAATGATTTGCCGGGATCACTGAAGGGCATGTCCACTAATGTCGATGTGAACAAAGGCCCTGACAAATGAAGGGTTCCCGCAAATTATATAACCTTATTGAACACTTGCCGCGGGTCCGAGGCAAATTAACACCAGCAGCGCCAATTTCTCGGCTAACCTGGTTTCGAGTAGGCGGAAACGCAGAGGTTTTGTTTGAACCGGCAGATCAAACCGACTTACAAGAATTCCTTTCAAAATTACATGGCAGGATCAACGTAACAGTAATAGGCAACGCTTCTAACATAATAATACGGGATGGAGGGATACCGGGAATAACAATCCGTCTTGGACGTTCATTTTCAGATATCACAGTCAATAAATCCACTATTACAGCATTCGCAGGTGCGATGGATATCAAAACATCTCGTGAAGCCCGAGATTATGGTATCGGTGGATTAGAGTTTCTAAGCGGAATTCCAGGTTCAATCGGCGGCGCTATCCGAATGAATGCCGGAGCCTACGAAAGCCAGATCAAGGATGTTTTAGTCGAAGCGACGGCAGTTGACCGGAAGGGTAATCTTCGCAGGGTAACAGCGCCTAATTTAGGGTTCACTTACCGTAATTCAAGCGCCCCAAACGACTGGATTTTTATATCCGCATCACTCAAGGGTCGACCAGAGCAACCTTCGAAAATTTCCGCCCGAATGTCGAAGATTTTAAGAAATCGTAACTTATCCCAGCCAATAAAAGAACGTACCGGCGGTAGTACATTTAAAAATCCAAAAGGATTCAAAGCATGGAAACTAATTGATTCAGCTGGGTGCCGCGGGCTTCGAAAGGGTGGAGCTCAAGTTTCCACTAGACATTGTAATTTTCTCATAAATACGGGAACAGCAACCGCAGCCGATATTGAAAGCTTGGGGTTGGAAGTTCATCGCCGCGTAAAGGATAAAACAGGTGTTGATCTTGAATGGGAAATAAAACGAATTGGAGTTTCGACCGAATTGGGAACGAGTCCATGAGCAAAAGGGTTGTAGTTCTTATGGGCGGTATTTCATCGGAACGCGAGGTTTCTTTGGTGTCTGGAATGTCCGTTTTAGAGGCCCTGAATCGTAAAGGATATAATACATTTTCAATTGATGTAGGTAAAAATTTAGAGAATGTTATAAATAGGCTTAAGCCCTCCCCAGACGTTGTATTTAATGCACTTCACGGCCGTTACGGCGAAGATGGCTGTATCCAAGGCTTACTTGAGCTACTCTCTATCCCCTACACTCATTCAGGCGTTCTTGCATCCGCGTTAGCGATAGACAAACCGATGGCTAAAAGTCTTTTCCGACATGCCGGGATTCCTTGTGCCGAACACCTGATCACTAGTCGGCAAGAACTGCTCAAAGAAAATATTATGGAACGGCCATACGTTGTTAAACCGCTCAACGAGGGCTCCAGTCTCGGAGTAAAAATAATACACGATGGGGACAGCCTACTACTCTTAGAGAAAAATGTAGAGGGATTTAGCGATAAAGTAATGGTTGAAAAGTACATCCCCGGGCGTGAAATTACTGTAGCTGTAATGAACGATCGAGCCCTTGGCGTCACCGAGCTGAAAACATCCAACGGATTTTATGATTATAGTGCCAAATATACTGAAGGCCGCACTACGCATGTAATTCCTGCTGATTTACCGCAATCAATTTATGAGTCTGCGATGGACTATGCTGTGGCCGCCCACAATATTTTAGGATGCCGCGGCGTAACTAGGTCAGATTTGCGATACGACGATACTATGTCGGACCCAGGCCGACTAATAATGCTTGAAATTAATACGCAGCCGGGGATGACACCTTTATCTCTTGTCCCTGAACAAGCTGCTCATGCCGGCATAGAGTTTGAAGAGCTAGTTTCTTGGATAGTGGAGAACGCCCAATGCGGAGACTAATCGGAATTATACAAATGATTTTGCATCCAAAGACCGGAAAAAATAAAAAGACATTACCTGCTGCAACTCGAAAAAAACCAGCGCCTAAATGGGTTCAACCAACCATTAAATCGACAGTAATCATCACTGCTACAATATTAGTCGTTGGTGGACCTTTCTGGCTTTTGCAAAGTGAATATTTTACAAGAAGTCTTTCTGCTCTACGACTCGAAACGGTTGAACAAAGTGCGAGGTTAGGCTTTAGAGTTGATAAAATTTTTCTCCGAGGAAGAGTTAACACGCCACGCGCAAGCATCATCAAAGTTGTCGGATTAAAAAGAGGTGATCCAATCCTCGGATTCGAAGTTGAAAGCCTTCAAAAAAAGCTAATCAATCTACCGTGGATTAAAAGTGCCACCGTTAAAAGAAATTGGCCAAATTTGGTCGAAATACGGATATCCGAACGATACCCGATAGCTCTTTGGCAACGTAACAAATACCAATATTTAATTGATACAGGGGGCAAAATTATTACACCTAACCTCCCCAATGGTTTTCCTAACTTACTGATCGTTGCCGGTAAAGGTGCTCCTAAAGCTGCTCCGAAACTAATTGGAATGATCAAAAGCGAACCACCGTTAGCAGCCAAAGTATCGATTGCAAATTTGATCGGTCAACGTCGTTGGAACCTAAAGTTAAAAACGGGAATTGAGATAAGACTTCCTGCAAAAAACCCTCTTAAAGCATGGAAGCGACTTAGTTACCTTAACTCAAAACATAAGGTTTTAACCCGTGATATCCAAATTATAGATATGCGACTACCCAGTCGGCTCATAATTAGACCCGGTGTTCTGGGAAGACAAATAACGCGCTTCAAAGGACAGAAAACATGAATATTATTCTAGAATCGAAATCGAGGAAGAGAGGGCCGATAGGTGAATAAAACGAGGACCGGTTTAATCGCAGCCCTTGATATAGGTAGCTCAAAAATCTGCTGTTTACTGGCACACGCCGCGAATGATGGTGGTGTCAGAGTAGCAGGAGTGGGCCACCACGCTTCTAAAGGTGTTCGTGGCGGTGCAGTAATTGATATGGAGGCAGCGCAAAATGCCACGCTAACAGCGGTTTGTGCCGCCGAGGAACTTGCGGGCGAAAAAATTAGAGAGGTTATTGTAAATATTTCTGGTGGAAATGTATCTTCGGAGACATACAAATATCAGCTTCCGATTTCAGGACGTGAAGTCAACGAAGCAGATATGCGTCGTGCTTTGGCTCAAGGAAATGGAATTCAGCACAACCCTGATTATGAAGTTTTGCATTGTCTACCGGTTGGTTACTCATTGGATTCCACCCGGGGTATACGAGACCCCAGAGGCATGTTCGCAGAAACACTCGGTATAGAAATCAACATAATTTCTGCACGGTCAACCATACTACGTAATCTCGCCAACTGCCTCGGGCGATGCCACCTCGACATTGAAGTTGCAGTAGCTTCTCCCTACGCCTCCGGTCTCGCGTGCTTAGTTGAGGATGAAGTGGATTTAGGGGTAACGATCGTCGATATGGGTGGAGGAACGACTACAATAGCAGTTTTTTACGACGGAGAGGTTATACACGCCGATTCGATACCAGTCGGTGGACAGCTTGTGACTAGCGATATTGCACGGGGCTTATCAACATCTGTCGCTCACGCGGAACGGATGAAAACTCTATATGGGAGCACGATTTCATCACCTTCTGACGAACGCGAACTTATAGATGTACCACTAATTGGCGAAGACCCTAATAACCAACCCAACCACGTTCCCAGATCACTTCTAAACGGTATTATTCGTCCACGAATAGAAGAAACATTTGAACTGGTTAGAAGCCGACTTGAAATCGCTGGCATGGATCGTATTGCTGGTCGACGATTAGTGCTGACCGGCGGTGCTAGCCAATTACAAGGTATCCGTGAACTAGCTACTCTTGTTTTGGAGAAACAAATCCGTATGGGGCGTCCTATGAAAATGAACGGTCTAGCTGAAGCAACCAGTGGACCAGCATTTTCTACTTGCGCTGGCCTAGTACGCTTCGCCGCGGAAAGAAACAGTGACGTACGCGATCAGCTTGACGCCATCCCAACTGGTGTTACTGGTCGCCTCTCCCGTCTAAGTAATTGGTTAAGAGAGTATTTTTAAATGATTAAAACTAATTTTATCAATTTACCATCGACCATCGTTAGCCGCTGCATAAGTGCAGCTTTTCATTGTAACAGCCCTAAGTATGTATGGAGGCTCCTATGACTATCAATTTTACTACTCCCGAAAATAATGACCATTTACAACCCCGTATTACTGTCGTTGGCTGCGGCGGTGCTGGAGGAAATGCTGTAAATAATATGATCAGCAAACAACTCGAAGGCGTGGAATTCGTTGTTGCGAATACCGACGCTCAAGCACTATCTCAGTCTCTTGCGGATCGTCATGTCCAACTTGGGCGAGAAATAACTCATGGTTTGGGGGCCGGCTCGCGCCCGGATATGGGGAGGGCTGCAGCTGAAGAGGCGTTGGAAGATATCGGTCAGATCCTAAATGGCTCTCATATGGTATTTATTGCCGCGGGAATGGGCGGCGGGACGGGAACCGGTGCGGCGCCGGTTATAGCTCGCCTCGCACGAGAACAGGGTATGCTAACTGTCGGTGTAGTCACCAAGCCGTTCCAATTTGAAGGTTCCAATAGAATGCGTATAGCCGACACTGGGATAGAGGAAATGCAACAATTTGTCGACACACTTATTGTAATTCCTAACCAAAATCTTTTTAGAATTGCTAATGAAAAAACGACGTTTGCTGACGCTTTTGCAATGGCGGATGATGTTCTTCATTCCGGCGTTCGTGGGGTTACAGACTTAATGGTCGTACCTGGTCTCATTAATTTGGACTTTGCTGATATCCGAAGTGTCATGTCTGAAATGGGTAAAGCCATGATGGGTACTGGTGAAGCCGACGGCGAAGAACGAGCCAGACTTGCTGCAGAAGCCGCTATTTCAAATCCATTACTTGATGATGTCTCAATGAAGGGCGCACGTGGAGTCCTGATTAATATTACAGGTGGGCCCGATATGACATTATTCGAAGTTGACGAAGCAGCAAACAGAATTGGTGACGAGGTAGATGCTGATGCTAATATTATTTTTGGGTCAGCACTCGACCAGTCTTTGGAAGGCCGAATACGGGTATCAGTAGTTGCAACCGGTATTGATATCGGTGCAAATACTCAACCCCGGCCGGTCCTAAAGGTCTATAGCGATAAAACTGAAGCCAAATTTGTACCCATTAATGAACCAAATTTAGCTAAGACAAATATCAACGTCCCAACTACTGCAACGTCAATGCCAACAATCAATGGTGGGTCTACAGCTACCGCATTAAAAATGAGCGAATCTATACCAACCCCCGAAGAACCAAATTATCAGCAAGGGCAGCTAGAAATGAAAGAAACCCCTGTACAGACAGATATTGTCAATTTGGTAGAATCAGAAAATCAAATCGAGAAAATTCAACAGCCAAGTCAAACAGAGGTTACGCCTAACTTTAATGAACCTCATACCAAGGAAGAAAAAGACATCGAGAAAAATGAACATTTTATCCCGCCGGTTCCATCGGAACCAATCAAGACTTCGCCTGCGAAAGCAATAAACACCGCAGACCCATTCCGCGAAGCAGAATTTCTGAATGCCGCTCCTGCACCGGAAAAGAGAAAAAGTCCGAATATTTTTCAGCGTATGACAGGAACCAGCTGGTCAAAAAAAGAAAACATCGTCTCGAAAAGCGACAGTACGGTTACTTCCTCCAAAAATTTGATTGAGCCAAATCCGGAAGAAAAAAGAGATCTATCTCCAAAGTCTCAGACCTCCAATGATAAAATCAAAAAAAGCCATGAGCCTTTTTCCGAAAACCCAATAGAACCAAAAATACCTTTGAGTGAAAACAAAAATATTGAATCAGATGAAATGCCGGGCATTGAGGAGCTAAAAACTGAAATTCCCAATAAAAAGGTGCAGCCAAATTTACAAGGAGGTGAAAATCAGAAAATCCTCCCAAACGTTCAAAGCGAAGAAGATTTATTAGAAATTCCGGCATTTCTTAGGCGCCAAGCGAATTAAATGAGAAACGTAACATTCTGTAACAAATGTTGATTTGAGAGCTCCGAAGGAAATTGGTAAATATCCTTCGGAGTTTTCTATAGGAGTATTGTAGTTAACTATGTATTCCATTTAACAATGGATACTAGGATAGAATAAAAATTGTTTAGCGTAGTAAAAGGAAATATCGAGTGCATGACGCAGTAGAAACTTCTGAAACCGTCACTTCCACTCCTGATAATTCAGAGGTAGTGCTTCAAAAATCTCTAAAATCTTCAATTGGTTGCTCGGGTATTGGCCTCCATTCTGGTGAAAAAGTAACCATGTCACTTAATCCAGCTGGCCCTGATGAAGGGATTGTTTTTCATCGTACAGACGTGGAAACAAGGGATCACATCATTCCGGCGGGTTGGGACTACGTAGTTGATGCACGTATGGCTACTACGATAGGCAATCAGGCTGGTATATGTATTTCCACTATTGAGCATCTCATGGCGGCGTTTGCTGGCTGTGGTATCGATAATGCCATTGTTAGTTTAGATGGCCCAGAGGTTCCCATCATGGATGGCAGTGCCGCTCCTTTTATTTTTTTAATGGAATGCGCTGGTATTATAGAACAAAATGTACCTCGTAAAGCGATCAAACTTGAACGACCAATAAAAGTTGGTGATCCGAACAAATATATTTCTGCGTGTCCTGATGAAACATTCTCTGTGAATTTTGAAATTGATTTCGACGATACCTTAGTTGCAAAACAAAAACTACGCATGCGTCTGATTAATGGTACCTTTAAGACTGAAATTTCTAGAGCAAGAACTTTTGGCTTTGCACACGAAGTGGATGCACTTCGCGACGCTGGATTAGCTCTTGGAGGTTCTTTAGATAATGCGGTAGTGATCAGCGGGGATAAAATTCTTAATGGCGATGGCCTCAGATATGACGATGAATTTGTTCGTCATAAAATTTTAGATTGTGTCGGAGATCTATATCTTGCCGGTTCTCCAATTATTGGGCAAATCAGTGCATTGAGGCCAGGTCATTCACTTAACAATAAATTTCTTCAAGCCCTATTCCAGGATAAATCAGCGTGGTCTTATGTAGAAATGTCTAGCGCTTCAGTTCCCGGTGTTGCACATAGTTGGGACCAAGAGCTTTCCTTAGCGATAGCCTGAGAGCCCTCAAAATTAATTTATAGTGATAATTTTAATCTGTTGGTCCTAACTAACGGAAGATATAGAAGTGACTCTATGTCATGTGTTATAAATTTAGTGACGATTTGACCGATTGGCCTATTAATATTTATTCAATATCAAAAAACTTTTGTACAGCTGATGAAAGCTCCAAGACCGCGCAATAGGAATAAAAAATGCGCATTTTAAAGTGCCTCACAATTCAATTACTAATGTTTGGCTTAGTAGCGTGCACTACCAATAAACAAGAGGAATACATAGAGCGCTCAGTAAATACCCTCTACAATCGTGCTGTCGACG
>CAZCKO010000060.1:0-16664 GCA_964499275.1 uncultured Rhodospirillaceae bacterium
AATAAATTGGGTATCAAATTCTATCAACCTTTAAATTGAAAATAACTATCAAAACTGATGCCCTCTGGATAACTAAAGATAGCCCACCTAATCTGGGGTTTAATTTTTTTGAAAAAATTGTTTAAAATAACCATATAATAAATACGTTTTTACCAATTCAAGATAAAAAATAGAGGGTAAGCACCATGCTTTTCGTCAACCTTCTTGCAAAGGTCTTCCAGGAAGGGGCTATCCGCCTGATTGATAGTAGCGGTAAAATATATTCAATTGGTGACGGTGGCAGACCGATTTGTACCATTCGGTTGCATAAACGGCATTTGAATTACTCCCTTGCCGTAAACCCAACTTTACTTGTACCGGAGGCTTATACAAACGGCACCCTAAGCATCGAAGACGGAAATGTATACGACTTCTTAGACCTAGCTGGAAAAAATTTCCGTCATTTGGAAGGGTCCCGGTTATTCCGATACATAAGAAATGTTTGCTCTGCCCCCCTCGGACATTACAATCCAATTAAAAAATCAAAGTTAAACGTTGCACACCATTATGATCTTTCAAAAGAACTATACGACATGTTCTTAGATTCAGACCGTCAATATTCATGTGCTTACTTTTTACATCAAAATTCTGACCTAGAAGCAGCACAATTGCAAAAAAAAAGACATCTGGCTTCAAAGTTAAAATTAACTCAAGGTCTAAAAGTTTTGGATATAGGGTCAGGCTGGGGTGGACTAGCCCTTTACCTATCTAAGATCTCTAAGGTTGATGTTACAGGTGTCACCCTATCAGAGGAACAGTACCAACTTTCTAAAAAACGTGCAGAAGAAGAAAATTTATCAAATTTAGTTCGTTTTGAGCTTAAGGACTATCGCAATGAAGATAATCAATTCGATCGAATTGTTTCAGTTGGTATGTTCGAACACGTTGGAAAAAGAAATTATAATGAGTTTTTTAGAAAAATTAATGATCTACTAAAAGACGATGGGATCATGGTTTTACACTTTATAGGCCGCGTTGACGCTCCTCATGCGATAAATCCATTTATCAGGAAATATATATTTCCTGGAGCAGATTTGCCATCGTTGTCAGAAGTTATGAAGATGATTGAACCCACATCGCTTATGGTAACTGATATCGAAGTCCTACGAATTCATTATGCAGAAACACTCCGATTATGGAGAAAACGATTTACTGAAAATTGGCAAAAAGTATCTGAAATTTTTGATGAACGTTTTTGCCGCATGTGGGAGATGTATCTAGCACTTTGCGAGGTTGGTTTCAGACATCTTGGTTTAGTAGTTTTTCAAATACAAATAACAAAAAATTTGGGCTCGGTACCCCTCACTAGGGATTACATGATTGATTGGGAAAGAAAACAGGTAGATCAGAATCCAAATCACGATCTTTCAGCAACAAAAATGAAAAAGTTGCAAAAATTTTTTCAAGTTAAAAAGCGGTTATACACAACTAATTGCAACGTCGATCATCTTTTCCCCATCATTAACATATTTAGCAAATTTAATTTCTTTAATCGGAATTTGTTTGATAGCCATCATACCATCTTCAGCTAAAATCAGTAATCGATTTAGTTGATAGGTCTAAAAATGGAAGTAAACTCAAAACCCGACATCGTTGCTACCCTTCACCAATCTGAAGACGATAAACTTACTTGGCGTCAACCACCCTCCAATTTAGAAGCGGAACAAGCTCTGCTTGGAGCTATACTGGTAAATAATAGGGCTTACGAACAGGTTTCCGATTTTATCCAACCAGAACACTTCATCAACTCTGTTCATGGTCGAATTTTCGAAACAATTGGAAAGCAAATTGAACGTGGACAAGAAGCCAACCCAACAACATTACAATTCTTTTTTGAGAAAGATGAAGGTTTAACTGATTTGGGAGGACATGCATATCTTGCCCGTTTGGCTGCGAGCTCCGTAACAATCATCAATGCACGTGATTATGGCCAAACTATTCATGACTTATTTCTCCGGCGACAACTAATTGGGATTGGTGAGGACGCTGTCAACGAGGCGTATGAACAAGAAATCGATGATCAGGCCACCAACCAAATCGAACGGACGGAACAAAGGCTTTATGATTTGGCAACAGCCGGAGATTATCAAGGGGGATTTAAGGATTTTGCATCAGTACTAACAGTCACTATTAAACAAGCGGAGGCAGCCTATAAACGCGATGGTAATCTTACTGGTGTTGGAACCGGGTTAAATGACCTAGATAGCCTTCTAGGGGGCTTACACCGATCAGATTTAATAATTCTTGCGGGGCGGCCATCAATGGGAAAAACCGCTTTAGCTACAAATATAGCATTCCACGCTGCTAAGAATATTAAACGAGAAACAGATCAACAAGGCAATGAAAGCGTCACAGATGGAGCAGTAGTGGGGTTTTTCTCACTAGAAATGTCGGCAGAACAACTAGCAACCCGTATACTTGCAGAAGAATCCGGCGTTAGCTCTGACCTTATCCGGCGCGGTAAAGTTGGTAACACTGAATTTGGGAACCTTGTTCAGGCTTCACATGAATTACAACGGGCACCAATCTTTATTGACGATACACCGGCACTGACAGTCTCGGCATTAAGGACAAGGGCAAGGCGGTTAAAACGCCAGATGGGGCTAGGAATAATCGTCGTAGACTATTTACAATTACTTAGTGGTAACTCATCTCGACAAGATAATCGCGTACAAGAAATTTCAGAAATTACCAGGGGCCTGAAGACATTAGCGAAAGATTTGGATGTACCCGTCCTTGCATTATCTCAACTTTCCCGGCAGGTCGAACAGCGTGATGACAAAAGGCCACAGCTTTCTGACCTTCGTGAATCTGGTTCAATTGAACAAGATGCTGACGTCGTTATGTTTATCTTTCGTGAAGAATACTATGTTGCTCGACGAGAACCTCGTGAGGATACGCCTGAACATCAGATTTGGCAGGAAGAAATGGACAAAGTGCATAATATTGCTGAGGTTATTGTCGCTAAACAACGTCACGGGCCGACGGGTCGGTCCCTTTTACATTTCAATGCTATGCTTACAAAATTTGATAATCTGGCCCGCCCCGATTACATTCCAGAAGATGATTATTCTTAAATATGAATTTTCAAGATCAAACTGGTTCTATTCTCACAGTTGACCTGAATGTTTTGGCAGAAAATTTTGCCTACTTGAAGAAACGCTTAGCCTGTCAAACCATCTGCAGCGCCGTCGTTAAATCTAATGCTTATGGATTAGGGCTAGAGAAAGTTGTTTTTCGTCTTTTGAAAGAAGGCTGTAATTCATTTTTTGTTGCAATGCTGGATGAAGCAATCGAGCTTCGAGCGTATTTAAAACAACAAAAAAAAGATGCTGATATATATTTACTTAACGGTTTACCGAAAGGGATGGAAAAGGATCTTACCAAATATGGAATAACTCCTGTGCTTAACAGCATTCCGGAAATTGAGCTCTGGGCAACCTATGGGAAAAAAAATTTAAATGAATTTAAAGCAATCATAAACATAGATACTGGAATGTCTCGCTTAGGCCTTGACACCCGCGAGATGCATTACCTACTAAAAAACCCCCAACTGACTGAACATATCGATTTGACATACCTAATGAGTCACCTTGCTTGCGCTGACGATAAAGAAAACAGAAAGAATGAACAACAACGGCGCTTATTCGATGAGTATCGATTAAAATTATTACCCAAAAAATCTAGTCTAGCCAATTCAGCAGGAATTTTCCTTGGGAAAAAATATCACTACGATTTAGTAAGGCCTGGCGCCGCTATTTATGGGCTTCAACCCATAATAAATGAGATTAATAAAATTAAACAAGTTATTAATTTAAAAGGAAGAATTATACAAACGATGATAGTTGACCAAGGTAAATCGGTTGGCTATGGTGCAACCTATAAGGCAACCCGCCAATCTAGATTAGCGACTGTTGCATTAGGGTATGGCGATGGCTACTTCCGAACACTCGGCAACCGTGGACATGGATATTTAGGAAATAAAAAGGTTCCTGTTGTTGGACGCGTCTCCATGGATTTAGTTACTTTCGATGTTACTGATGTAGCAGAGAAAGATTCGCGTGCTGGTGCTATGATCGAGATAATCGGTCCCCAATATACGGTAGACAATTTAGCGGCCGACGCTGGGACCATCGGATATGAAATTTTAACAAGTTTAGGCGAGCGTTATTTTCGTAAATATGTCGGTTAACATAAAAAATGAATCCATTTTCTTCCATCGGACGGACAACATTAGCGTTTTTCAATCATATCGGACGTATCACGTTATTCTCCTGCCGTTCTGTATATCATTGTTTTACGCCTCCGTTTTACGGTCGTTTACTTTTTCGGCAACTAATTGAGATAGGGTTTTATTCACTCCCGGTTGTTGGAATGACAGCCATATTCACCGGTATGGTTTTGGCACTACAAAGTTACACCGGCTTTGCACGATTTAACGCGGAGGGTGCGGTGGCTGGGGTCGTCATTCTATCAATTACCAGAGAATTGGCTCCCGTTTTGGCAGGTTTAATGGTGTCAGGTCGTATAGGCGCAGCTATGGCAGCGGAAATCGGTACAATGAGCGTTACGGAACAATTGGACGCTTTAAAAACATTATCTACTAACCCCTTTAAGTACTTGGTAGCGCCCCGTCTGATCGCCGGGATATTAATGCTCCCAATTCTTGTTTTAGTCGCGGATATCGTTGGTGTCTTCGGGGGTTATTTAATAAGCATTTATAAGCTGGGCTTTAACTCAAATATATATCTTGAACGAACATGGGAAATTCTAGAACCACTAGATGTTATCTCAGGGCTAGTAAAAGCCAGCGTTTTTGGATTCATAATTTCTCTAATGGGCTGTTTTCATGGCTATTACTCACGTGGAGGTGCTCAAGGTGTTGGGGCCTCAACGACTAACGCAGTAGTATCTGCATCTGTGTTAATACTTGCTTTTAATTACATAATTACAGAACTATTTTTCGCTATCTGAATGATGTTTAGCCCTCCTTCAAAGATATCTGTTAAAAACATTCACAAAGCATTCGGCAAAAAGATTGTTTTGGATGGTCTCGATTTAGAAGTAAATGATGGCGAATCAATGGTCATCATTGGTGCCTCTGGAACAGGAAAGTCTGTGTTATTAAGAAATATTATCGGTCTCCTACAGCCAGAAAAAGGCAGCATAAAAATTAACGGTGAAGAAACCGTGGGGCTTAACTGGAAAAAGAAACAGCGTTTTCTGAAAAACATAGGGATGTTATTCCAAAATGCTGGTCTTTTTGATAGCTTGACAGTATTAGAAAATGTTGCATTCAGCTTACTTCAGGATAATAAATTAAACACCAAAGATGCCCACGATAAAGCAATAGAAAAATTGGCAGAGGTTGGCTTGGCACCCGATATAGGTAGGTTAATGCCAACCGAGCTCTCAGGTGGTATGAGAAAGCGTGTCGGATTAGCCAGAGCAATTTCAACTGAACCTGAAATTATATTTTTTGATGAGCCGACCACAGGCTTAGACCCAATTATGGGTGACGTGATAAACGACTTGATAATTGAACAAGTTCAGCAGTTAGGTGCTACTACTTTATCAATTACCCATGATATTTCTAGTGCTAAAAAAATAGGCGATAAAATTGCGATGATCCATGAAGGAAAAATTATCTGGGTAGGGAACGTATCGGAAATTGAAAATAGCGGCAATAAGTCTGTTAATCAATTTATTAAAGGACTTGCTGACGGGCCCATTCAAATGGACTTGAAGGCATACTGATGTCAGCATTAGATTGCTATGCCGTAAAGAAAGATTCTGCTGTTGGCTAAAAAGATTCCAAATTTTATTTGTAACAACTGTGGCGCCTCATTTGGCAAGTGGACAGGTCAGTGTGAAAACTGCCACGAATGGAATACTCTTAACGAAAAAGATTTTGAATCCATTCCAAAAGGACTCGGAAAAACTAAAGGAGTGGTAATACAGTTTGTGGGCCTAAAGGGAAAAACTGCGGAAGCGCCGAGATTTATAAGTAAAGTTAAAGAATTTGATAGGGTTTGTGGCGGTGGAGTGGTCCCTGGGTCAGCAATCTTAGTGGGAGGCGACCCTGGAATTGGGAAATCAACTTTATTACTGCAAATTGTGGGGCAAGTATCGACCAAAGCCAGCTGTATCTATATCTCAGGAGAGGAGTCCATTGACCAAGTCAGAATTAGGGCAGCCCGTTTAGGCCTAATCGATAAACAAATATCTTTAGCATCCGCTACAAATGTTAGAGACATAGTAGCTACGCTTGAAAAAAGTAATGACGTCGGATTGGTTGTTATAGATTCCATACAAACTATGTATGTTGATAACTTAGATTCAGCTCCTGGAACTGTTTCTCAAGTAAGAACCAGTGCTCAAGAATTAATACGTGTTGCTAAACGGAACGGGTTCACGCTTCTTTTGGTTGGCCATGTCACTAAAGAAGGAACAATTGCAGGTCCCCGCGTTCTTGAACATATTGTCGACACCGTTCTTTATTTTGAGGGGGATCGCAGTCACCAATTTCGTATTCTTCGTGCTATCAAAAATAGGTTTGGGCCTACTGATGAAATAGGCGTCTTCGAAATGAGTCAGTCGGGTTTATCTGAAGTAGAGAACCCATCCGCATTATTTCTTGCACAAAGACGCGGTGAGACAAGTGGTGCAACGGTTTTCGCTGGAATTGAAGGAAGTCGTCCTATCCTCGTAGAAATACAAGCTCTCGTTGTACCCAGCTCGCTTGGCACTCCAAGACGTGCGGTAGTTGGTTGGGACACTGGGCGCCTATCTGTTGTTCTCGCAGTCCTCGAAGCAAGATGTGGTTTAGCGTTTGGCAATCACGATGTTTACCTAAATGTTGCGGGCGGTCTGCGAATTTCTGAACCAGCCGCAGACCTCGCTGTTGCCGCAGCTCTAATTTCCGCACTAAATGACCAACCAGTAAATTCGGACTCGATAGTATTCGGTGAAATTGGGCTTTCCGGAGAAGTAAGACCTGTAGAACAAACGGACCTGAGGTTTAAAGAAGCACAAAAATTGGGATTTAGTATCTCTTATTCCCCTGAGTCTAACCAAAAAGAAAAACGACGCGTTTATAAAGGCATGAAAATCAATGAAATTAAACATATTCGAGATCTAATTGGTCTTTTTTCTATTAAATCCGGCAAACCGGAACAACTTACTGGATAAGGCATGAATTATCTTGATATTGCAGTTATAGGTTTAATAGCCCTGACTGGTTTGACGGCTTTTTCTATGGGATTTGTGCGGCTCTGCCTAGCATTGATTGGTTGGGTGGGTGCGATATTTTCAACACTGTATCTATTTAACTATCTCCAGCCATTTGCTCGAAAATGGATATCTATCGAAATTTTAGCTGACGGCACTGCTGGTTTAATAATTTTTATAGGATCTTTGATTATTTTCACTATGATCAGTCATTTAATTGGAAATCAAATACGTGCCAGCGCATTAAGTTCATTAGACAGAACACTTGGGCTCGTATTTGGAATTGGAATTGGTGCAGTAATTGTATCATTGGGTTATATTGTCTTAGTTTGGGCAATTGATTTACCAAAAGAACCAGCTCAACAACCAAAATGGGTTAAGGAGGCAAAGACTAAAAACTTGTTGAGATGGGGAGCACTCCAGCTACAAAATCTAGCACCTAATCATTGGGTTAAGATCCCGAACACACCCGAAGAAACCAATAAAATGTTGAATCAACGATTTGAAAAATTAGTTAAACCCGAATTGCAAATACCAAACGTTAAAAATCATAAAGGCTACAACCAAAGTCAAAGACGTGAAATGGACCGACTAATACAAGGTCAACAGTGATGCCAGAATTCAATAACTCAATCAAATTTAATCCGCTTGATAATGATAAGTTAAAAGAAGAATGTGGTGTCTTTGGAATTTTTGGTCACGAAGATTCTGCGGCTTTAACCGCGCTTGGTTTGCATGCTCTACAGCACCGAGGGCAAGAGGCAGCAGGTATTGTAACATTTGATGGCAAACAGTTTCATGGCCATCGTGCCCTGGGGCACGTCGGTGATATTTTCAGTAATGAAACGGTAATAAAAAATCTGCCAGGAAAACTATCTTTAGGACATAATCGTTATTCGACGACCGGTGAGACAGCCCACAGAAATATTCAGCCTTTATTTGCCGAATATGAGTCAGGGGGCTTCGCACTATCCCATAACGGAAATCTTACAAACGCCTCTTTGCTACATCGAGAACTTGTTAAACGTGGCTGTTTATTCCACTCTACTACAGATACCGAAGTCATTATTCACCTGATAGCAATTAGTACTCACGGATCTGTTGTGGAGCGCCTGATAGATGCGCTTACACGCGTTGTCGGGGCTTATTCACTAGTCGCAATGACCAACAGTCAAATGATTGGTGTTAGAGACCCGATGGGCATCCGCCCGCTAGTCCTAGGATCTCTAGATGGAGCAACTGTTATCGCATCTGAAAGTTGTGCGCTTGATATTATTGGGGCCAGTTTTCTAAGAGATGTGGAACCGGGAGAGGTAATTGTTATTGATAACGATGGTATCACCAGCCTCAAACCATTTAGCTGGATGCCCCCGCGCCTTTGTATTTTTGAATATATTTACTTTGCTCGCCCAGACAGTATTGTCGATGGTACTGGTGTCTATGAAGTTCGAAAGAGAATTGGTGCAGAACTCGCTCGAGAGAGCCATACAGACGCCGATGTAATTATTCCGGTCCCAGATTCAGGTGTTCCAAGTGCGATGGGATATGCGAATGAAACCCTTTTACCATATGAATTAGGTATAATCCGCAATCACTATGTTGGTCGTACGTTTATTGAACCAACCGATCAAATTAGACATTTAGGTGTAAAACTGAAACATAACGCCAGCCGAGCTGTTATAGAGGGTAAACGAGTAGTACTAGTAGACGACAGTATCGTACGAGGAACGACCTCTGTTAAAATTGTTGAAATGATACGTAACGCTGGAGCCAAAGAAGTGCATATGCGGATTTCTAGCCCACCTACTACCCATTCTTGTTTTTACGGTGTAGATACACCAGAGCGAGCCCAGCTTTTAGCATCAAAAAATTCTGTTGAAGAAATGCGTCAATTCATGGGTGCTGATACATTAGCTTTTGTTTCTATAGATGGTCTTTATCGAGCTATGGGATTAGGCGGAAGGGATACTGAAGCCCCGCAGTATTGTGACGCCTGTTTTACCGGGGAATACCCTGTAAAGTTAATAGATCATGATGGTGGTGAGATAGCGCCACAAATGTCTTTCCTATCAAACCTCGGATAAGGCCAATGAAACAGACTGAAGGAAGACTTTTAGGTCGGGTTGCCCTAATAACTGGAGCGTCACGAGGTATTGGTGCTGCTATCGCTAAGAGATATGCCGAAGAAGGTGCTCAAGTTATCTTGATAGCTCGAACTGTTGCTGGACTCGAAGAGGTTGATGACATAATTCAAAAAAGTTCAAATGGTCACTCAAGGGCGACCCTAATTCCTATTGATCTAATGAACTTTGAAGATCTAACAAAAGTCGCCTCAGCCATAAATGAACGTTTTGGCAAACTTGATGTGCTTATTGGCAATGCCGGACAACTCGGTGAACTGACACCCCTAACAGATATTGAACCTAAGTCTTGGCAAAATCTGATCGATATCAATTTAACAGCTAATTGGTATCTAATTAAATCACTTAAATCTTTGCTCCTATGTTCGAGCTCTGGCCGGGCAATGTTTTTAACCTCTGGAGTTGCAGGGGGTAGAGCTTATTGGGGTGGCTATGCTGTTACAAAAACTGCGCTTGAAGCAATGGTCCGAACGTGGGCCGAAGAAATGTCTGAATCCGAAGTAAAAATTAATTTGATTAATCCTGGTAGAGTTAGAACCAAAATGCGGGCTTTGGCATACCCAGGAGAAGACCCTATGACTGTCCCTAAACCCGAGGAAATTACGGAAGTTTTTGTAAAGCTGGGTGAAACTAGTTGTGATCTTAACGGACAAACAGTAAATGCCCAATAACTTAATGATATAGATGTTTTATGCATAAGGGTTTTGACCAGCACGCATCATTAGACGTATTGGGACACCTTCAAGACCAAAGGTATCTCTTAAACTGTTTACTAGGTATCTTTGGTAGGATTCGGAAACTTCTGTAGGTCTGTTAGAAAATATTATAAAGGTTGGGGGACGCCCTTTAATTTGTGTAATGTATCGTAATCTTGATCTCCTACCCTTCGACAAAGGTGGTGGATGATCTGTTATTATATCTTTGAGCCAACGATTTAATGGACCCGTGGGCAACCGCGTCGTCCAAATTTTGTAGACCTTTATCACAGAATGCATCAAATGATCGATTCCTCTCCCATTTAATGCCGAAATATTTACGATCGGGATTCCCCGCACCTGTGAAAGAGATCGCTGGAGACGGTCATTAAGCTTATTCAATGCCGGTACACGATCATCAACCAAATCCCATTTATTGACGGCAATTATTAGTCCCCTTCCCTCTTCAATAACATGTTCCGCAATTGTTAAATCTTGCCTCTCGGCCATTAAAGTCCCATCTAGCAAAAGTACCGTGACATGTGAATATTGAATTGCGCGAAAAGTATCGGCGATCGAGAGTTTCTCAAGTTTTTCTTTGATGCGTGAGCGACGACGGAGACCAGCGGTGTCAAATAATTTAAATTGTTCTCCTTTCCAATCCAAATCCACCGAGATCGAATCACGTGTAACGCCGGGCTCAGGACCAGTTATGACCCGATTTTCTTTTAAAAGACTGTTTAAAAGAGTCGATTTGCCCACATTCGGCCTACCAACCAACGCCATTTGTAATGGACCAGAATGCTGTTCCAAATTTTTCTTCACATCAACAGGGCTTGTTTCCAATCCGATTAAAGGTGCGATAATATTATATAAATCAGCTAAACCATCTCCATGTTCTGCTGAAATACTAGTAGGTTCACCAAGGCCCAGCTCAAATGCCTCATAGATTGTTAAAGCACCTAACTGGCCTTCGCATTTATTTGCAACTACACGTACAGGTATTGATAATTTACGGAGTAAACTAGCAAAGTGACGATCAACTGCTGTAATACCTGCACGCGCATCAATTAATAGTAATACGGCATCAGCATCAGAAATTGCTAACTGAGTTTGATCCTGCATCGCACGCTCAATTAGCCCTTCGGGGCTCTCTTCAAAACCGGCAGTATCTATAACTTCAAACTTTAAGTCACCCAAAGATCCTGTACCAATTCGTCTGTCTCTTGTGACCCCTGGTTTATAATCAACTATAGCCGAATGAAAACCGCACAACCTATTGAAAAGAGTTGACTTCCCAACATTTGGACAACCAAGAATAGCTAGCTTAAAGGTCATTAATTTATCGAAATGCTACCAACCGCGCGTCATCAGAGAGTATGTACACGGTATTATTGGCAACGATTGGAGGTATATAAATAGGGACCGATAATTTAATGCGACCAAGAAACTTCCCCGTATAGGGCGAAACCGACCAAATTTCTTTATGACTAGACCCAACCAAAAGTCGATTACCAGCAAGTATAGGGCCAGTCCAAAATAGCGGCTCTTCTTGGTTTTTTTCATCTTCGTATTTAGGTAGTTGAGAAACCCAGCGGACACCACCTGTTCTCTTTTCCAAACAAATTAACTCTCCAAAGGAAGAAAGCAGATAAATAAATTGGCCTGCTACCCACGGACTATTACCAGAGCCCACTTTTTGTTCCCAAATACGGTCACCAGTTCGAAGGTTTATCGAAACAGTACGCCCGCTATTGGAAGTAACAATTACCCTCCCACTATCAATTACTGGACGCCCGCGTATATGTGCCAATTTTGACAGTGGGCTAGATTGCCGGATTGCTGTTAATACATCAGACCAAATTATCCTTCCATTTTCATGCCGAAATGCAAAGACTTCTCCAGATGAGAAAGAACCAACGATAACTGAACCCGCCGCCGCCGGAGCTGCTCCCCCAAGTAACCCCGCAGTCTCAGCAATCCCAATGTGGGTCCAAATAGTTTTTCCATTAGATTCATCGAGTGCATACAAAACATTAGCAATCGTTACAGAAAATACACGTCCTTTAAAAACTGTAGGTGGTGCTCTAACTGGTCCATTAAGTACACGGCGCCATAGTAATTCTCCGCTCTTTACACTAAGCGCTATCACGTGAGCAAATCCGGTCGTCACGAAAAGTTTACCGTTAGCTACAGCCAATCCGCCACCCGAACTTCTAATGTCCTCTTCTTTATCAGCAACATTTACGTGCCATATGGTACGCCCTGTTTCTAAATCCAGTGCCCTAATGTTAGCTTCGACATCCATAGTGTATATTCTATTATTTGCAATTACCGGCGAGGTAATCAGCTGAACATTACTATCACTACCCTTCCCAATACTTACGCTCCATAATGCCCCCAAGTCGCCAGATGCCGCCAAATGATGCATAACATGATTTGGGGTTCCACCTGACTGAGCCCAATTTTGATTTATCAACGGCCGTGGCAGACTAACATCTAGAACAGAGAGTTTAGGATCAGGTTTAAGGGAATTCTCCAAAGACAATATGGAGATACGTTTTCCTGACAATGGTTTATCAGGAGGGGCGCCATACCAACCGCTGCACCCTACCATTACAGGTAGGACAAACACCAAGAGAATAATACGAAACATATTAAATACTAAATTTTTAGCTCATTTACCCACTACGGCAAGAACTTGTGTTGCCCTAGCCCGCATATTGCCGGGTGCTTCAAGGTCGTCAGCTATTTTTGTAAAAAAATCACGCGCCACGACTAAATCTCCCGCTTGTAAAGCTATAAGTCCATATAGCTCGTTAGCCGCATGACGCCAAGCTCCCTTGTCGACTTTTAAGAAATTTAATTTATC
This sequence comes from uncultured Rhodospirillaceae bacterium, assembly GCA_964499275.1. GTDB lineage: Bacteria > Pseudomonadota > Alphaproteobacteria > MPNO01 > UBA2964 > UBA2964. The sequence continues at coordinate 12,978 of CAZCKO010000060.1, forward strand.
TTCAAGTTTTGATCGATCAATTTGTCCGGAATCCAATTGTCTAGAAACACCAAATATCACGGCAGCTTCTCTCAAAGATATATCTAGGCTCTCATTTCCAGCAATTTTATCATAGATCTTAATAGCGCCAACCAAATCTCCAGTATTTGCTTTTATCGCTGCCACTTTAAAGCGCGATAATATCGCATAGCCACCACTGCCGCTTTCTCCAAGGTCAGAAAATAGCGCCCGCGCCTCAATTTGACTACCACCCTGTAATAACTTCGAGGCCGCAGCAAATTTGGAAGAATCGATAACCCGTTGTTTATTCTGATAATGCTCAAAAGCCTTAAAGCCTCCAACACAAACAACAAGTGCTACTGCAGCAGCTATTATAATTTTCCCATAGCGCTGCCATAATTTTTCAAAGCGCTCCTGACGCAGCTCTTCATCTATCTCACGAAAAATATCGCCCATACCCAACTCCTATGGACCCCAACAATTCATACAAAAATTTTTATTAGAATAGCCATGCGGATACCTCATGGCAAATACCCATATTATATCGTAGAGGCAAGTTAGAAATACTAGACTGCCCTTATTTAAAACGAATATACTATTTTAACAATTTCGTGATAAAAATGGGGAGTTTTAAAATAACAGATGCCTCGGATTGTTCGAATCAACGATTTCAAAAGAAAAGAAATCTCGGCAGTTTATTTTACAAAAAAAGAATTAAACCAGCTTTTGGCTCACTACAGCCAACGCGTGATCAGTGGAGAATGGAGGGACTATGCGATAGACCACGAAAAAGGGATGTCTTCGTTTTCTATTTATCACGATACTGGTAATCGTCCTGTATTCACAGTTTTCAAGTATGCTAAAGGTACTCACCGCCAAGGAGACTATGTAGTCGGTGCCGGCGGCAACATGCTTAAACGAGGAAAAAAACTTACTGATGTACTTTCTGTATTCGATCAACGTTTAAGACTAGTGTCGAGATAAAATCTAACATAGATGGTCACTCATCAATCATGTCGTGAAATTTTCCATTATGTTTGAAATTGGTAATGGTACGACGATTAGAAGCCTGTTGCGGATCTTTTGCTAAATCTTCTACTAGCTCTAATACCCGGGTTGTTATGAGTGGTAATTCCAAATCCTTAGTCTCCGGTAACGGAACATATCTGAGATCAGTTAACTCTCCATCACCACCAAGTTCTCCTCTAACGAACTGAACATCAATCATGAAAAACCTAGCATTGAACCGAATGGGGCGCCAAGCAGGGGTAACGGCACGCGCAATGTAATTTAAATTTTCAAAACATGGGGCAAAACCTTTTTCAAAAAAATTTTTCCAAATTGTCGGAACAAAGCGATTTGGTTCAGGATCATTTTTTCCTATAATCAAACCCGATTCTTCAAAGGTTTCTCTTACGGCGGCCGCGGCTATTGCACAGGCACGAGCTCGCGTGACACGCCTAGTTAGCAATTCTTCTACGTCAACTCTTAAATTTGTTGCACTCCTAACTCTGCTATCTTGACGATCAACACGCCCACCTGGAAAAACATATCTTTGAGGTAAAAATTTGTGCTTTCGATGTCGTCTACCCATCAAAACTTCAAATTTCCTATTTTTTCTTCGATATATAATTAAGCTTGCTGCGTCCTTCGGACGCGGGGCTTTAATTCCAGGCTGGAGGACTGGTTGACTAGGGACAGACATAATTTTCCTTTCCAGAACCGGTAATATCCAATCTTATTCTATAGAATTTACTATAGACCAGTCATCTGAACGTCGTAGCGGCGCTCTAGATAATTCAGCAAGTGAACCAGAGCCGGTACAAAATGCGGTAATCCTTAGTTCTTCAATAAGGCAATGCATGTGTTTTACTAAAGTTTCGGTGTTGTCGTCAGCTGCCCCTAAAATTGGCGCGGCAACGCCACACAAAGAAGCCCCCAACCTTATTGCTTTGCCAATATCGATCCCGCTCCTGATACCACCGCTAGCAAACACCGGTATTTTACCCGATTCACGGGTTGCTTCTATTAAAGAATATGCCGTTGGAATTCCCCAACCTGAAAAACTATGAGCTACTTTTTTGATAATTGGATTAGATTGTCGTTCAGCCTCCACTTCACTCCAACTAGTCCCCCCAGCACCCGCTACATCGACGCCGGAAACGCCAATAGAGATAAATTTTTTAACAATATCACTGGACAGCCCATTCCCTACCTCTTTTACAATAACCGGAACCCCTACCTTAGAAATCAAATCTTCTATCTTTTCATAAATCCCACGCCAATCTCTATCACCCTCAGCCTGGACCGCTTCCTGCAACGGGTTTAGGTGTATAAAAATAGCATCTGCTTCTATCATATCGACTGCACGCCGCGCCTCATCAATACCATAACCATAGTTGAGTTGAACTGCGCCTAAATTAGCGAATAAAAGAATGTCTGGAGCCACATCACGAACGCTGTAGGTGCCGGATAATGAGCTATTCTCAATACCAGCACGTTGGGAGCCAATCCCCATCGCTAAACCTAATTTTTGCGCACATTCGGCTAGCCGCTTATTAATAATACCCCCTTCGGATGCCCCACCGGTCATGCTAGAAATTAAAATTGGAGCTCGGAGTGATTTTCCAAATACGGAAGTCGACAAATCAATATTACCCAAGTCGAGTTGGGGCATTGCACAATGTTCAAATGAAAAGTCCTCAAATCCCGTTTTAATGCCTTTAGCCGCAACATTTGTACTAAGTATTGTTTCAATATGTTCACGCTTACGAGTTTCCGTTTTCAAGTCTATTTCATTTGGAAATGATCTTTTTGTATCCGACATTATATATTCCAATATTTAGTCAAAAACTTTGCCGAAAATTAAAATGTAGCGTTTGAGTTTTATATAAAAATGCGATCCAAATTGTCTCTAAGCCGACCTTGTAATTCATAATTCTTTAAAAGACACTCTAACTTTCTTAACGTACTCTTGTTTCTTAAGGTTAACCATTGGGATTGTCTGTATTCCCAGTAAACAGACCTAGGAACACCTAACCCCAACTCATTCATTGATTCACGACTTACTCTAAATTCATCAGAGGGTCCAAACTCATATGGATGTAGATAAATATGTGGGTTAAAGCCGATTTCTTCTGCCTTTCGAGCAAACAGCATGGAATACCAAAGTGGAAAAAGTTTAAGAGAACTTCCGCCAAGCTTAAGGTTTATATTGGCAAGTTTTTTTGCAAAAATTGGAAAAAGTCTAAGGTTGGTAAGTCCCATTTCATTTTTGAACTTAAATAATGCGTCTTTTGAGTTACAAAAATAAGAGCTGTCATAGTGGAACAATCTTTCCACAACTAAGTACTGCTCCGGGTTTATCTTGTTTATCTTGAAATAAGGCGCCCTAAACCCTACTACTTCTGTCTGCGAAGTATCTTCAAGTAAAGACTTGGCAGCAGATAGTGTCTGTTCAACTTTTGATATTGGTTGATTTTCCATAATATCGTGATGGTAATAATGACAGGCAATCTCGTGGCCATCTTTTGAAATTTTTTCAATTAGATCTGGTGCTTTTTCTGCAAGTACCGCAGTACAAAAAAAGGTAATGTACCGACCACTATTTGAAGTATTTTTACGGAGAAATTTATCGATTAAGTAATACTTTTCCCACAAGGCATTTGTTTTTAAGGATAAACCTTC
>CAZCKO010000061.1:0-16537 GCA_964499275.1 uncultured Rhodospirillaceae bacterium
TTAAAATAAATTTGTATCCGAACCTAAGGTACATAAATCTAGACAAGTTAACTCAAACTTTTTATTTATTTTGAAAACTAAAGATCGGAGTTTTCTTCAATCTTTCCCTCCAGCATAGGAACAAATCGAACTGGCCATAAATGTTCTAATTCCCATTCACCGCTCTCTTGTCGTGCGAATTTAACCAATTTTTGATCGTCAGCCCTTTTACCTAAAGGGGCAATAACGATACCGTCATCAGCCATTTGATCAAACAAAAAATTCGGAAGTTCTTTTATAGCTGCAGTTAAAATCATCCGGTCAAATGGAGCTTGCTCAGGCCAACCTTTTAAGCCATCACCCCATTTTATAGTGACATTATTAAAACGCAGTTCCGACAATCTATTTTGAGCTGATCGAAATAGCTCTTTAAACCGTTCGATCGAATAGATCCTCAAGCACAACCCCGACAAAACAGCAGCTTGATAACCGCAACCTGTACCAATTTCCAAAACTTTCATTCTTGGGCCGACTTCGAGGGCCTGTGTCATAAAGCCAACTACGGATGGTTGACTGATTGTTTGTCCAAGACCAATCGGTAAGGCAGTATTTTCGTATGCTTGGTCATGAAATGACTCCGGAATGAACGCCTCCCGGGGAACTTTTTCGATTGCGGAAAGGACCCTTTGATCGGTAATCCCTTGCTGCCGTAGCTCCATTACTAAACGGACTTTACGTGCCTCAAGCATATTTTATCCCAAAGTAATTTTTTCTAAACCATCCATATAAGGTATCAAAACCTCAGGGATAGAAATTGAGCCATCCTCATTTTGATAATTCTCCATGACAGCAATCAAACACCTGCCTACAGCCACCCCCGAACCATTGAGAGTATGGACCAATTCTGTACCTTTTCCATCTCGAGGCCTGAATCGTGTTTTCATCCGTCTCGCTTGAAAATCACCACAATTTGAACAAGAGGATATTTCTCTATATTGCCCCTGTCCCGGCAACCAAACCTCTAGATCATAAGTTTTTTGAGCCGCAAATCCAATATCCCCCGCGCATAAGGTCATAACTCGATATGCTAAATTGAGACGTTGGAGAATTTCTTCAGCTGCTCCCGTCATTCTTTCGTGTTCATCTAAAGACTGGTTAGGATGACAAATACTAACAAGTTCAACTTTATTAAACTGGTGTTGGCGTAGCATTCCTCGCGTATCTTTGCCCGCTGCTCCAGCTTCGGAACGAAAACAGGGTGTTAGAGCGGTAACACGTATTGGCAACTCATCTTCTGATAAGATTTCATCAGCTACTAAATTCGTTAGAGGAACTTCAGCTGTTGGAATCAACCACAGATCGTTCGTAGTTTTAAATAGGTCTTCGGAGAACTTTGGAAGTTGTCCAGTACCATATAACGCTATGTCCCTTACTAGAACTGGAGGTACCACTTCAGAATAATTAAATTCCTTAGTGTGAATGTCCAGCATAAAGGCTCCCAGAGCCCTTTCTAACCTAGCAATATTACCGTTAAGTATTACAAATCGAGAACCGGACAATCTAGTGGCACGCTTGAAATTCATCCCTGACAATAGTTCGCCAATTTCAACATGGTCTCGTGGTGAAAAATCAAAATTATTCGGAATTCCTATCCTTCTTAATTCAATATTATCCTCTTCGTTGTTTCCTTCTGGAGTGTCTTCTGAAAGAATATTGGGAAGGCTGGAAAGCAATTTGGTAAGGTCTTCAGAGATAGCCTTTTCTTCATCTTCCAAGTCTTGAATATTAATTTTTAGCTCAGCAACCTCTTTAATAATTGTATCAACATTTAAGCCCTGACCTTTAGCCTTTCCGATTTTTTTTGAAGCCACATTACGACGCTCCTTAAAATTCTGTAATTTTGTCAGGATAAGTCGACGACTGGTATCTTTTTTAATTAACTCGGCGGATGTTGCAGTAATTCCGCGTTTAGAAAGAGCTGCATCAAATGATGTTGGATTTTCGCAGATCCAGCGGATATCAAGCATATTTAAGTCCAAAATTATTTAATGATTCTGGTTATAGGTGTTGAAAGGCCGAACGTCTAGAATCTTAAAAAGAATCGATGTCTAACGATAAAATCAATTCCTTGACCTAATTTTTCTCCGTACGTTTTTTTTCAATAAAACGGGCCCCAAAAATCGATAGTTCGTAAAGCAAAATTATTGGTACAGCCAGTCCAATTTGGCTAATTACATCTGGCGGAGTCAAAATAGCAGCAAATATAAATACACCCACTATTGCGTACCTACGTTTATCAGCTAACCCGGCAGCGGTAACGAGCCCAGCTTTCACAAGTAACATTAGGAACACCGGCAATTCAAATCCTAACCCAAAAGCAAATATCAATTGCATTACCAACGACAGATATTCGTTTACTTTTGGTTCTACTTGAATTGGTAGCAACCCTGCTCCACCAGTAGTCTGAAAATTGAGAAAGAATTCCCAAGCTAAAGGAAATATAAAATAATAAACTAAAGCTCCACCCAAAAAAAACAGAACAGGTGTTGCGATTAAAAACGGTAAAAATGCACCTTTCTCGTTTTTATAGAGGCCCGGTGCAACAAATAACCAAATTTGGGTAGCTATTAACGGAAAAGCTACAAAGGCTGCAGTAAAGAATGCGACCTTGACATATGTGAAGAACGCTTCGTGTAAGGCGGTAAAAATCATCCTAGCGCCGGTTCTACTCTCCATTTGCTCCGCCAGAGGGCGCATCAAAAAAGCGAAAACATTTTCAGCAAAATAAAAAGCAATAAAAAAACAAACAATAAAACCTATAAAGGCCCAAATTAAACGGCTACGAAGCTCTACTAAATGTCCAAGGAGAGACATTTTTGTATCCTCTTTAACATCATCTTCCATTTAATTCTCGTCCCCTTTATTGGGCTTTTTATCATCCTCTAAAGAAGAATTTAATTCCCCTTGCTGATCTATCGATTTTGTTGGCGATACAAGATTATTTGTAGCTTCTCCTTTTTCATTAATATCTTCGTTATAGATAGTACTCGCCTCATTAACCGCCTCTGAAATTTCGTCGTTGGGATCTATTGATCCTTTTATATGCTCGTGAATTGAACTCCCCAGATCTTTTGTTTGATCAATGCCTAAATCCGATTGCAACTCGTTGCTGATATTTTCTAATTCAACCTCTTCAGCTAAATCATCGATACTATTCCTAAAATCATTAGTGAGAGCTTTGGCCTTCCTAATCCATGAGGTGACCGTCCGAAGAGCCCCCGGCAAATCTTTGGGCCCAACGATAATTATCGCAACTACTACAATTATAAGAAATTCCCAGCCGCCTATATCAAACATGGTGCCTTTGCACCCTTCAATTGATGGAACAGTTCAGACTATCAACCCTTTGCAGTTTCGTCTTTTTTAGACGACTTCGGATTGTTCTGGGTTGTTTCCGCGTCAATAGTCTTAGGTTCAGAAATTTCGTCTTCAGGTTCATCCTTCAGACCTTTTTTAAAAGCTGTAATTCCACGAGCGGCATCTCCCATTAAACTAGAGAGTTTTCCTCTTCCGCCAAACAGCACCAGTACGACAACCAACACTATTATCCAATGCCAAATGCTAAATGTTCCCATACCTATACCCTTCTGTAAAACCCACCTTCATCAATATATGTATTATGAAAGTTTGTGAAAGACCCAGGCTCTAAATATAGCGATTGTAGCCATTTATCGTAAAATTCAAAACTTTCGACGTTAGTTGTAACTTATTCGATCAAACGATCAAGCTTCTTATAACAAATAGTAAACCCAACTATTCACCCACTGAGGTTAACGGGTTGTTACTTTCATTAAGACCATCGTCACTGTCGGGGCTTTTTAGCTCAACATCCGTCGTAATTTCACTAAAAATACTTCGAGTGGGTCGTCTATCCAAAAGACCAGCAGCCTTCAATTCTTCAATCCCTGGAAGGTCGGTTACTTCATTTAAATTGAAGTGTTCTAAGAACTTTTGTGAAGTTCCCCAAGTTACAGGACGGCCCGGTGTTTTTCGTTTACCAATTGGTCTGATCCAGCCTACCTCCAGCAGAAGGTCTAAGGTGCCTTTACTTAAAGTTACTCCACGGATTTCTTCAATTTCACCCCGCGTTATCGGCTGGTGATAACCAATAATAGCTAATGTTTCTACAGCAGCTCGAGACAGTTTGCGGCTAACGTTAACCTCTAATTTAAGCGAGCCAGCCAAGTCAGGAGCCGTACGGAAGGTCCAACGGCCGGCCACAGGCTGCAATACCACTCCTCTACCTTGGTATTGCTTAGATAAATCCTCAAGGACCAGTGATATATCTATATTATCAGGTAATCTTTCAGCCAAAGAAGCCGCTGTCATTGGTTCAGACGTTGCAAATAAAACAGCTTCTGCAATCCTGACAGCTAACATGTGATCTGACATATTGATATCCTGTCTTCCGACGTTATTGGGCTTTTCTATTGAACCATCCAGAGGATCTAAACTCCTCCTATCTTAGCCCGAAGATAAATAGGGCTAAAGATCCCATTTTGGCGAATCTCAATCTGCCCTGATTTAGCCATTTCTAAACTAGCTGCAAATGTGGAGGCAATAGCCGATCTAAAAATTAATACGTTCTTAAATTTTTCTGGTAGGAATTCTTGAAGATCAGACCAATCTGGCATTTTTCCTAATAAACTTCCTAAACGTTCCAAAGCGTCGTCAACTGAAAAAAAGGCAGTGGGAGCAATTTCCAGGGGGTCAGCCGTACCTTTACTTTGTTGATCCCCATAGGCTTTTAATAATTGGTAAAGTGAAAGCTCATATACAGGTTTACGTACAATCGTGATCCCCTCACCTAAACCACGAGGAAAGATATCTTTTCCTAAATGTGGGAGTTCCATAATGTTGGAGCCAGCGTCCTGCATCGATTGAAGACGTCGAAGTTGAAATGCCAAGGCTTCTGCCATCTCCGACCCTGTAGGCTCTTCTTCATTGTCTTCTTCGGGAAGAAGCAATCTAGACTTTAAATAAGCCAACCATGCAGCCATTACTAAATAATCAGCCGCAATTTCTAGTTTTAACCTGTGAGCTTTTTCGATAAATTTCAAATACTGTTCAGCCAAATGCAAAATTGAAATATTTAGTAAATCTACTTTTTGTTGCCTAGCCAAATCCAACAACATATCTATTGGGCCTTCATAACCGTCTAAATCAACGAACAGCGGAGTTTCAGCCTCCTGATTGACGTCCAAAACCTCAAAATTTTCAAAATTATCTGACATAATTTTTCAATTTAATATACTCTTATAACCATTTGTTTTTCATACACTGTTAACAACTCTCTCCCAAACAAAAATTTAAACCAAGTTTCATCAAACCTCGAAATCTCTTAATAACAAGAAGTTAATAGAGTACTATTAAAAGTCCGACTCGCTCTAGTCATTGGATTTATTTCAATAAATTAGTAGGACCTCGAGCAAGAGATTAGTCTCAACAATATAATTCGAATTCTGGAATATTGGAAACGTATCGAAATTAAAATTTTAATGAGAAAAATATCTAGTCAATAATTCGTTAAATTCTTCCAAAGCACATTCTCGTGATAAGGAATCATTGACCTGATTATTTAATCTTAATTCCTCTGCTAAATTTATTCTTTTTATTGTTTCATCTTTCATTGAAGAGATCTTAGCAGATACTTCCTCCATATCATTAATATTTCCAGAGCACTCAAGAACTAGATCGCACCCTCCATCTAAAATTTTTTGAGCTCGTTCACCTTTACTACCTGACAACGCATCCATGCCAATATCGTCTGAAAGCAATAGGCCTTGAAATCCAATTTTTGAACGCACGATTTCGTTGATAATAATTGGCGAAATTGATGCCGCTCTCTCACTGTCAATTGAGGAATAGACCACGTGAGCGGTCATTGCCCATGGAATATCATTTAAAAGCTTAAATGGAACAAAATCGAATTCTTCTAGCTCACAAATAGAAGCATCCACCACAGGCAAACTATTATGGCTGTCAGTCTTTGCCCGTCCATGACCGGGGATATGCTTAATAATTGGAGACACTCCTTCTTCTATAAGGCCGTTACACAAACTTCTTCCCAAATTGGAGATCGTGTCGGTATCCCTGCCAAGAGCTCGGTCTCCAATTACTTCGTGTGCACCGACAACAAACAAATCTAGTACTGGAAGGCAATTCACTGAGATACCAACACTGGACAATTCTTTACCGATGAGCCGTGAATTTAAATAAGCAGCCCTCAAAGCTACTTCCATATCTTTTTCCGCAATATCCGCAAATGTTCTCGCGGCCGGCGGAAGCCTCCAATGCGGCGGCTTCATTCTGGTTACTCGCCCCCCCTCTTGGTCTATTAAAACAGGAGCATCATTATATCCGACAACTTCTCTAAATTGAGCAATAAGATCTGATAGTTGCGTAGGATTTAAACAATTATGTTCAAAAAGTATTAACCCGAATGGTCTAACATCAGAAAAAAGATCAATTTCTGCCTCTGACAGTTCGGAATCAATACAACCAAAGATAACGGGAGAGGGTGCCTTCTTAGTTAGGTTTAACAATAAAACAACCAGTTTTTATAGTTCTAATTTTTTGACATAGCTCTCGAGCGGGCTTAGAGCTTTTTAATGGTCCAAGCTGTAACCGAAAATAAGTCCCCTTCCCTTTTATTTCTGCCCGAACAATGAAAATGTTTAAATTTTGAAATAATTTTGGATATTTTTTCTTAATTTTCTTCCATAAATTTTTTACATTCTCTTCCGATCTCAAAGAAACAATTTGCACGCGATAGCTTTTTCCTTCGAATTTAGAATTCAAACCACTTTTGTTACCTGTTCCTAAAAATTCTCGGGTTTTTATGGGATTGGAAGAATCCGGAATCTTTTTTGGAGACCTAATCTTGTCAATCTTATTAGCAGGTTTATGTTCTATATGTTCCTGTTTCGGTAAAACCACTTTCGGAGCTGGCAACAAATTTTCAACTTTCTCACTCTCGACATTAGGATTTAATCTACTATAAATTTTTTTATCTTGGTCAGGAATAATCATCCCACCAGGATGTTTTGGTTTAATTTTTGTTGGACCTATTTTTGCCTGAATAATTTTGATCTTAGCTGGAATAGTATTATTTTTTCCCTTTTCGTAGGTAAATACTGCGAGCACGCTAAGTCCTCCTACAACCGCAATAGAAACCATTATGGTCAAGATATGTCTCTTCCAGAAAGGTACTCGACTAATTTCATCAGAATATGACCGGTCTTCTCCCTTCAACTCTGACATCAACGCATTTCCTCAACTGGATCAACTCCCATGATAGCAAGACCAGACGAAATAACGATGGCCACCGATCGAGCAAGAGATAAACGAGCAATCGTTTTACTCTCATTGTTTGGAACGATAAATCTTAAATCTTCATCCCCATTACCCTTGTTCCAAAGGGAGTGAAAAGACGCCGCCAAGTCATATAAATAAAATGCTATTCGGTGAGGTTCATTTGCTATAGCTGACCTTTCAACCACAACCGGCCAAATAGCCAACTCTTTTATCATTGTTATCTCGCTATCACTATTTAGTAATCTGACATCAGCATCAATTAGACTAGAATCGTCTACATTAAGCTCCGAAAAATTTTCATCTACATTTCGCAATAGAGAGCAAATTCGGGCGTGAGCGTATTGCACATAAAATACAGGATTATCCTTACTTTGATCTAAAACGATTTTTAAATCGAAATCTAACGGAGCTTCGTTGCTTCTCGTTAACATCATGAAACGAACTGCATCCGGCCCTACCTCGGAAACCACGTCGTTTAACGTGACATAGGAACCCTCTCGCTTCGACATTTTTGAAGGCTTACCGTCTTCTAATAAATTTACCAAATTACATAACCTTACAGTTAGGGAGCCCTCCCCCTTTGTTATAGCCTGAACCGCAGATTCCATTCTCTTAATGTAACCTTTGTGGTCAGCTCCCCAAACATCTACCATAATTTGAAAACCACGCCTGAACTTATCTCGGTGATACGCAATATCGGATGCAAAATAAGTCCAATCGCCACCAGTTTTCTTGAGCGCTCTATCTAAATCATCGCCAAATTTTGAGGATCTAAAAAGCAGTTGTGGCCGTTGCTCCCAATCATCTGGCAACTTACCTTTTGGAGCTTCAAGGGTTCCCGTATAAGCCAAATCAAATTCCTGGAGTTCCTTCAACACTTCATCATTCATTCCAGACCCAACCAATTCCGCTTCCGAAATAAAGACGTCGTGTAACACTCCCAATGTTTTTAAATCCTCTCGAATTAATGACATCATTTGAGTGACTGCAAAATTCCGAAAATATGATAGCCAATCTTTCTCAGACAGATTTTTCCATTTTTTACCATCACGGTTTTTTATTTCTTCACCAACCTTCCTTAGGTAATTTCCAGGATAAAAACCTTCTGGCATTTCACCTATATCCTTCCCAAGAGCCTCAAGGTATCGAAGGTGGGTTGAGCGAGCCAATATATCGACCTGGGCTCCAGCGTCATTAACGTAATACTCCCGCGTTACGGAATATCCTACTTTTTCAAGCAAGTTAGATAATGCATCCCCAAAAACAGCCCCCCGAGCATGGCCAATATGCATAGGTCCAGTAGGGTTGGCTGAAACAAACTCGACATTGATGGCTTGCCCATTACCTAAATTTGTACTCCCGTATCCGATGCCATTTTCAAGAATAATGGGTATCAAACTGGTCCAAATTTGAGATACCAAACGAATATTTATAAATCCGGGCCCTGCAATTTCCACCGATTTAAATTCGGATCTTTTAGAAAGACGAGTAACAATTAATTTTCCAAGGTCATAAGGTTTCATCCGCGCTTGTTTTGATAAGACTAAAGCTGCATTCGACGAAAAATCACCGTGATCCAGATTTTTTGCAGAATCTAGCTTTATTTGGCTTAAACTTATATCAGCTGGAAGTGCACCCGCCTTGATCAATTCTTTAATTTCAGAATTAATTATGTCCAAAATATTTTTAATTAAATTCATAATTACTCGTACAGATTAAATTGCCTTTTGTGCTCACTGAGGGCGAATCGATCCGTCATCCCTGCTATGTAATCGGTCACAATTCGCGCACGCTTAGATTCATTTAAATCTCTAATTTTTTTTTGCCAATCTAACGGTAAAAAATTTGGTTCCTTCATAAACAGGTCAAATAGGTCTTTTATGACCCTACCGGCTCTATTGGTCATACGATTGACCCTCGGATGACGATACATTTTCTCAAATAAAAATTTTTTCAATGTCAGGTTAATTCCGGCCATCTCATTCGATAAAGAGACTATAGGTAACTTCAATGATCTAACATCGTCTGCAGATTCGGGGTTAATTTTCTTTAAGCGGGACCGACTCTCTCTTAAGAGATCGGCGGTCATAAAGTCAATCATACGACGTGTGGTCTCGTGGATAAGGCGGCCTTCTTCTATATCTGGATATAATTTAATTACTTCCTTTAAAATTGGACCTACCAGAGGTTGATCCATCAAGTCTTCAACATCGAATAAGCCAGCCCTTAAACCATCATCAACATCATGGGTATTATAGGCTATATCGTCTGATAAAGCGGCAATTTGAGCTTCAATCCCTGGTTGGGTATGCAATTCTAGGTCCTGTACCAAATCATATTCACTCAAAGCCCAAGGTAATGTTCTCTTGTTCTGTAAAGAAAGAATGACGGGACCATTATGTTTGGCAAGCCCTTCAAGAGTTTCCCACGTGAGATTTAATCCATCAAAATTTGCATACCGTGCCTCAAGCTTTGTAACGATACGAATTGCATGTCCATTATGGTCAAAACCACCATGGGGTAACATTACAGCCTGAAGTGCCTCCTCCCCAGCATGACCAAACGGTGGATGTCCAAGATCATGAGCAAGGGCTAGTGCCTCAGCAATATCTTCGTTAACCCTCAATGCTCTAGCTAAGGTACGCGCTATTTGAGCGACCTCTAAACTGTGCGTTAATCGGGTCCTGTAATGATCGCCCTCATGGTAAACAAATACCTGAGTTTTGTATTTGAGGCGTCTAAATGCACTGGAATGAATAATCCTATCCCTATCCCTCTGGAAAACCGACCTTGTCACGCTTTCAGGTTCTTGGAAAAGCCTTCCCCGACTATGCTCGGGTATCGTCGCGAAGGGATTGTATATCAAATCATCTTGATATCGGTTTTGATTACTCATCGTTTAAAACTATATTTCCATGTTGCAACTAACAATTCAGCTTTATTAAAAATAATTTTCCTATAAAGAATATGTTGACCATAACTTATCGCGGTCTAAATTGATGGTTAAATTTAAAATATTTTTTTTTTAGGTAAATTTATAGAATTTTTTAATATGGATTCAAACAAAAACAAACAAATTCAACTAAGCCCTAGTGCAGTAAAACGCATACAAGCAATGACAGCAGAAGGCGAATTTAAAGGCATGATTTTTAGAGTTGCTGTTGCTGGTGGAGGGTGTTCTGGCTTTCAATATAACTTTTCGTTTGAGAATGAAAAAAATACTGACGATCGGGTAATTGAGCAAGATGGAGTATCTGTAGTAATAGATGAAACATCATGGGATTACTTAGTGGACAGTGAACTTCATTATGCTGAAGAGATAGTTGGTTCATTTTTTACAATGAGAAATCCAAATGCATCTTCCACTTGTGGTTGTGGGGTTTCATTTTCAATCGGATAAAATTAATTTTGAAAGTAAAATTGTTTTATTCTAATAAAATTACAACCTTCACAGCCCGAGTAACTAGCATGCCCAAAATAGCAACCTGGAACGTTAACTCAATCCGAGCTCGTTTGCCCAGAGTGCTCGAGTGGTTATCTGAATTTTCGCCAGATGTTGTGTTATTTCAGGAAATTAAGGTAATTGACCAGAGTTTCCCTTTCTCAAAAATAGAAGACCTTGGATATAATATCGTAGTACACGGACAAAAATCTTATAACGGGGTTGCCATCCTTTCAAAAACTCCAATCGAGAACGTAAATCATGGTTTGCCCGGAGACCAAAATGATGAGCAGGCCCGTTATATTGAAGGTATAACCTTTGGAATTAAGGTTGCCTCTCTCTATCTCCCCAATGGAAATCCGGTTCCCGGCGAAAAATTTGATTATAAAATTTCTTGGATGGACCGACTTATTAAGCATACAAAAAATTTGCTTAATACCGGCGAACCATTTTTATTGGGTGGTGACTACAATGTTTGCCCCACTGATCATGATGTATACAACCCTACGGCTTGGCGTGAGGATGCACTTTGTCGTCCAGAAATTCGAAGTCGTTTCCGAACCCTTCTAAATTTAGGATTAACAGAAGCGTTTAGAGCTTTGAACCCTAAAGCCGGGCTTTACAGCTATTGGGACTATACAGGGGGTGCCTGGCAAAAAGATTTTGGCCTAAGAATAGATCACTTACTTTTATCCCCCGAAGTATCAGACCTTTTGGTTAATGTGGGAATTGATAAATCCCCAAGGGGGAAAGAAAAACCATCTGATCATACGCCGGTTTGGTGTGAAATATCTGCGGAAAAAGGAATTTCTTGATGCATCGATACATTATGGGTGCAACTCTCTTTGGCCTAATCTGGGCTTCAATTGCTTATACACAAAAAGGCGTGGATGACCCAAAACAACTTATTGCCAGTGTACTGGTATTTATTGTTATTGGATCTGCTATTTGTTGGCTTTTGTCCTACATAGTGAAGTGGTTTAGAGACCCAAAATGAATAATGCTGATCTGATTGTTAAAATTTTAAGAAATGCTGGTGTTAGACATGGATTTGGGATTCCGAGTGGTAATGTTCTGCCGTTAATGGAAGCCATGAGAAATGGCGATATAGAATTCGTTCTGACGGCTCACGAAGGTTCCGCTGGCTTTGCGGCTGATGTCAGCGGGCGCCTAACTGGAACCCCTGGTTTATGTATTGCCACGTTGGGTCCTGGCGCCACTAATTTAGCCACAGGGGTAGGAAACGCTTGGCTGGACCGGTCTCCAATGATCGCAATTACGTGCAATCTCAACGTCGATCAATTAGGCCGGCGAATCCAAATGTACATAGATCACCACGCATTATTTGAACCAATCACAAAAAGCTCCTTACCCTTAAGAGTGGACAATGTCCAAGAAAACGTTAACGAAGCGATCCGAATTGCAACCACAGAACCCTTCGGTCCAGTTCACCTTGATCTCCCCGAGGATGTTGCTTTAGCACCGGCAGAAAATTTAATCCCAGGAATTAAACAAGACGAAAAAAGTATTAATGCGGAGCCATCCAAAATAGATAAAGCTGTTAAACTCATTTCCAATTCAAAGAGACCGATTGTTGTTTTGGGTTCAACAGCCATGCGCGTCGGCAATTCTGATATTTTTAAAAAATTCATTGATAAACACGAAATTCCCTTTGCGACGACTACTATGGCCAAGGGCTTGATTAACGAAAATCATGAATTAGCTATTGGATGTATAGAGAGAGCCTGTAGGCAACACCAACGTAAATTACTACTGTCATCAGACCTGATTATTGGACTAGGTTACGATACTATAGAAGTTGAATTTGAGGCATGGATTGGAGACACCCCTCTTCTTCAGATTGATATCGAAGATGTAGATGTGAACGATACCGTAGGTTTAAAACATGAAGTTGTCGGAAATTTAGAATTCTCTGTTAGGGCATTAACAGAAATAAAACAAATTCCCAATTCATGGAAAAGATCAGAAATAAACAAACATAAAATAATTTTTGATCAATTACTTCGGCCTTTTTCCAAAGAGTTTACCGTACATGAAGCTATTGACGCAGTTCGTTCAGCCCTTCCTGAAGATGGAATTTTGAGTTTTGATGTTGGCGCCCACACACACCAAATAGCCAGTCAATGGATCACAAACGCTCCAAAACAGTTCTTGATTACGAATGGCTGGTCATCAATGGGATTTGGGATTCCCTCTGCTATCGCCGCCAAGCTAGTCTTCCCTGATAAACCAGTGGTCTGTCTAATTGGCGATGGCTGTTTTCAAATGACTTGTGGAGAAGTCGCAACAGCAAAACGGTTAGGAATTAACTTACCTATAATTGTCCTAGACGATCGCTGGTTGGGATTAATTCGAGTTAAACAAATTCGTCGGCAGTACGCTATCTATGGAACAGAACTTCAGGACGAAAAATATAAAGATCCTCCAAACCACTATTTTGGCGTCCCTACAATTGGCGTCCGTTCCTCAGAAGGATTGAATGCCGCCATAAACAAAGCCTTTAAAACAAAAGGACCAACAGTGATCGAAGCAATCGTCGATTCAGACCATTACATTGAAACGGTATTTGATTAATCCCAATATTTTTCAGTAAGTTAAACTTATTTTTTATGTCTTATAAGTTTTAAATGTCGGCATAACAGTGTGTCTCCGCACTCCCGCCAGGGTGTACGACCGCTCCCAATGAAGCTGGCCCTACTGTTTCCGCATAACGCCACAAAGCTCCGGACTGAAAGTCATGTTTCCGAGGCTTCCAAGATATTTTTCTTTTCGCTAATTGTGTTTTAGTGAGAGCAACATTCATGGTTCCCTTTTTTGCATCAATTGAAATTATATCCCCATTCTTAATTAGCCCAATGGGTCCCCCGACTGCGGCCTCAGGACCGACATGGCCGATACAAAACCCTCTGGTACCACCGGAGAACCTCCCATCCGTTATAAGGGCGACTTTTTCTCCCATCCCTTGTCCGTACAACGCAGCCGTAGTCGATAGCATTTCTCGCATACCAGGGCCTCCCTTAGGCCCCTCGTAACGAATGATGAGGACATCCCCCTCTTTAAATTTTCCATTTACGACTGCATCAAAAGCATCCTCTTCACAATCAAAAACCCTTGCAGGGCCCTTAAAAATAAGATTTTTCATACCCGCAACCTTAACGATCGCCCCATCTGGCGCTAAATTTCCTGTAAGACCTACTACACCTCCTGTTGGAGAGAGTGCATTCCGAACCCTATAAACCACATCTTGGTTTTTCGGAAATTTTATATCTCGATGATTTTGCCCGAGAGTTTTTCCAGTGACGGTTAGACAATCTCCATCCAATAACCCCGCTGACAAAAGTTCTTTAATAACAATGGGGACCCCACCAGCTCTATACATGTCCGTTGCTGTATATTTTCCTCCGGGCATAAGGTCCGCAATATAAGGGGTTCCTTTAAAAATTTTTGCCACATCATCAAGGGTGTATTTTATTCCCGCCTCGTGGGCAATTGCGGGCAAATGCAAAGCTGCATTGGTAGAGCCCCCTGTTGCAGCCACAACTTTGGCCGCATTATCCAGAGATTTTCTGGTTACGACATCGCGGGGCCTGATATTCCTAGAAAGACAATTCATAACAGCCGGCCCTGTCTCCCTTACGACTTTATCTCTTGATTTAAAGGATGCTGGGGCTCCCGCTGACCCAGGTAGAGCTAAGCCCAAGGCCTCAGATACACAGGCCATGGTATTCGCTGTGAATTGTCCACCGCAGGACCCTTCGCAGGGACAGGCAACACTTTCCAACTTTTGAAGCTCCGCATCCGACATTTTACCTGCTGCATGCATGCCGACACCTTCAAACACATCAACGACAGTAACGTCCCTTCCTTGAAAGCGTCCCGGTAAAATGGTTCCCCCATAAATAAACACACTTGGGACATTCAGGCGAACCATAGCCATCATCATGCCAGGTAAAGATTTATCACACCCCGCCAAACCTATTAGGGCATCGTAACAATGCCCCCGCATGGTTAACTCAACCGAATCCGCTATAACTTCCCGGGATACCAGTGAAGACTTCATACCGGCGTGTCCCATTGCTATTCCATCAGTAACAGTTATCGTCGTAAATTCTCTCGGTGTGCCACCATTTTCAGACACACCCCGTTTAGCTGCCTGAGCTTGACGGGAAAGTGCTATGTTACAAGGCGCAGCTTCATTCCAACAGGTGGCAACTCCCACAAGAGGCTGATGGATTTGTTCATCGGTCAAACCCATCGCATACAAGTAGCTCCTGTGAGGAGCCCGCTCCGGACCTTCAGTTACATGGCGGCTCGGTAAATTAGACTTTTGAAACCTCTTGGAAATCTTTTTTTTATTGTTATTTCTGCATTTCTTAACCTTTGGGCGGTCAGCCATTGGAAACCTCTTAGTGAAAATCTATTGATGTTGGGATCTTTTAATAAAAATTAGGCCTATTATAACAACCCAGCCTTGCGATAAGCTTTAAACGCGCCTTCGTGTAACGGTACCCCTTCAGGCTCAATGAGCGAACGACCTTTTTCGCTAAGCTCAATGAATAGGTTTCTTAATCCTCTGAAAAGTTCCTGAACCCTTCCAAGTTCTCTTGAATTTTCGATCATCGTTGTCACGAAATATTCTACATGGTCGCTATTTACCCGCTCATGAGTAGCTATAACATTCAATACTCCTACCTGTGATGTCTCATTATCTAGACCTCTAAATGATCCTATTGGCATAACCACGGTCCGATAAAAAACCCCTTCTTTAATAACTTTCTCAAGTTGACCGGGGTCATACTCTAACACCCTCACTTCTAAACTGTTTGAGAGATTAGTCATTATTGGATTGGGTATCGGGCATTGCCACTGGGCATCAATTTCACCGGTTTTCAATTTCTCCGCGCCCTCTTCAAACCCAACATAAACTGGATCGAAATCATCAAAAGAAATTCCCAAAATTCCAAAGATGGTTTTTGTATGCTGAAACATACCGCTATCGCTATAATTTACAGCAACTTTGCGACCTACCATATCACTAATATTGTATAAGTCGGAATCCGCACGAACTACGAAAAACATGGGCCCGGCATTAGCTGGCGCCGCCATTCTTAAAGATATAGGTTCATCAAATGGATCTTCACCTCTTAGCGCCCGCCCTACCCAATTAGAAGCAGAAAAACCAAATTCCAAATTCCCATTATGTAAGCCCAAAGCGCTCCCTATACTGGAGCCAGTCATCGGTATCGTCTCGACCGAATATTTATTATTTAGGTTTCTAGCAATTGCCTCTCCTTGACGGTGGAAAGTACCATTAATTTCGCTCGTGCCTATCCTAATAACCATTACATCACTTCCATTTATTAAAGAGACCTTAAACGATTAAGAGCTTCATTAAATTTGTCATAGGACGCCTTATAATTTGCTAGGCGCTCTTGATTCTCGCGGACCACCTCTACCGGAGCCCGAGATAAAAACTTTTGATTGGTTAGCTTTTTTTCCAATAACCCAATTTCTTTTTCCGCCTTCACTATTTCTTTAGAAAGACGCTCTATTTCTTTCGCATGATCAATGACATCTCCAACTGGCAAAAAATAGGTAACATTCTCTACTATAAGCTGAACCAACCCTTTGGGTAAGACATCAGAGACAAATTCAATATTTTCAATGCGAGCCATTCTTCCTATTAGACCAGCGTGTTCTTCTAACCTCTCTTTAGTA
>CAZCKO010000062.1:0-16458 GCA_964499275.1 uncultured Rhodospirillaceae bacterium
ATTTTGTCTTACCCATAGAATTTGGCAATGAAGAGAATTTTTAAATTTATTTTAATGCTTGGCACTGCCGCTTTATCTTTTATTGTGCTTGGTGTCGCATTATTAGTTGCGATTTTGTGGCATTTTGGTCGAGAATTGCCTGATTTTAAGCAATTAGCTAGTTACCAACCGCCAACTGTAACGCGAATTCACGCAGGAGATGGTAGTCTCCTTGCTGAATTTGCTAGGGAAAAGAGAGTTTTTGTTCCTATAGAAGCTATTCCAAGAATGGTTTTAAAGGCTTTTCTGTCGGCCGAGGATAAAAATTTTTACGAACATCGTGGCATAGACGTTTTAGGTGTCGCACGAGCCATTTTTACCAATTTGAAACGGCTTGGGAGCGGCCAGCGTCTTGTAGGAGCTTCAACAATAACCCAACAGGTTGCTAAAAATTTTCTTTTAACTAATGAAATTTCTATTGATCGAAAGATAAAAGAAGCAATTCTAGCATTCCGAATTGACCAAGCTTTGAGTAAAGATCGAATTTTAGAGCTTTATTTGAATGAAATTTATCTCGGTCTTGGCTCATATGGAGTGGCGGCGGCAGCACTCAATTATTTCGATAGATCGCTTGATAAATTAAGCCTTCCAGAGATTGCTTTGATTGCTGGTTTGCCTAAAGCCCCCAACAACTACCATCCAATTAAAAATCCGGGCGCCGCTAAAATTAGACGTAATTATGTTATCGGGAGGATGCTCGAAGATGGTCATATAACATCAAATTTAGCTGAAGAAGCTAGAAAGGCGCCAATATTTGTTAGGGAACGAACTGGTGCGTCAGTTGCTCGCGCAGATTATTTTGTTGAAGAGGTTCGTAGGGAATTGACCGAAAAGTATGGTGAAAATAATTTGTACGGTGGTGGCTTATCAGTTCGAACTACGTTAGATCCAAATTTACAGCGGAAAGCAGAGATGTCGCTCCGCGATGGCTTAATAAGCTATGATCGGCGTCACGGTTGGCGCGGACCCATTGGAAAAATAAGTAAAGTTCAAAATTGGCAAAAGTCGATAAAAAAAGTTTCAATGCCAGATTGGCTAAGCGAAGCCTGTCCTGGATGGCGAAAGGCAGTGGTCTTATCAATTAAAGAAGACAAAACAATCATTGGATTTTCTAATGGAGAGAATGGATTTATACCCCTAAAGGAGATGAAGTGGGCCCGCGCTGGACTAAAAGGTCAAAAACTTGGCAAACCAATTAAGAGGCCGGAGCAAGTCTTAGACGTTTTAGATGTAATTTTGGTAGAAAAATTAATAACAAACAAAAATGGTAAAATTCTGCCTGAAGGCGCATTTGGGCTAAGACAAATCCCTGAAATTGAGGGTGCGATTGTGGCGATTGACCCTCATACCGGTCGTGTCCTCGCTATGAGCGGTGGATTTTCCTTTGGACGAAGCGAGTATAACCGAGCTACACAGGCAAAACGGCAGCCGGGCTCAGCTTTTAAACCATTTGTTTACTTAGCTGCCATGGAAAACGGATACACACCAGCAAGTATAGTGCTTGATGCGCCCTTTGTTATGGATCAAGGGCAAGGGTTAGGACTTTGGAAACCTGCCAACTACACAAAGAGGTTCTATGGACCAAGCCCATTACGTTTGGGTGTCGAAAAGTCACGGAATTTGATGACTGTACGTTTAGCCCAAGTCATTGGGATGGATAAAATTGCTGACTATGCCCACCGTTTTGGAATTTCTTCTAAGGTGTCAAATTTTCTCTCAATGTCTTTGGGCGCAATGGAAACAACCTTATTAAAACTTACATCGGCATACGGTATGCTGGTAAATGGCGGAAAAAAAATTGTACCGACTTTGATAGATCGCGTGCAGAACAGGCAAGGTAGGTCGGTATTTCGACATGAAAGACGGAAATGTCCATATTGCAAAAATATCCAATGGGATAGGCAACCAATTCCAAAAGTCCTAGATAATCGGGCCACAGTTGCTGATTCAAGAAGCGCTTTTCAGATTGTTTCTATGCTTGAAGGTGTAGTGCAACGAGGAACAGGAAAACGTATAGGGCGCATTGGCAAACCGCTGGGAGGTAAGACCGGCACTACCAATCAAAGTATTGATACATGGTTTATTGGCTTTTCACCTGATTTAGCCGTTGGAGTTTTTGTAGGGTTTGACCAACCCAAGCCACTGGGGAAGACAGAAACTGGTTCATCTGTTGCAGTACCAATTTTTCGAGATTTTATGCAATCAGCATTAATGGGAAAGGCTTCAATACCATTCCGGGTACCTAAGGGTATCCGGTTAGTTCGAGTAAACCCAATGACCGGTAAACGTACTAGACCAGGAGATAAATTGGTTATTCTTGAGGCATTCAAAGCAGGGACGGAACCTGAAGCACTTATGGAAAGAGGTGTGGTGTTACCTCATAACGGCCCGCTGTTGATTGAAAAATCTATTTCACCGCTTGGCGAGGTGAATGGATTATACTAGTTTTTGATTTTTAAGTGATATAAGGCGGTGAGGTTATGCGCGCTGAGACCCAAGCATTAATTAATGAAATTCAGCAGTCAATTGCATTACTAAGGAGGCATCTTTGACTGGGATGTTGCCCTTCGGAGGTTAGAAGAGCTTAATGCGGAAGCTGAGGATCCTATGCTTTGGTCCAATAAGGAAAAAGCACAAATTATAATGCGTGAGAGGACACAACTTGAACAGTTTATTAATGAAGTTAGGACAATCGAACAAGAAATAGAAGATAGTATAACCCTTATAGAGCTGGGTGAAGCAGATTCGGACGATGGTGTCCTGGATGAAGCCGATGGTATCCTTGAAGTTTTGCGCACCCGTGTGGCCAAACGCGAGTTGGAAACGTTGTTGTCTGGTGAAGCGGACAGCAACGATTGTTTTTTAGAAATTCATGCGGGCGCTGGCGGAACCGAGTCTCAAGACTGGGCCCAGATGCTGGCTCGAATGTATGTTAGGTGGGCTGAGGCGCACAACTATAAAGTCGAATGGTTGGAAGAAAGCCCTGGTGAAGAAGCTGGCATAAAATCAACGACAATAAAAATTTTAGGACATAACGCGTATGGCTGGCTAAAAACTGAGAGCGGTGTGCACCGTCTAGTACGTATTTCTCCATTTGACTCCAACGCACGTCGACATACTAGTTTTTCTAGTGCTTGGGTCTATCCAGTTATTGATAATTCCATAGAAGTAGAAATTGAGGATAAAGACCTAAGGGTAGATACCTACCGAGCCTCTGGTGCAGGCGGACAACATGTAAATAAAACTGATAGTGCAATAAGAATTACTCATGTGCCAACTGGAATTGTCGTTCAATGTCAGAATGACCGCTCCCAACATCGCAATCGTGCTGCTGCTATGGATATGCTTAGGGCTAGACTTTATGAACGAGAATTGCAGATTCGTGAGGAGCAAGCACAGGCGGAACATGATGCCAAAACAGATATAGGTTGGGGGCACCAGATTAGGTCTTATGTTTTACAGCCCTATCAAATGGTCAAAGATCTAAGAACTGAGGTTGAGACCAGTAATACTCAGGCTGTTTTAGATGGTGATTTGGATGAATTTATGGCAGCCTCTTTGTCACAACGAGTTGGAAGTAAAGGCAATTGAAAGAAATTTAAAAAATGCTTGTGCAAAGGTCATTAGAACAAAAAATAAAAAATGCTTTTCAACCAACTTGGTATCAAATCCTAAATGAAAGTGAGATGCATAATGTCCCACCTAATTCAGAATCACATTTTAAAGTTGTAATAGTATCCTCCGCTTTCAATGAAAAATCACGTATGCAACGACATCGAATGATAAACGCCGTTGTGAAAGATGAACTAGAAGGACCTATTCACGCGCTATCCATTCAAGCGCACACTGTTACGGAGTGGGAGGAACGTTCCGCTAGCGTATTACGATCACCTGTTTGTATTGGAAAATAGGAATTTTTAGAAAAACTATAGAAGCTTAAGCAAAGCTTTACCCCACGGAAAAACAGCGCTAATGCCACCCTTGTCATCGATTGATTTTTGAATTTGGGAAATTCTACTTTGGGATACATTCCCCATTTCGGCAACCCTTTTTAAGGAGAGGTTACTGGCACGACGTAATAAATAAACAGTGGCTCGGAACCCGTCCTGTGAGATATTTTTATCAAGTAAAAACTCTTCTGAAACTCCGCATGCATCTGAGATACACTTTAATACTCTTTGAGGTGTAGGCCTGTCGGGCCTGGTGAACTTTTTTGAAACTTGGTCTAAAGGCAACTCGTTAATTCGGTCTCCAATATTTTTTAGATATTCTTCGTCTCCAAGATATTGGCCAGCTCTAAGATTCTCCCAAGGAGATGAAAAAACATCTTCTTCCAATACATATTTTTTCCAATTTTCATTTGGGTTGCTTGAACGGCTTTTAAATTGATCTTGTAACCAACCATTGTTCAACCATTGGGGTTCTGAAGATCCGGATGCAAGTGGCCGAAAACTGGACCAACGCCAACGATCCGCTCGGTCGACTAATCCTAATCGAACCGGGTTTAAAACTACGTGTCGGCAAATCTCAAGCAAATGTTGGTTTTTTTGAAACAGAATTGTTTTATAACGACCTTGAAATAGATGTCCAGGTTGATCATGAATACGACCGAACCATTGAGAATATGACATATTCAACCTACCCATCCCACGTCCAAGATTGGGCTCAGGGGTCTCAATGACTAAATGGTAGTGATTTTCAAGTAGGCAATATGCATAGCAGCCCCACTTATGCTGGCATATCTCTTTTTCTAGTAAATTCAGAAAGTATTTTGCGTCTTTTGGGTTAGTAAAAAGCCGTTGTTGTCCGTTAGCGCGCGCCGTAATGTGATAAATGGCGCCTGGAAATTCTAATCTAAGCGGTCGAGACATATATATATTTAGACGAATCGATTCGACTTAGTAAAGTACTGACGGAATTTGCCGGGCTATCGGAAAAATGAACAGGGGATATTTTCTCTTTCGCGTGCTTAAATGTTGAAGCGAGGTTTGCGATCATTGTCAGGACTGCTTAGGACTAAAACTACCGCATTACTCAGTAATCGATTTACTATTTTTATTGAGGTTTTAATTGTCAAAGTAATTTTATTTGCTCAAGAACCTTAGCCACGTGACCTTTCACTCTAAGGTTCCGCCATATGGCGGTAACTTGACCCTTTTCATTAATTAAAAAAGTAGATCGAACAATCCCCATGTAAGTTTTTCCGTAGTTTTTCTTTTCTTGCCATACCCCATAAGCCTCGCAAATCGAGTTACTTTCGTCTGACACTAGGGAATATGGTAATTTAAATTTTTGCTTAAAATTTTTGTGTCGCCTGATACTATCCCTGGAAATCCCAACAATTTCAGAGTTAACATTTAAGAATTCTTTATAGTAATCACGGAAATTGCAAGCCTCATTGGTACACCCGGGCGTCATATCTTTTGGGTAAAAAAATAAAACGACTTTTTTACCCAATAAATCATTTAAATTGAGAATTTGGTTGCTGTCTGTTGGTCCAGAAAATTCGGGGGCTTTGTCGCCTACTTCAACAGTCATGATAAATTTTTTAAAATTAGTGTTATTGTATGGTTGTTTTAATGATTGTGTCTTTTCATTTGCAGTCGTTTTGCCGCAAACTGCAAATAATAGTGATTAAATTGTATCAACGAAAATATTAGACCCGTATGTTCAGACGTTTAACACGAATTTGTTGGGAAATAACAGGGATTATTGTTCTGGGCATAATTGTGCTCATAGGAATAACAACTTGGCGTCTTTCTCAAGGCCCGGTGCCGCTTAATTTTCTAACCTCACATATTGAATCTGCACTAAATGGCTTTGAAGGTCGAGTTGGCGTTAAAATTGCTGGAACAAACCTCACCTGGGCGGGATGGGGTAGAAATCTTGATATTAGATTGATAGACACAAAGGTTACCGACGAAAACGGTCAAGTTATTGCCAAAGCCCCTGAAGTATCCATAAGTTTTAGTTTACGGGCGCTGCTTAGCGGGGTATTGGCACCGACAAAGTTGGAGCTAATCCGGCCAAGTTTAAGGCTTGCTCGCAAGGACGTGAACAACGTTGTAATTTCATTTGGAGAAAAAACGAACCTTTCGTCAGAGACTATTGGCGTTATCGCTGCATTGAATGCGATGAAACAAAATAATGGTATCTTACAATATCTGCACCAAATTAGCATTTTAGAGGCAGAACTGCAGGTTAATGATAATGTCATTGGCCTAAAGTGGAATTTTCCGAAGGTGGATTTTGTTTTCCTCCGAGAGGATAAAGAAATAAAAGCGACGTTAATTTCTGATCTTGACACCTTAGGAAATGCCTCTCGTTTAATGGCTAGAATAAACTTTAAGGCTAATGCAAAAGAACTTAATGCAAAGATTGAAGTGGAAAAATTTCCTTTCAATAAAATTGAGGAAATTTTTCCTAAATTTAAATTTATAAAAGACGTACATCTCTTATTTACTGGTGGAATGGAGACCCGTTTTTCGCTTAATGGGAAAATATTAAATTCTAAATTTTGGTTTTCGGGCAGTGATGGGGTAATAAAACCCAATGCATTTTGGCCCATGGGTCTAAGGGTCTCTAATTTCGATTTAAGTGGTAAATTCGATAGCAGTCCAAATTCTTTGGAATTAGAAAATTTTAAAATTAATATAGGAGGGCCTGAGTTAAGGATCGGAGGAACAATCATTCCGGTAGACGAGGGAGTGAGTGTATCGGGAAAGGCGAGTATAAATAGTATCGGCTTTACGAGCCTAAAGGATTGCTGGCCGGTCGGATTAGGATCATCGGTTCGAAAATGGGTAATAACTAATATAATTTCAGGTCGAGTTGAGAATATTGAATCTTCCTATTCTATTCGCATGCCAAATTTAAAAAATTTAGAGACTATTGTTGATTCTTTTTCAGGAAAATTCCTTATCCCCAACTCAACCATTCGTTTTCATGAAGAATTTCCCGCTATTAAAAAAATTGAGGCAACTGGGGTATTTTCAAAGGACCGTTTCTTAGCCAAAATTTCTTCGGGATCATTGAAAGGACTTAATATTGTTTCTGGTAAAGTTAAATTACTTGACCTAGATTCAGACAAAGAAAAAATTTCCATTGTTACCACATTATCAGGGCCTCTAAAAACAGCCTTAGCGATCACTAATAATGAGCCACTTAAGTTTCTATCGAAATATGGTTTAGATGCGGACCTTGTAAAGGGTTGGTCAAGAACCAATTTGAAGTTTTCTTTCCCACTTTTAAATAACCTTACCGCGGAAAGGATAAAATTCAGTGCCAGTTCTCGTATCGTTAATGCTAAGCTGCCTAGAAATCCTCTAAACCGACCAGTGGAAGCCGGAAACTTTGATCTTCATGTTGATCGGAGGGGCCTTTCCTTAATTGGAAACGCTTCCATTAACGGTTCCGTATTAAGTCTTACTTGGAAAGAAAATTTTGAGAAATCTAAAACGAATGTCCGACAATTTTCGATCAAAGGAAAATTCGATGAACGGTTACAAAGAAACCTTTTAAAGAGGGTAAAACTTTCACCTTATATCAAAGGGCCAATAGACCTGAATTTTTCTTTGATTGAAAAACGATCAGGCATAAAAAAAATTACGGCGAAAGTTATTCTGAAGGAAACAGCTTTAAATATACCCACCCTTAATTGGCATAAAACACCCGGTGACCCAGGAGTTGGATGGGTCTCGGTTATAATTAAAAATAGTGGGGCGGTTGAAGTTAAAAATTTGGATATTCAGGCAAAAGATTTTCACGGTAAAACAAGTTTTCGGCTTGATAAAAATAGGAATTTGCTCAGTGCAATTATTCACAAACTGAAGCTAGGGCGTTCGGATATTTCTGGTTTTATTAAGAGGGGGGATGAGTTTGGTTATAATGTGATTTTAAATGGATTTTCTTTAGACCTAGTACCTTTGTTAAGCCGCTTGAAGGAGGTAAAAGGAGAAGAAAAATTTTTACCAAACTTCAATCTCAAAACGGAAGTGGATACGATTTGGTTAGATCCGGAGGTGCCTGTTCACACTGTCACCGGTTTGGTAAAATATCATAGTGGGTTCGTTGAAAAAGCCGACTTGAAAGGGGTTCTCTCAAAGGACCATCCCTTTTCATTAGTTATCGATACTGTTTCTGAAAAGCAAAATTTTATACTTCGTGCTAGAAATGCAGGAAGAATTTTTACTGTATTAGATTTGACCGACACTTTTCAGGGGGGGACTCTGAAACTCAAAGCTTCAAGAAAAAAAATAAATACCGCACCCTGGAAGGGGAGACTTACAGTTGATGACTATACTGTTGTTAATGCACCAATTTTGGCTCGCATGTTGACGCTTGCTTCGCTAACAGGAATATTGAATAGGCTCACAGGTAAGGGGATAGAATTTAGAAATCTCGACATTCCGTTTACATATTTTAAGGGTAAAACCAAAATCCAAAATGCCAAGGCTATAGGTGATGCACTAGGTATAACAGCAGATGGCTATCTAAATTTTTCTGAAAAAACAGCAAACCTCAAGGGGACAATTGTCCCCGATAACCCTATTAACAATGTTTTAAGACAAGTACCTATTGTTGGAAAAATTCTCACCGGAAAAAGGGGTAGCGGTATCTTTGCCACCAATTACAAATATTCTGGAAGATTTAATGACCCCGAAATTCTAGTAGATCCCCTTTCAACATTTGCGCCTGGAGTTTTAAGAAATCTTTTCGAGTTAGGAACAACTGACGCCGTAACCTCGACATCAGGTCCAAAATAATTTACCCAAATTAATTTAATCTAACAGGTTTTCCTAAAACGTGCCGTTTTTTACCTGCAGAGAATTTTATCACGCCTTCCTTATTAATGTCATCTATTCCAATCAGTTGGCTTTCATCAATAATTACAGTATCATTGATACGCCCCCCTCCGCCTCGAATTAGCCGTCGCGCTTCACTATTACTTTTGGCCAAGCCAGCTTTTACCAAGGCCTCAAAAGCAGGTACGCCCTTCCTGAGGTGTAGTTCTTCAATTTCGAATGTTGGTAAAGAGGAACCGTGTCCGCGATTTTCAAATGTCTCTGCTGCAGTTTCTTTTGCTTCTATTGCAGGCTTCTCTCCGTGGCAAATTTTGGTTGCTTCAAATGCAAGAATTTTTTTTGCCTCATTTATCTCGGTATCTTTTAATTGATCAAGTTTGATAATTTCTTTAAGCGGTAGTTCTGTAAACAACTTTAAAAATCTGCCAACATCGGCATCAGCGGTATTGCGCCAAAATTGGTAATACTCATATGGACTTATTTTTTTGCTGTTAAGCCAAACTGCTCCACCAGACGTTTTCCCCATTTTTTCACCTGTTGAAGTCATTATTAATGGTGTCGTTAGGCCAAATAGTGAGGTGCCATCACTTCTTCGAGCGAGCTCTATACCGTTAACAATATTTCCCCACTGGTCGGATCCTCCAATCTGTAAAATGCAGTCTTCACGGCGTGACAGCTCCAGGAAATCATAGGCCTGAAGGATCATATAGTTAAATTCGAGAAAGCTCAGCGGCTGTTCCCGTTCAAGCCGCAATCTCACCGAGTCAAAGGATAACATACGATTTACGGAAAAATGTTTACCAAATTGTCTCAAAAACGGAATATATTCTAGCCGATCTAGCCAATCCGCATTATTAACCATTTGGGCATCAGTGGGCTTTTCCCCGAAATTTAGAAACTTCTCAAACGTGCCTGTTATTCCTTCTATGTTATTTTGAATAGTTGTTTCATCTAGGATTTTACGTGTCTCATCTTTGCCAGAAGGGTCTCCAACTTTGGTCGTGCCTCCGCCCATTAAAGCTATTGGTTTGTGCCCACAACGTTGGTACCAACGCAAAGTCATTATTGGCATCAAATGACCGATATGGAGGGAATCGGCTGTACAATCAAACCCCGTATATGCAACAGCTAACTTGTCACTGGCTAAAATACTATCAAGTTCGCTTTCATCGGTAGTTTGATGAATAAATCCACGTTCTGAAATAGTATGCAAAAATTCTGATTTTAAACCTGTCATTTTGTTAAATATACCATTACTAATCTCTATTTAGGTTAACTTCGTGATTTAGCATACCGTTTGGGTGCAAGGTGAGTGCTTAAAGAACCTTAATGAGCATCAACAGATAAAGTGGTTTTTCTTGGTTCCTTACCCCAACGTCTGATAAATGCATTTAATTTTTCTGTATATTCTGGGACGTCTTTGTATGACTCTGTGAAAAGCAGTATTCGGATGAGATGGCGACGCCGACTTTCGGCCTCGTGATCTTCATATTCCGTTCTACTATGGACCATATAATGATTATTTAAAAATTGTAGGTCGCCACGTCTAAAACTCATATCCAAGCGTATGTCTTCACTTAATGCCAACTGGCTAAAAAGGTTCATCGCCTCAATTTGTTTTTTTGTGAGGCGCGGTACATTCGGGAATCGCTGAGCGCTCTCAACATATTTTTGCCCAAACCGGCCAAAAAATCGGCCCTTATGAATAGAGAAGACCTGTGCAATGTAATATGGGTCATCACCTGGAAATTCCTCACCTCGGTGATCTATATAAAATGGTTTATATAGTTCCTCTAGCAAATCAGGACGTGTTTTAAGTATCTCGTTATGTATAGAAATTGAACTGGCTATCGAGCTTGTGCCCCCCGCTTTAGCGGTCTGGAGACAGAGTAGACCGACAATATCTGATTTATCGCAGTGATATGGTAAATGAACCGGGGTTTGGTAGCCACGTAAATTAAAGTTTTCATTCCAATTACTACCGACGGCCTTAACATGGCCCAACAATTCACCCATCATATTTTGTGCTACTGCTGTGCCTAAATAACTACATATTCCCCAATACACGGTTGCGGCGTCTTCTTCACCGAGTATGTCTACTGGAATGCCACGAATCAATTTGAATCCACGACCATTTTCTAAATCTTCGAGAATTTTCAATAAAATTTTTGAGAGAGTTGGAAGTGGAAAGTCCTTAATAGAAAAATTTGGTATTTTTAAGTTTTTTGATTTTACATACGAGAGAGCTTGCTGGAGTTCTTCAATATCTTTGGCACTCAGAGTGTAAATCCAGTCATTTGCCATAGAAAGTTCGGGGCCTTTCCAGGCAGCATCCGACTTAAATGGGTGGGCTAAGGCAACTTTAGTCATAGGCTATACCATTACAAATTTAAATTTGATCAAGTCATAAGTATCGGGTCCAATAGATTTGAATGCAATCATTGTTAACGCCATGAAAAAAATCTTTCTTGCACTTGGTCTAATGAGCGGAACATCTCTTGATGGGATTGATGCCGCACTTCTGGAGACTGATGGTGAACATTTTGTTAATCAACGGGAGTTTCTAAGTTTACCATACAAATTAAAATTTCGTGAATCTCTTAGAGAGGTCCTCTGGGAAAATGGACCAATTGAAAATATTGAGTATCAATTAACTTTACT
This sequence comes from uncultured Rhodospirillaceae bacterium, assembly GCA_964499275.1. Classification (GTDB taxonomy): domain Bacteria; phylum Pseudomonadota; class Alphaproteobacteria; order MPNO01; family UBA2964; genus UBA2964. The sequence continues at coordinate 11,505 of CAZCKO010000062.1, forward strand.
CCACGCTGAAGCAGTACGTTTATTATTAGAGAAGGCAGAGTTAAAGAGTACCGACGTCGATATAATTGGGTTCCACGGCCACACTATTCTCCATGATCCAGATAAAGCTCGAACTTACCAAATCGGTGATGGTGCTTTACTAGCTGCTAAAACAAATATTGATGTGGTCTGTGATCTTAGAAGTAATGATGTCGCTAACGGCGGGCAGGGGGCGCCACTGGTTCCACTGTATCATTTAGCCTTAACGCGGAAAATGGATATGCCACTAGCTATTCTTAATATTGGAGGTGTAACAAACATAACTTTCCTTAATGGTAACGAGTTATCATTGGTAGCATTTGATACGGGTCCAGGAAATGCGCTAATTGACGACTGGGTCAGTTCAAAATTGGGTATGGCATATGATCATAACGGTGCAATTGCGTCGTCAGGTAAGGTATGCAAAAGAGTGTTAAATAAATATTTATCTTCTGAATATTTAAATAAATTACCGCCTAAGTCGATGGATAGGGGTGAGTTTAGCCTTTCTTTGCTCGGTGATTTGTCCATAGAAGACGGTGCGGCGACACTTACTGCACTAACATACGAATCCATAGAACGTTCAATATGTTATTTACCTGAACTACCCAAACGTTGGTTTGTTAGCGGTGGAGGAAGACACAACAAGTATTTAATGGAAAAAATATCATCAGCCCTAAACAAAAAAGTAGAGACGATAGAAAATATGGGCTGGCTAGGTGATGCAATTGAAGCTCAGGCATTTGCATATTTAGCGGTAAGGAGTAAGAAAAAACTTCCTATAACTTTTCCAAATACAACCGGTGTCGGAAGGCCGCTTTCCGGCGGAACCTTATACCCTAAAAAAGATTAAGGTATTAAATTAAGTGGTAGTTTTTGCTTTCTCTATTGCTGGCATTTGGGTTTCAAGATAATCGCTTACGTGGGTTGTAAGTTCATCAACTTTGTCATGAAAAAAATGGTTCGCACCATCAACTAATCTATAATCGACTTTAATTCTTTTTTGCGCCTGTAATTTGATAGCTAATGCTTCAACTGATTCCCCCGGAACCATAGAATCCTCTGCACCATGAACAAATAGCCCTGAAGCTGGACAGGGTGCTAAAAAGGTGAAATCGTATTTATCAGCAGGTGGAGAGAGGGCCACAAAACTATCAATTTCTGGCCGGCGCATCAATAATTGCATACAAATCCAAGCGCCAAATGAAAATCCCCCTACCCAACATTGTGTTGCGTCAGGGTTTGTTGACTGCATCCAGTCTAAGGCTGAAGCAGCATCACTTAATTCCCCCATACCTTCATTGTATTCACCTTGCGAACGCCCAACACCTCGGAAATTAAACCTTAGAGTCGAGAACCCACGATTTACGAATGTTTGGTAAATTTCAAATACAACGCGATTATTCATTGTTCCCCCTTGTTGAGGGTGTGGATGCAGGACTAGTGCAATAGGCGCGTTAGGTGCGTCTGAATGATGGTAACGGCCTTCTAGGCGTCCGTCGGGCCCGTTAAAGATAACCTCAGGCATACGAGAATTTACTCCTAGCTTTTTTTATTTAGGCGGGCTTGTATTCAGGTTATTGACGGACCCGAGTTGGCAACATACATTCCCTCGCCTTGATTAATTTTAGGAAACAATAAATGTCAAGCGCGTGAATATAATGATTTACGTCACCAAAATACAAGCTTCTCGATAACAGGGCCCCTATATAGTTGAATTGAGCATAATATTTCAAACATTAATGAGGATAAATTACAGGTATGAGAGTAGGAAGTAAGGGAAGATATGCGGTAAAAGCTATTATTTTTTTAGCCCAACAGGATCAAAGGACCCCTATGTCTTTATCAGATATTAGTAAATTGCACGAAATTTCGTTATCGTATCTCGAGCAATTATTCTCTAAATTACGTCAGGCGGGAGTTGTAAAGTCTGTTCGAGGTCCAGGCGGTGGTTACATTTTAAGGAAATCACCCGATAGGATTAAAATTTCGGAAATAATTGAAGCGGTGGAAATGTCAACCGTAAAAAGTGAATTAGATAGGTCTCAAACTGGTCTGTTGTGGGATGCTCTTGGTTATCAAGTCCTTGGTTTTCTACAATCTATTTCTGTTGCAGATGTTTGTGAAAGCCGTATTGACGTTTTGGGAATAGAAAAAAAACAAAATCCTGAAACTTATGCCATTGCCAGATAAACACGCTGAATGACTTTGACATATCGAAGCTATTTAGATTTCAATGCAACTGCGCCAAACCGCCCCGAAGTAATAGACGCTGTTGTTAGAGCAATGCGTAAATGGGGTAATGCTTCTTCTGTCCATGCCGATGGGCGGGCGGCACGTTCTTGTGTTGAGGAAGCGCGAAAAAAGGTTGCTGCACTTGTAGGAGGCAGCCCAAATAATGTTATATTTACCGGCAGTGGTACAGAGTCCAACAATCAAGCAATTCGTGCAATTTCTTGCGAGAGATTAATTGTATCAGGGATTGAGCACGAGTCAGTTCTGAGGGCTCGAGAAGACGTAATCATTTGTCCTGTAGAATCAAATGGAATTATAGATTTGGCTGCTTTAGAAAAGTTATTGTTTGAAAGTAAAAAACAAACTGTAGTATCCATAATGCTCGCTAATAATGAAACGGGCATCCTTCAGCCAGTTGCAGAGGCCTGTCGATTGGCACGCAAGGCTGGTACGTTTTTTCACTGTGATGCGGTGCAAGCCGCGGGTAAAATTCCTGTTGATATCAGAGACCTTGGGGTCGATAGTTTAGCGCTTTCGGCACACAAAATAGGTGGGCCGCAGGGCGTAGGAGCCTTGGTTTGCAAAGATATCTCACATATTTCGAGGTTTATCCATGGGGGAGGGCAAGAAAGTGGTTTGCGTGCTGGCACTGAGAATGTGGCAGGTATTGTTGGGTATGGTGTGGCAGCGGAGCGTGCATTATTAGGATTACCTTCTTTTTATGATTTAAGATGTTTTAGGGATGATTTGGAAAAACGTGTTTTAGAAATAGAGCCTAAAATAAAGATTTTTGGTAAGGGTTTAGATCGACTACCTAATACATCTAAATTCGCAACCAAAGGCCTTAGCAGTGAGTTACAGGTTATGGCACTTGACCTAGATGGAGTTTCAATTAGTGCGGGTTCAGCTTGTTCTTCAGGCAAAATAGAGACTCCTTATGTTCTTGCAGCAATGGGTGTTCCAGAGGAATTGGGGCTATGCGCAATTAGGGTTAGTCTAGGTTGGACAACTACCGCAGATGACATTGATCGTTTTATTGAGTCATGGAAGAAACTCCGTGATCGTAAAATGACTAAAAGTTGAATTCTAAATTGATTTTTTTAAATTTTTTGACGCCTGATGGCAGTTGTCAGACTGTTGCAGCAAAATCTGGTATGACCTTACTAGAAGTTGCGTGGGAAAATAATATGAAAGTTGAGGGTGCTTGTGGCGGGGCTATGGCCTGTTCAACGTGTCATTTAATTATAGACTCAAATTGGGCCGAGAAATTACCTGGAGCAAGCGACGAAGAGTCCCAAATGTTAGACTTTACCTGGGACCGTAAAAAGAACTCTAGATTAGGGTGCCAAATCAAAGTAACTAATAAACTCAACGGATTAATAGTTTCCTTGCCGATTGAAAATATTAACCTGTCGGGTGATTAGTTCTTTATATTAATCCAAATGAAGAAAGCAATTTTAGAAACGGTTCCCAAAAATGGCAGAATAGTTGTTGCTATGTCGGGTGGTGTTGACTCATCAGTTACTGCGGCTTTGTTAGCTGACGAAGGGTACGACGTGGTTGGCGTAACCTTACAACTTTATGATCATGGCGTTGCGATAAATAGAAAAAATGCTTGTTGTGCTGGTCAAGATATTGCAGATGCGGGAAAGGTGGCAGAAAAAATTGGTATACCCCATTATGTCCTGAATTACGAGAGTCGATTTCGTGATGAAGTAATAGATGTTTTTGCGGATTCCTACATACGCGGTGAGACACCGATCCCATGTATACTCTGTAATCAAACGGTGAAGTTTAGAGACTTAGTGGGTGTAGCTCGTGATCTGGGTGCTAGCGCATTAGCGACAGGGCATTATATACGACGTGTTGAATGTGCAGGGGGAGTAAAATTGTACAAAGCCGTGGATGACAGCAAGGACCAAAGTTATTTTTTATTTTCGACCACATTGGAGCAGCTTGATTTTCTGCGCTTTCCTCTAGGAGAATATACAAAAGACGAAACAAGGAAGCTTGCTAAACGTTATGATTTACCAGTGGCAGAAAAGCCGGACAGTCAGGATATTTGCTTTGTTCCTGAAGGCCGTTATTCCGATGTTGTTCTTAAAATTCGCCCAGACTCAGCTAAAAAGGGGGAAATAGTTGATATTCATGGAAACGTCCTCGGTGAGCATAGGGGAATAATTCATTATACAATTGGGCAACGCCGTGGCTTGAATCTTGATCGTGCTGAAGAGGCTCTTTACGTTGTTAAAATTGAACCTGATTCAAAAAGATTGGTTGTTGGCCCCAAAGAGTCTTTAACAACTACTTCAATCACACTGTCCAATGTTAATTGGCTTGGTGAGGAACTTCCTGCAGGAAAAGTCATTGAATGTGACGTGAAAGTTAGATCTATGCGTCCACCAGTGCCAGCGTATTTAGAGCTTTTAGAGGAATGTACTGCAAAAGTTGAACTGGCTGTCTCGGAGCTTGGGATTGCACCGGGACAAGCTTGTGTTTTTTACAAAGGAAATCGTGTGCTTGGAGGGGGCTGGATTAATCGTGAAATTTAACTTGGGGGTTCTTGATACTTGACTAGACTAGTTAGGAAGGCCTAATAGGGCGCGCCCTTGTATTTATCCTTTGGTAACTAGTTATTGTGGCGGGGTAGCTCAGCTGGTTAGAGCAGCGGAATCATAATCCGCGTGTCGGGGGTTCAAGT